>CAZNBS010000158.1:0-11612 GCA_964570955.1 uncultured Burkholderiales bacterium | reverse complement strand
GCGGGGCCGATGAAGCACGGCAGCACGGTGATCGCCTTCGTGCAGGATCCCGACGTTATATGGGGTCACATGACACAACTATTAGAGCGCGAAAAGAATCCGAATCATCAGAGAGGCGCTTTTTTTTGCTTGATAGACTAATATCTATAGGGTATTTTAACAACTAATTGTAACGAGCCTACTAATGGAAAACCGCCTCAACGGCCAACAGAAGGCCGACCAAAACCTCGCCACCTTTCTCTCTTGGGTGGCAAGCAAGGTCGACGCTGACTACCGGGAAATGGTCTTGCGCGGCCAGCTCAACCGAAAAGAGATTGCCCGCGAGTGCGGATTTGCCAAGAGTGTGTTGTTGCAGAACCCCCGTGTCAGGGATTCTTTGAAAACCCTTGAAGCCGGCCTGCGCGAACGGGGCGTCTTGCCGCCACTGGCGGTGTCCGAGGGGGAAGCCGCCCTTGTCGCAGCGATTGACCAACCAAACCCTCGAGCTGCCGCTGACAAGGCGCGACTCAAGCGCCTTGAGGCCGAAAACGCCGCGCTCAAGGCCGAGCTCATGGAACTTCGCGGTCAGCTCGACCGCTATCGCGTGATGGACAACGTGTTGTCGAGCACTGGGAGGTTGCCCCGGTGAACGTATCCAGCCTTACGCTGCGCGTGAGCACGATCCGAAGCCAGAACCCGCTGGGCCGGGGCGGCGCGATCTTCACGGGCGTAGAGATCGACGGCAACGGCAATCGCATCGACGCCAAGGCGCATGTGGTCGTCAAGGCTCCCCACTTTCTGCTTCAAGGTAACGTCGAGAGCGGCCAGTTGTGGCGGATCTCCGGCGTGGCGGAAGACAACGTCATCGTCGTGAATGGCTACCGGCTGATTGAATCGACCATCGTGCCCGAGACGATGGAACTCCTGCGCCCGTCGGGCGACCACATCGTCACTCTGCTTGCCGAATGCGATGCTTTCAAGGGCATCGGCATGGTCAAGGCCCGCCGTCTGTGGAACGCCTTCGGCGCAGAACTTTATTTGATCCTTGACGCGGGCGCGGTGGATCGTCTTGCGGAAGTCCTGCCCCAGAATATTGCCGCGCAACTCGCCGAAGCCTGGCAGCGCTGGGGCGACACCTTCACCCTGCAATGGCTGCAAAACCGTGGCTTCACGGTTGCCCTGGGGCGCAAGGTGCTGGACTACTTTGGCAGCCGGGCTGCCGAAAAGATCGAGGAAGACCCGTACCGCTTGATCAGTTTCGCCGCTGACTGGAAAACCACTGACGCGCTCGCACGCCAAACTTTCGCGGTCACCAATGACGACCCGCGCCGTCTCGCCGGAGCAGTCGAGGAGGCCCTTTACGCGGCGTTCGATTCGGGCCATACCTGCATCCCCCAAGAGCATTTTGAAGACCGATTGGGGCGCTTGCTGGGCTCTGGCGACCCTGCTTTGATCGCCCGCGCCCTACAGCATAGCGAGGCTGCCGGCGGCTTCCAGCGTCGTGATGGCCGACTGCATGCTCTTGGCCCCTACGTCATGGAACAGGGCACTGCTCAAGCGATTGCCGAGCGCGCAGCCAACCCCGAACCGCTCCTGGCCACTCACGAACTTAACGAAGTCCTTGCAAGCTATCAGGCCGAAGCCGCCTTAACGCTAGAGACGAGCCAGATCGAAGCGCTACAGGTCGCCAATGCCAACGCGGTGACGGTCATTACTGGCGGCGCTGGCACCGGCAAGACAACCGTGCTCAAAGGCTGGTTTGCCGTCTGCCGCGCCGCAGGCTGGCCGATCTTTGCCATGGCCCTGTCCGGGCGCGCGACACGCCGCATCAAGGAGGCCACCGGACAGGAGTCCAGCACCATTGCCGGCTTCCTCAAGCGCTTTGATCCCAACGAAGCTCCCGAGCGCGCCGTGGTCGTCATCGATGAAGCGTCAATGGTCGACCTGCCCTCGGCCTACCGCGTCATTCGCCATTTGCCGGACACCTACCGCTTCGTGCTAGTAGGTGATCCCAATCAGCTCGCCCCCGTGGGACCAGGGCTGGTGCTGCATGAACTGGCACACCAGGCCGGCATTCCCCGCGTCGAGCTGCAACAGGTCAAGCGCTACTCCGGGGCGATTGCCGACGCCGCCAACGCCATCCGCCACGGGCGTTGGCCCGAGCTGCCCTATGACCCCAGCAAGCCCATTGCCTTCTTGCCGTGCTCCAGTAACGCGATAAACGACCTCGTGCTCGATCTTCTGGCCGATGACCCGGACGGCACGCAGGTTCTCGGGGCCGTGCGTAACGCGACTGCAGGCGGTGTGAAAAACCTCAACCACCTGGGCCAGCAGCGGCTCAATGCGCACGGCGCGGAACTGATGCTGTGGAACGAGGAATTCGGCCAGCGGCAGGGTACCGGCCTGCGCGTAGGGGACCCCGTGATCTGTCTCGCCAACGACTGGGAGAAAAACCTCCAGAACGGCTCGCTCGGCACCCTCCTGGCGGTGGAGCCCCCTGTCCCAGACTCCGAGCCAGGGCGGGTGCTGGGGCGCATCTTCTGGGACGACGGCGTGGAACGCGACCTGACGCCCGACCTCCTGCCCAACCTCGAGCTGGCCTACGCCATCACCATCCACAAGTCGCAGGGCAGCCAGTTCCGACGCGTCATCATCCCGGTCACGAAGTCGCGGCTGCTCGACCGCACGCTGCTGTACACCGCCGTCACAAGGGCCGAAAAGCAGGTGATTCTCGTGGGGGATGCGGCTGCCGCAAAAGCAGCTGCCGAAGCCTCGCCCAATGCGGCGGGGCGGCATGTCGCGCTCGGCGCGCTGCTTAACGATGTTCTAGACGGAATGGCCTGATGGATCACGTCACCGTCCGCGCCCGTGTGTTCAAGGATAGCCACGGCGTCTATGCCGAAATCCCGGTAATCCTCACCGAGTACGGGGTGCTCATGCCGCTTGTCGAGTACATGCTCAAGAAGGCGCGCTTCAAGAGCGCAAGCTGGAAGCAGAAGCTAGCCCAAGCCGTGGGGCTGCTGCTCGACTACATGAGCGCCAACCACCATCATTTCCACCGGCCGGAGGACTTGTTCGAAGCCTTCGTGGCGCGCCTCTACACTGGCACCGCCGATGGCGAAGGACGCGACCCCGGCCAGTTGTACTGGATGGGAATGAACACGCCGTTGATCCGGCAACTCACCAACCTGCTCTCCGACTTCTCTGATTGGATGGCAAAGCAGCAGCAGACCCAACCCCTCAATCCGTGGCGTGAGGCTTCACGTGGCGAAGAGATGCTGGCCTGGGCGGCCTGGGAAAAGCGGCGCAACCACTCAATCTTCTCGCATACCGTCGACTACGACCTTGCGGCGCTTCAGAACAAGCGCGCACGCCAGACTTTGATCAAGAAGACCCCCATCGTCGACCGGGGAGCGGCAAAGTATTTCCCCGAAGATCGCATCGAAGACCTATTGTTTAAGGGCTTCATTGTGCCGGGAAAGCAGAACAGCCCGCGACTGGAGGAGCGCCTGAATCTGCGTGACATCTTAATCACGCTGCTCATGAACTGCGGTGGCTTGCGCGTCAGCGAGCCGTTCCACCTCTTCGTTCATGACGTGCTTCCCGACCCCTACCATCCCGAGCGTGCCTATGTGAGGGTCTTCCATCCCGAGGAAGGGCTGGCTCCACCGGACTGGCTGGATGCCAAGGGCAAGCCGATCCAATGCAACCGCGCGGCCTACCTCAAGGGTAAATACGGCCTGATGCCGCGCAACCTTTACTACTCCACGGATGCGCTTCATGCCGGATGGAAGGGCAATGTGACCGAGGCCGACGGCAAGTTCATGCCGGTGTTCTGGTGTCCGACCTGGGCCGGAGAACTGTTCATGAAGCTGTGGATACTCTACATGGCGCAGCGATCAAGGCGGTATTGCGACCACCCGTTCGCCTTCGTCACCGAGGGCGGCAAGCCCTACGCCATCAACGACTTCATGGGGCAGCACGCCCGCGCGGTGGATCGCATCGGCCAGGTCGTAGGAAAGATGCTCGGCACCTCCCCGCACGGCCATCGCCATGGCTACGGCCAGCGGATCACCGACTATGAGCTGGATCCGCTCGCCCGCAAGAAGGCGCTGCACCACAGGTCGCTCGAATCGCAGCTGGTCTACACGGAACCCGACATCGCGAAGGTCAACCGCATGATCGAAGCCGCCACGCGACGGATGGACTCGGGCGAGCCGCTGCCGGCCCCCGACTTCGCCCGCTATGGCTTCAAGGACAGCGACCCACTGGGCCTCATGACCGGTCCCAACCCCAAACTGAGGAGAAGGTGAATGGGCGGAAAGCATTCGAAAGGAGGATCATACATCAGAGGCACGGATCAGCGATTCGACCCCAAGTTCCGCTTCCTGCTGGCGCTGGACCCGGCCTTCGAGGAATGGCGGAGCCTAGCGGCAGAGTGGTGGCCGTTGAAAAAGAGAAGTGATCCGACGAAGCGAGGTATGACTGCCTTCTTCGTCAGCTATCTGCACGAACAGAGCCTCGACAAATCACCCCATCACCTGCTGGATGCAGGCGCGCAGGTGCCCAACTTGTGGGCTACGTTTAGACCAGATTCGGTGAGCGAAATCTATGCGCAAGGGCAGCACGATGCTGTCAGCGATTTCATCGATTGGGTCCTGCGCGAAAAATTCTCGGCTCGTGATTCCGACGGGCACCTGGTTATTCCCACACAGTGGCGCAACCCGTTTCCACGAAAGCGCCGCAAGGAATACGGCAAAAAGGGCGACCTGACGTTTCGCCATGTCCTGACAATCGAACCACGCATGGCGGCCTGGGTGGCGTACGCCGCAGAATACATCCGGACAGTGCGTAGGAATCAAGGTATTCGCAGTAGGTCCATAGATGCATTTCTGACTCGGTACTTGATCAAGGAAGACCTACAGCGCGACCCGCTGGAGTTTCTGAAGCGAACGACAGATAAGCCGGCGTTCTTTGACGCCCTGGTGAAGACCAGACACAAACGTTGGTCCGGCAATGGCACCGCGAAGGAAAAGCGCTCAGTAACCCTTGTTAGGCAAAACGTTCACGTCGCCGACTTTATCGACTGGGTGCTTCTACACAAGCTTTCCGTTGAGGGCGAACACGGCGAGCGCGTGGTGCCGGCTGTGTTCCACAACCCCATCGAGCGCCTGTCTCAAGCCGGAGTCAGCGCACCAACCGAGACGGTCAAGAACGCCCTGCCGATGCTCTACATTCGCAGGTTGCGTAAGTTGCTGGCCGAGGGGCCAGCTTTCCGTGACTGGACCTGGGCGCAAGAGGCCACGGATTCGAGCGGCGCAGGTGGTGAATGGTTCGTGGTCGATTCAGCCCTCGTTAATCGCAATGATCCCGACTGCGTGTGGCGCGAACGCAGGCCGGGCAGGGTGGAACGAAAGAGCAAGAATCTCCCGGAAATCGTGACCGAACTCTGGTCCCCGGTGCGCGCAATGGCGGTCTACGTCAAGCTCGAACTTGCGCTGCGTACCCACCAAGTCCGCTTCCTCGACTCGGGCGAGGGCGATACTTGGCGCTTCGTTTGGGATGCGCAGGGCGGCCGCTTCAAGCTCAATGATGCGCCGCTCGCACTTGGCTGTGAGGCGCGCCCCTGCCAACGCGGGGTGTTTTACCGGGAAGCCGGTGGGCTAGGGGTCGGGTTCTTCATCAACACCAACAAGACCGCCGACATCAACAAGCAGGAGGATGAAAAAGGCTATGTAATCCCCTGGACCAACATTGAGTTGCTCTACTGGCTAGAAAAGTTGCGCAACTGGCAGGAACGCTATAACCCTGTCGATGCGGCAATGCCTTGGGTCGAGTTAGAAGCTAAGCATTTCTCAGCTCGCCCGGCCGAGGCCATCCTTGCCGAACGCAGCCCGGCCTTCTTCCTGTTTCGCAGCGCAGCGATGGATCATCGAGACAAGGCCAAGCCGGTGCTTGACGGCGTGCTGCATACGCTCTGGTACAAACTCCTTGCCCGCCTGGAAGCGGAACTCTCGAAGAAGGGAGAAAAGGACTCTTTAGGAAATCCGATCCGCCTTGTGGCCCCGGACGGTACAGGAACCTACTTCCCGCTCCACGCGTTGCGCGTCTCGCTGATCACCGGTCTGATCATGGACGGTGGCCTGCCCATAGAGGTCGTTTCCAAGCTGGTTGCAGGCCACCACGGCCTAATACAGACGATCTACTACACGAAGATCGGTATCGACCATATGAACAAGCTGATGGCCGACTCTGAACACAAGTTGACCGAGAATGAAGCTCGGGCCCACAAGATCTTCCTGATGCGGCACGGACGCAACGAAATCAATCAGCGCTTTGCCAGCGTCTCTCCCGATGGCATCACCGCAGCCTTGAATCAGCAGAGCGAGGCAGGCTTCGTTTATGACGACAATGGCATATGTCCGGTGGGCTGCGCGATGTGCGATGTGGGTGGAGAAAAGCTCAGTGAAGCAAAGGATCGAAAAGACTACACTCCGGTTCCTGGCTACCCCGGCGAGCGCAATTGCATCCGCTGCCGGTTCTTCCTCACCGGTCCCGCGTGGCTGCATGCACTCAACGCGAAGTTCAACCACATCGCATATCACGCCATGTTGGCGGCCGAGCGTTACAACCGCTTCACCGAACAAGTGGCGGCCCTGGAAGAGCAGCGTGCGGAATGCGAAGACAAGGGCCACCTCTTCACCGCCACCGTTGAGCTGGAAAAGAAGTCGGCGCTGCTTGAAGCTGAAACCCAGACGCTGGATCGCTGGATCACCGATCTGCAGGCCATCCAGCGCCTGATCCTACGCTGCATCGAGATCAACAAGAATGCGGCCAAGGACGGGCTGCAACTGGTCGCGGCAGGCACGCTATTCGACATCCAGACCGCGCTGACCGTTACTGAAAGCGAACTGCACTCGATTGAAGTGCAGTGCCGCAATGCGGTCATCTACCCCGAGATCGACGGCCGGCAGCCGACCATCCGCCGCTCACAACTGCTCGACGCGCTTCTGCATGCGAACAAGAAGCCGCTGCTGTTCTCGCGGCTCAGCGTCGAGCAACAACTGCAGGCGGGCAACGCCATGATGAAGCTGATCGAGGCGCGTGCCGGCTCCCTCGAGAACGCCGTCGAGTTCGTCGAGGCGCAAGGCCGCCTCAGGCAACTGGGTATCGTGGATGACGACCTGATCGCGACGATCACGAGCATTGAGGACCAGGGCATGGCGATGACACAGGTCATCCGCGATCTGCGGTCCAAGAAATCTCTGCCGGCACCCATGGAAGAGGAAGGAGTCTAAACATGCATCCCGACGACCTGCTGGAACAAATCAAAGCCAACGCCACTACGCGCAAGCGGAAGAACCTCGACCTGATTCACGCCGTCTGTCGCGAGCAGTACGAGCGGGGCAGCAAGGACTTCTCCGTGGCGACGATCTCGCGCATCGCCCAGGAACGCGGCGGCCCGGTCCCTTCAACAATTCACAACAAGACCGGCGACGACTTCAAGGGCTTGATCAAGGCGTGGGCGAGCCATACTGGCGGCGTGACGCGCAAGGTGCGCAAGCCCACCAACAACCCGGTTTGGGACGTGCTTGACCGGATTCCCGACCCGGCAGTTCGTTCAGTCATGGGGGCGGTCCTGGCCGAGAACAAGAAGCTGCGCGGGGAAGTGAATCTCCTCAAGCAGCATGCCAACATCGTGATTGACTACCGGGACAAGTCTGGTGAGGGCTCGGGAGCCGCGCGAACTGGGGAGTATCTGCCTGCCGACGTTGGCCTCACCGATTCTGAGAAGGAGGCGCTACGCCATGCGATCAGCGAGAAACTGCTGAAAGACGAAGGCTGGAAGGAGGACAAGCACGGGCGCATCCTCACCGACAAGGGAAGCCCAATCTTCAAGATCGGCTTCGCCACGGCAATCCGCAAGATACTGGGCGAGCCGCTAACGTCGGATACGTCGCGGCGCATCGGGGTAGCCACGGGTCAGTTCGATGCGCCAGAAGATGCTGGCTAATCCGCCCGCTGAATGAGTTCGATCTTGTAACCGTCGGGGTCGGTGCAAAATGCGATGATTGTGCTGCCGCCTTTTACAGGGCCAGCCTCGCGGGTAATGTTGCCCCCGGCAGCACGGATTTGCTGACAGGCAGCCGCTACATCAGGTACGCCAAGTGCAATATGACCGTAGGCCGTGCCAAGTTCGTATCGATCCACTCCGTGGTTGTACGTGAGTTCAATTTCCGCGTGATCCGGGTTGCTCCCATAGCCGACAAAGGCCAGCGTATAGCCTTGATTGGCTCGCTCCGTCGTGCGCAGCAGGGTCATACCGAGTACTTTTGTGTAGAAGTCGATGGAGCGCTGTAGATCGCCGACGCGCAACATGGTGTGTAGAAGTCTCATAGTTCGTCCATTATGCGACACAGCAAATCGGCTGGGAATAGCGGAGGCGGGATCAAGGGCGGGCGTGGAAGCCGCATGCGGCGCGCAGCCGAAGGCGAGCACCGAACGGGTGAGCACCCGGCGGAGCGCACCCTTGACGCCGACGTAGCGTAAATGCTCAGTGGCGAGAGGTGGGGTTGGTCTTGTAACCCCACCCCCTGCCACGCGGCGAGCGCTGGGTTTGGGGCGGAGCCCCAAGGTCCGAGTGCGGCCATGACCTGCAGTCCTAAAAGTCTGCCAGTTAGGAGACACTCAACACGGATTCAGCATCTGGGAATGGTCAGGCATAATGCAATGGTTCTAACGCGTTATCGCCAAAAACCTATTGCCCATGAGCTTGGTCAAGTCAAAACAACGCGTCGCCGATCACGGGGAGGTCTTTACCCCCAAATGGCTGGTTGATGCCATGCTCGACCTCGTCAAAGAGGAGTCAGAGCGCATCGACTCCCGTTTTCTTGAACCGGCATGCGGTAGCGGGAATTTTCTTGTACGGGTCTTGCAACGCAAGCTCGCTGCCGTCGAACTCAAGTATGGCAAGTCGGACTTCGAGCGGCGGCACTTTGCGTTGTACGCGCTGATGTGCATCTACGGTATCGAACTGCTGGCGGACAACATCGCTGAGTGCCGCGCGAACCTGTTGGAAATCTTCGCCGAGTACCTGAATATCGAGGCGTCGGACGAACTGTACCGGGCAGCGTTTTGCGTGCTCTCGTGGAATCTCGTCCATGGCGACGCCCTGAAAATGCTTGCCAGCGATGGACAACCGATCACCTTTGCGGAATGGGGCTACCTCGGCAAGGGCAAATTTCAGCGCCGCGACTTCCGTTTTGACATCCTCACGGGCATGTCGGACCATGTCGAACAAGGCTCGCTATTTGCCAAGCATGAAATCCTCACGCCAATGAAGACCTACCCGCCGATGGCTGTGCGCGAGCTTGCCAGCATGGCGACCGGTGATACTGGACAGGGGGCTGCATGAACGGGCAGGCATCTTTCACGCTGCGCGGCCGCAATCCGGACGTGCTGACCTGCATTGCGAATCTCTCGAACGACGAAGTATTCACCCCGCCCGAGTTTGCCAACCGGATGCTGGATACCCTTGCTGAAGCCTGGGCGGCCAGCCACAACGGAGCGAACATCTGGTCCGACAAGAAGGTGCGCTTCCTTGACCCGTGCACCAAGTCGGGTGTGTTTCTGCGCGAAATCACCAGCCGGCTTACCCAAGGGCTCGCACGCAAAATACCGAACCTGGAAGAGCGCGTAGACCACATCCTGACCAAACAGGTGTTTGGCATCGGTATCACGCATCTCACCAGCCTGCTGGCGCGGCGCAGCGTGTATTGCTCGAAGCACGCCAAAGGGGAGCATTCCGTTGCCAAGGGCTTTGACAACGACGCGGGCAATATCTGGTTCGAGCGGCTGGAGCACACATGGGTGAATGGCAAATGCACGTTCTGTGGTGCAGGCCAAGCGACCTACGACCGGGCTGAAGATCTGGAAACCCACGCCTATGCGTTCATTCACGCAGATAACATCAAGACTCGGATTGCCGAGTTGTTTGGAGGCGATATGCAGTTTGACGTGATTATCGGCAATCCGCCGTATCAACTGGGCTCGGACGGCGGTACTCGGGATGTGCCGATTTACCAGCATTTTGTCGAGCAGGCGAAAAAACTTGAGCCGCGCTATCTCTCGATGATTATTCCTTCGCGATGGATGGCTTCGGGTCTTGGGCTTAGCGAATTCCGGCAGACAATGCTCGGGGACCGCCGGCTGCGAGAACTCGTCGACTATCCAGCAGCCAGCGACGTGTTTCCAGGGGTCGAGGTCAAGGCAGGCGTTTGCTATTTTTTGTGGGACGCGGCGCACGATGGCGACTGCAACGTAACGACCAGCCGGGGCGGAGAGGTTGTTGGGCCGATGGCGCGCAACCTTGGTGAGTACGACGTGTTTGTGCGGGATGGGCGCGCCATGTCAATTCTGCGAAAAGTGCAGAAGCACGCAGAGCCGTCCATTAACACAATACTCGCTCGCGACAAGGAGTTTGGCTGGACATCGAATTTCGATGGCTTCCATGACAAGAAGCGTGCCGGGGATTTGCCGCTTTTCTACATCCGCACGATGAAGCGCGATGTGGGTTATATCGGGCGCACCGAGGTTACTAAGAGCGCACACCTCATTGACAAGTGGAAGGTGCTTGTACCGCAAGCGTACAACGGTGGTGACGGCGTCCCGCATCAGATTATGGGTAAGCCGCTCATTGCGCCGTCGCCCTCGGTCTGTACGCAGTCGTTTCTGTTCTTTTCCGTAGATTCGGAGAGGGAGGCCAAGAGTCTACAGTCGTACTACACGACTCGATTCTTTCGTTTCCTGGTCTCATTGCGGAAGATCACACAGCACGCCACCCACTCCACTTACGTTTGGGTTCCGATGCAGACGTGGGATCGTGTTTGGACCGACGACATCCTCTACGAGAAGTACGGCATCACCAAGCAGGAGCGTGCGTACATCGAGTCTCAAGTCAGGGTGATGAATCTCGACAATGATGCAGATGAGTAAACCCACCATCGAGGAAATCCTCGCGCCCAAGCCGGAAGCCCGGCCGCGCATCTACGCTTACTCGATTGCCGACGCGGCGCACAAGGGGCTTCTCAAGGTCGGGCAAACCACGCGCGACGTGAAACAACGCGTTGCCGAGCAGCTCAAGACGGCCGCCATCAAGAATTACCGAATCGAACTCGACGAGTCCGCCGCGTGTGACGACGGCAGCATTTTCAGCGACCACGAAGTACGTGCAGCGCTGGTCAGGAAGGGCTTCGCGAACGCCGAATTGGAATGGGTGCGCTGTACGGTTAAGGATGTGAAAACCGTGCTCACCGAGTTGCGCACCGGTCAGCGGTTCGCGGGGACGCATCACGAAACCTTTCCGCTGCGCCGTGAGCAGGCCGAGGCGGTCGATAAAACCTTCGACTATTACCGCTCGATTTGGGCCGAAAACAATGACGCCGCGCCGCGCTTCCTGTGGAACGCGAAGATGCGTTTCGGGAAGACCTTCACCTCCTACCAACTGGCAAAGAAACTCGGTGCCAAACGTGTTCTGGTGCTCACCTTCAAGCCCGCTGTGGAAGATGCCTGGCAGACTGACCTTGAAAGTCATGCCGACTTCAACGGCTGGCAGTACCTTTCGCGCTCCTCCG
>CAZNBS010000157.1:8671-11715 GCA_964570955.1 uncultured Burkholderiales bacterium | reverse complement strand
CCCCAACCTTCCCGACAGCAGCACCAGGTCGGATTGCGCCTGGGACACGATTGCGCCCGATCCCATGGCCACCGACACCTGGGCCTGCGCGAGTACCGGCGCATCGTTCACGCCGTCGCCGACCATCGCCACGACGGCACCCGTGTCCTGCAACGCCTTCACGCGCGCCTGCTTGCTCTCGGGCGTCATGCCGCCCTCGAACGCATCGATGCCCAGGCTGCCCGCAAGGCTCGACACCGCGGCCGGCTCGTCTCCGCTCAGCACGAGCACGCGCTTGCCGTGCGCGCGCAGCGCCCGGACCAGCTCGCGCGCCTCGGGACGCAGCGCATCGCGCAGGCTGAAGCGCGCCAGCCAGCGCCCCTTCGTGGCCAGCCACACGGCGGTCGAATCGTCTGCCGCATCGGCCAGCGGCGGCAGGACCCCGGCGAACTGCGCGACGTAGCGTCGATTGCCGAGGCGGTAGCGGATGGCGTCGATCTCGCCCTCCACGCCGGCACCGGGCACGGCGTGCAGGGCCGCGGACGACGGTGTGCGAATGCCGATGTGCCGCGCAGCCTCCTGGATGGCGTGCGCGATCGGATGTTCCGACCCGCGCTCGAGCGCTGCGGCGATGCCCAGCGCGTGCGCCTGCTCCACGCCCTGCGCGAACGTTGCGCCGGTCAGCGACAGCCGACCCTGCGTCAGGGTGCCGGTCTTGTCGAGCACCACGTGCGTCACCCGCACCAGCGCTTCGATCGCCTGCACCCGGGTGACCACCACCCCGCGCCGCGCGAGTGCGCCGACGGAGACCGCGAGCGCCGTGGGTGTCGCGAGCGATAGCGCGCACGGGCAGGTGACCACCAGCACGGACACACCGATCCACAGCGCCCGCTCCGGATCCACCCGAAGCCAGAACGCCACGGCGGCAGCAGCCACCAGCAACACGCTGGCGATGAACCAGCCCGCGATCCGATCGGTGATCTCGACGATCGGCGGACGCTGGCCGGCCGCCCGTTCGGTCAGGCGCCGGATGTGCGACGCACGCGTGGCCTCGCCCACCCGCTCGACCCGCATCACCGCGGGACTGAGCCGGTTGACCGCGCCGGCAACGAGTGCTGCCCCGGCGCGCTTGACCACCGGCAGGCTCTCCCCGGTCAGCAACGCTTCATCGGTCTCGGTCGCGCCGTCGACGAGGGTTCCGTCCGCGGGAACGACTTCGCCCGGCTTGATCAGCACGAGATCGCCGGCCCGCAGCGTGACGGCCGGTACCTCCTCGGCGTCGTGGCTGCCCGGATATCCGGTCAGCCGGTGCGCCCCGAGCGGCAACGCGCGGTCGAGGTACTCCAGGCTCGATGCGGCCTTCTGGCGCGCGCGCATCTCGAGATAGCGCCCACCGAGCAGGAAGAACACGAACATCGTGATGGAGTCGTAGTACACCTCGCCGCCGCTGCCAAAGGTTGCGATCACGCTTGCGAGGAAACTGACTGCGATGCCGAGCGCCACCGGCACGTCCATCCCCAGCCGGCGCCGGCGCAGGTCGCGCCAGGCGCCGCGGAAGAACGGTCCCGACGAGTAGAACACCACCGGGACCGTGAGCACGAAGCTGGCGATGTGCATCAGGCGCTCGATGTCCGCGGTCATGGTCCCGTCGCCCGCCAGGTAGGTCGGCACCGCGTACATCATCACCTGCATCATGCCGAAGCCGGCGACGAACAGGCGCCACAGGGCGGCACGGCTCTCGCGCCGGCGAGACTGCTCGGCATTCGCCAGGGTCGCGGGAAACGCCGAATAACCGATCTCCCGCACCGCTCGGAGGATCTCCGAGAGCTTGACCTGCGCCGCATTCCATCGCACCCGGGCGCGATGGGTGGTGTAGTTCACCTCCGCCAGGAGCACACCCGGCAAGCGCGACAGATGCTGCTCGTTCAACCATACGCAGGCCGAACAGGTGATGCCCTCGAGCAACAGTTGCACCTCGCGGACGTCACCGTCTCGCTGCACGAATCCGTCCTGCACGCTGTCCAGGTCGTACAGGCGCAGGCGCGCGGCATCGTCCGCGTCGATCGCAGCCGCCGGCGCGAACGCCGTGCGGTTGCGGTAGTAGGCTTCGAGATCCTCTCCGGCAATGGTCTGGGCGACGGCCTGGCATCCCAGGCAGCACATTGCCCGGCTGACTCCGCCGATGACCGCGCGATAGGGACTGCCCGGTGGGACGGGAAGCCCGCAGTGAAAACAATCCTGGCTCGCTGCGACGGACGGGTTCAACGATCTGCTCTTCTACGGAACGCACGGATGCGTATCGCTTCGCATCCTAGCGGCCGGCCGTGCCCGGTGCTTGACCCAAATCAATGAGCTCGGGAACGACAAGAAGGCGCTCCGTCGGCCGGAGCGACGCCCCGGCCGACGATCCGCCCGTGCCCTTCAGTGCGCAGCAGCAGACGCAGCGGCCCGGGCAGCGCCTGACCGCGGCATGAACAGGATGATGAGCGCTCCCAGCAAGGCGACGCCCGCCAGGGCGTAGAGCGCAGACTCCGTCGCGCCCCCGGAGACCGCCCGGATATGTCCGATCAGCACCGGACCGAAGTGTCCGCCCAGGTTGCCGACCGAGTTGATCCAGGCGATGCCGGCGGCGGCCGCGGTTCCGGACAGGAACGCCGTGGGAAGCGACCAGAACGTCGCCACCCAGGACAGCAGACCGACGGTCACCAGGGTCAGCGCGATGATGGACAGCACCGGATCGTGCCCGATGACCGCCAGCATGAGCAGTCCGGCGATGCCCAGGAGCAGCCCCCCGGCCGCGTGCCAGCGCCGCTCGCCGGTCCGGTCCGAGTGCGCGCCCCAGTAGACCATCGCCACCGCGGCGAATCCCCAGGGAATCATGCTGAGCAGGCCGACCTTGAGGAAATCGTGCTTGTCGATGCCGACTTCCTGAATGATGGTGGGCATCCAGAAGTTGATGGCGTAGAAGCACACGACACCGCAGAAATAGACCACGGCCAGGGCCCACACGCGCATGTCCTTGAAGGCATCCGCGAAGCTGTGGCGCTGACCCTGTTCGTGCTTGG
>CAZNBS010000157.1:0-8661 GCA_964570955.1 uncultured Burkholderiales bacterium | reverse complement strand
TCCGCCTGCACCTGCTGCACCACGAACTCCTGTTCCTCGCGGGTGAGCCAGTGCGCTTGCCGCGGACCGTTGGGCAGGAGCCACAGCACTATCAGCCCGATGATCACGGACGGAATGCCCTCGAGCAGGAACAACCACTGCCAGCCGTGCCACCCGCGGATGCCGTCCATGTACTGCATGATGGCGCCCGAGAGCGGCGAGCCGATCACGTTGGCGATGGCGATCGCGGTCATGAACAGCGCGATGAACTTCGCTCGCCGCGGGCCGGGGAACCAGTAGGTCATGTACAGGATGATGCCGGGGAAGAAACCGGCTTCGGCGACCCCGAGCAGGAAACGCAGGAAATAGAACGTGAACTCGGCGTCGGTGCAGTTGAATGCTGCCGCGACGGCCCCCCACTTGACGTCTGCGGTGAACATGAACAGCGAGGAAATGATGCCCCATGTGATCATGATGCGCGCGATCCATATGCGCGCACCGACGCGTTCGAGGATCACGTTGCTCGGCACCTCGAAGATGAAGTAGCCGATGAAGAAGATGCCCGCGCCCACCCCGTATACGGCATCGCTGATCACGTCCGGGACCATCTGCAGCTTGGCAAAGCTGACGTTGACGCGATCCAGGAACGCGACGATGTAGCACAGGAACAAGAACGGAATCAGCCGCCACGCGACCTTGCTGAATGTCGCGCGCTCGAATTCCGCGGAAGCAACTGCAGTGGCCATCGCTCTCCTCCCCTTTGTTGTATGGCGCTTGGCTGCAAGACGACCGTGCGGATCGTGGTGTTGTCGGGATCCTGCACCGCGCGGATTGTATCAGCGCGCCCCGCTCGTGCCCGCCGGACGGCCGGGGATCCGCCGGGATCGTTCCGCTCGCCGGTGCACGGCGCGGCCGGCATCGGGCGGGCAGCGGGGGACGCTCAGCCCTCCTCGCCGCCGAAGTGGAACTCCAGCACGATGTAGCGGCGGCCCACCAGGTCCACCGTGCGCTCCACGGTTTCCCCGCGATACTCGGCCTTCATCGTGTAGCGCCCCGACGGCGGGTTGAAGTAGAACCAAGGCCCCTGCGACTGCGCCTCGATGATCTTGTCGCCCCGCAGGTCGATCACGGTGACCTTGACGCCCTCCAGCTCCTGCGATGCATCCGGGCCGGTGAACAGCAGCTGCATCGGGTACTTGTTGGCGACCTTCTGCATCGCCTTCTTCTCGTCGTCGTTCACGCCGCCGGATACGTACGGAATCCCACTCTGCTTCTTGACCTGCAGCTCGACCGCCTGCGGCGCGTCCCCGGCCATGGCGGGCGCACCTCCGAGGAGCGTGAACGGCAGGGCGATAACGGCTATGCAACGTCTCATGATTGGCTTCCGGTTCGGTTGTCGGTTCGGTTGTCGGTTCAGGGCTGTTCGGTTCCCGGGCTCGGTTGTGCGGGATCGCGCTGCACCGCGCTGAGGGCGCTGCCGCGCACCTCGAAGCGCACCCGGGCGCGTTCGGCCCCGGCCTCGTCCACCAGACTGAGGAGCCATTGTCCCGGCGACGGGGCCCACATCCCGTCGTCGGGTGCGGGGGCGTCATTGAGCCGCCAGCGCAGACTGCGCGTGTCGCCTTCGGCCTGGAAGCGCACGCGCTGCAGATGCATCGGGATGTCGGGGTCGAGCGCGACGATCTGGCCATCGGCAGGGTACACGATGCGTGCACGGGCCGCCGGGGCGATGCCCTTGTACACCACGCGCGTGGTCTCCGTGCCGCTCAGGAACAGTTCCTCGCGGTCCGGCTCGGCCACCCCCTAGAACGCCACGTGGTCGCGCTCGACCCCTTCGGGCAGGCCGGGCGGCTTGCTGGGGCGCGAGCGGTGCAGGGCGTTGACCAGTTCCAGCCACAGCGGCGCCGCGCCCGAGATGCCCGACACATCCCACATCGGGCTGCCGTCGAAGTTGCCGACCCAGACGGCCACGGTGTAGCGCGAGGTGAAACCCACGCACCAGTTGTCGCGCATGTCCTTGCTGGTCCCGGTCTTGACCGCCGCCCAGTGACGCGGGGCGAGCGCGTTGTCCAGCCCGAACGTTGCGCTGCGCGCAAGCCGGTCGGAAAGGATGTCGGTGACGATCGCAGCCGCCCCCGCATCGAGGATGCGCCGCCCCGGTTCGGCCGGACCGGGCACGAGCGTGGGGGGCCGCCGGATTCCGCCGGCAGCCAGCACGCCGTAAGCTTCCGCCAGTTCCCACAGGGTGACTTCCGCCGAGCCGAGTGCAAGCGAGTAGCCGTAGTAATCGGCGTCCTGCCGCAGGGAATCGAAGCCTGCCGCCCTCAGCCGGCCGATCAGCGGGTCGATGCCGACGAGGGTGAGCGTGCGCACCGCCGGCACGTTCAGCGAAGCCGCCAGCGCGGTGCGCACGCTGACCACGCCCTTGAAGCTGCGATCGTAGTTCTGCGGCACGTACAGTCCGCCCGGCGTGACGATGTTCACCGCCGAATCGTCCAGAAGCGAGGCCGCGGTCAGCACGCGCTGTTCGAGCGCCAGGCCATAGAGGAAGGGCTTGAGCGTGGAGCCGGCCTGCCGCAGCGCGTGCACGCCGTCGACGAACCTTCCGGCCGTGGCGGTGCCGGCATTGCCCACATAGGCCAGTACCTCACCGCTGCGATTGTGCAGCACGAGCACCGCTGCGTTGGACACGTTGCGCCCGGCCAGGGCGATCAGCTGGCGCTCGGCCGCCTCGAGGGCAAACGCCTGGATGTCGGCATCGAGCGTGGACACCACCCGCAGCGCGTCCTTGCCCAGAAGCTTGCGCGCGACGTGGGGTGCCAGCGTGGCGCGCGGCGCGAAGTTCGGTACGCCGATCAGTTGTGTGCGCGCGAGCGACTCGATGGTCTCGCACGAGGTGTCCGACCGCAGGGTCTCGGCCAGGGCGCACGCGCGCTTGGCCACGGCATCGGGCTTGGCGTTCGGGCCGCGCAGCAGCACCGCAAGCAGCAGCGATTCGCGCTCGTCGAGGCCGCTCGCCTCCTTGCCGAATAGCGCACGCGCGGCGGCGCCGATCCCCTGGACCTCTCCACGGAAGGTGGACAGGTTCAGATACGCCTCGAGGATCTGGCGCTTGCTCCAGTGCCGCTCGAGCTCGCGCGCTGCCTGAATCTGGTCCCACTTCTGGCCGATGGTGCGGCGTTGCCGGCGCGCCTTGAGGGTCTCCTCGAGCATTGCCGCCACCTGCATCGATAGCGTGCTGGCGCCGCGCGGCCGGTCCGAGAACAGTCCGTCGATCACCGCGTCGGTGAGCGCCAGCCAGTCCACACCTTCGTGTTCGTAGAAGCGCTTGTCTTCGGCACGCACCACCGCGCGCAGGAAGCTGGGGGACACCTGATCGAGCGTGACCCAGTCGAGCCGCCGCCCGAGCATGTCCACACGCATCTCGTGCAACGGCACACCGTTGCGATCGAGCAGCACGGCCTCGCTGCTCGTGTGCTGCTTGCGCACGTCGTCGTAGCTCGGCAGTGCACTGGCCTGCACGCCGGTCAGCGCCAGCGCGAGTGCAAACGCGCCCCGCAGCGTCGACGCCGGCCGGGTCAGCATGAGCGGGAACATGTGCGCAAACGTCGTCTCAGGGCGCGACCACCAGCCTCGCCAGCGGCAGCTCGCCGAACATCTCCGGCGCATACAACGCCTCGACGCGGGTCGGCGGCAGCGAGAATTCGCCTGGATTGTTCAGCCGCAGCGTGTACTCGAGTGTCCAGGCACCCTTGGGCACGAAGCGATAGTAGGCGCGGAAGGAATCGAGCTTGCGCTCCTCGAACGCCGGCCATACCGCGCCCTCGCGCCGCTCGCCCTGCGTGGCGATCTGCGAATCGCGTCCCAGTCCGGTGCCGAGCACGCTTGCGCCGGCGGGAATCGGATCGTTCACCACCACCCAGCTCATGTCGGACTGCGCCTCCAGTTCCAGGCGCACGCGCAGCACGTCGCCCCGCGACCAGCGCCCTATCTCCTTCTGCTCCACCGGCACGACGCTGCGCACAATGCGATAGCCGGATGACTGCGCCTTTTCCAGCGGTACCGCGGCAAGACTGCGCACGCTCGCCCACGGCTTGCCCACGCCCTCGTGTACGACCCGCAGGCTCTCCTTGCCTTCCGGCCAGGGCAGCGACAGCGAGGCGGACGGCGCCTGTGCCCACTGATGTTCACGCGCCTGCCCGCCGATCGCAACCTGGGTGGCACCGCTGACCGGAACGGCCTCGAACGTCATGCCGAACTTCTCCAGCGCGATCACCCCCCACGCATTGGCCACGGTCGTGTCCCAGTGGCCGCGCTGCTGTCGGCCCAGTGCGCCGCGCACCAGGCGGCCCAGGTCTTCACGCCACTCCGGCAGGTCGAGTGCGGCGAGCAGCATGCGGTTCGCATTCGCATCGCCCGACACCATCAGCCACCACAGCGCATCCTGGCGCTCGGTGGAGAAGGTCATGATGCTGCCCTGGACGTTCACGCGCGCGCGCAGCAGATCGGACGCCTCGCGCATGCGCGCGTCGCGGCCCGACAGCTGCGGGCTGCGCTTGAGCAGGTCGATCCAGTCGAGCAGGGTGGACGTCGGCCACAATTCGGGATCCACCGACACCGACGCGAGGTCGTTGTCCTGCGCCGGCCGCCCCCAGCGCGCGAGCGCCTGCAGGGCGGCGATCTTGCGCAGCGACAGGTCGGCTGCGTTCCAGCCTGCCTCACGCACCAGTTGCCCGGCGACGAAGCGCGCCAGTCCCGCCAGCATGCGCGTCCTCGCGCTGTCCGGGATGATCCAGCCGGCCTCGTCGGCAACGCTCAACAGATACGTCGTGAGCGTATCGCTACCCTCGCGCATGACGCCGAAATACTTGGCCAGCCCGTCACCATCCAGGTAGGACGGCAGACCCGCCATCAGCGCCTCCCACTGCGGCAGGTTGCGCAGCGCGAGCGCACGCGACGCGAGCTGCTCGAGGCACGTGTACGGATACGCCCGCATGTAGGCTTGTACGCCTGGCAGCTCGCCGCCCAGGCGCGCCTGCAGATCAGCCTGGATGCCGCCGCGCCCGGGCAGGGCAGCGGCCGGCCTGGCGACGGGGATCTCCAGGGTGCGGTCGACCTGCGCAAGCGTCGCCTGCACGGTGCGCACCGGAACCGCCGGCACAACCTGCTGCGAGATCCTGAGCGCATCCTGCACGCTCGCCCCCTCGCCCGTGGCCGCCTGCGCCGACACCTCCCATTTGGCGCGCGTGGCCGCTGCCGGCACGCGGTAGCGCCACGACACTTCCGCGGAGGCGCCGGGCTCAAGGCGGATGCGCTGGGCAGGGAGCGTTTGCGCCTTCCCGCGGTCGGGGACGACGCGCGCGGTCGCGTCCACCTCGAGCGCGCGCTCGGAGGCGTTGCGCAGCGTGAACAGGGCGCGGAAATCGTCCTGCTCGCGCACCAGGGGCGGCAGTCCCGAAAAGAGCATCAACTCGCGGGTGGAGCGGATGGTGGCGTGGCCGCTGCCAAACAGGGACGAACCTGCGTTGGCCACCGCAACGATGCGGAACGAGGTGAGCGAATCGTTGAGGGGGATCTCGGCGGTGCCGCGTCCCTGCGCATCGAGCTTCACGCGCGCCTGCCAATACAGCAGGGTGTCGAACAGCTCGCGTGCCGTCTGGCGCCCGCCGCCGCCACCGGCCGCACGCGCCTTGCGTCCGTAGTGACGCTTGCCGACGACCTGCATGGAGGCGGTGGCGGTGTCGACCTCCAGTCCGCGTCGCTGCATCATGTGCGACAACAGGTCCCAGCTGTCGTTCGGAGCCAGTTCCAGCAACCCCTCGTCCACTGCCACCAAAGCCACTTCGCTGCCCTTCGGCAGCGCCCCACCAGCTACGCGCGTGACGTGCACCGCGACCGTCGCCTTCTCGCGGGGGCGATATTCCTGCCTGTCCGGGCGCACGTCCACGTTCAGCTCGAACGCGCGCCACCCCACCTTCACCTCGGCGAGGCCCATGCGGAAGGCCGGCTTGCCCAAATCAACCAGGGCCGTAGGCTGGACGCCGCTGACGCGCCCGCGCACGGCAAGGACGGAGACGAATACGTTTGGCGCATGGCGCCCCTTCAACGGCACCTCGACGACGGGCGATTTGCCCGACAAACGCGCGACGAATGCGTCGAGCACGCCTTCGCGCTCCACCGTGACCAATGCCGTGGCCGAGCGGTACGGCATGCGCACCTGCAGGCGCGCACGCTCACCCGGCTCGTAGCGCTTGCGCTCGGGGATCAGATCCATGCGATCGTCGTCGGAGGCATCGAACCACCACTCGCCCTGGCCCGCGACCCATACACTGGCGCTGGTCGCCGCCCGCCGCCCCTGCGCATCCGCAGTGCTCGCCTCCACCAGCACCTCGCCGGAGACCGGCGATTCGAAGCGGCACTCGACCCGGCCCTTGTCATCGCTGGTGCCCTCGCACACGGTCCCGACTCGTACGATCTCGGCACCGCTCTCGTAGGCGTAGAAGCCGCCGAGCAGGCGCTTGCGATGCGCGAAGGCACGCCGCTCGAACAGGTCGAAGGCCACCGGCACGCCGGCCAACGGACGTCCCGCCAGGTCCAGCGCCAGCGCCTGCAACCGCACGTCCTTGTCGCCGGCTTGCGCCCAGCCGTCGGCCTTGATCCCGAGCACGACGGCAGCCGGCCACCACGGCATGCGGGTGGCGGCGGTCAGAATCTCGCCGTTGGGATCGCGGTACTCCAGCTCGGCGACCACCTCCTGCGGGGTATCGTGCTCGGGCACTTCCCCGAGCACTGCCCTGCCGCCGCCCGCGCGATCCAGGCTGAAGGCGCGCGTCGCCAACGCGCGGCTGCCGCTGCCGGCCGGCACGTCGCTGCCCGCCTGATCGTCCAGCCCGAATTCCTCGCGCAGCCAGTCGTCGCGCCGCGTGTCCTGCACACCCTCCCGCACGGCCCCGCTGAGGAAGGTGAACTCGGGATGCTCTTCGAAGCGCACCGTTCGCGGTCGCACCAGCCCGCGCAGCGTCACCGGCGCGTTCGCCGCGCCGCCGCCGGCCAGGTAGCTCACCTGCACGCCCACGGGCACCTCGCGCGCCTGCACCAGTGCGCCGGCAGGCGCCTCGAGCGACGCGCGCATCAGCGGCACGCGGAATTCCTCGACACGGAAACTGCCGGCCGGGCGCCGCCGCGGTTCACCGCTCAGACGGTCCTCGATCTGTACGCGATAGGTGCCGATCTTCGCATCCGTCGGAACCTGCCACTCACTGATCGCGCTGCCGCCCTGCCAGCGCACGGGCAGCTCGTACACTTCGTCGCTGCCCGCGTGCTCGATGCGCACGCTGCCCGGCAAGCGCGAGGCGTCGACGTTGCGCAGGCCGCTGCCGACCTGCCGGCGGACCAGGTGCTTCATGTGTACGGTCTCGCCGGCGCGCACCAGCGTGCGATCGAACACCGTGCTGGCGACATACGGTCCCTCGTAGCTCGGTCCGGGCACGTTGAAGCGCCATCGTGCGATGCCCTCGTTCCAGTCGGACATGACGAAGCCGAGATCCGCGCCGTGCGCAGCCAACGCCATGAGCTGACGGTCCCAGTCGCTCATGCACCCGGGCAGTGCGTCACGCCGAGGCAGCACGGCGCTGCTGCGTGCGATGCCGTTCGCGTCGGTCACGCCCTTCCAGTACTCCTTGCCGCCGCAGTCCTGCACCGACACGCGCGCACCGGATACCGGCCGGCCACTGTCGAGCGCGGTCACCCAGACCAGGGACGACTCGCGGCCCTGCTTGAAGTGCACCGCCAGGTTGGTGACGAGGGCCGCCGTGGACACGTGATAGACCTCGCCGCCCTTCGCGTTCGGATGGGAGCCGGTCAGCAGTGCCGCCCCGAGCTTGGGGCTCGCCAGTTCCACGACGTAGAAGCCCGGTTGGCGCAGCGGGATGCCGACCACCTCGAAGGCGCGCGCGCCCGCCTGCTTGGGCACGTCGATGCGGCGCACGCCTGGTGCCTTGTCGAGGATGGAACGCTCGGCGGCGAAGATGCGTCCGCCCGGCTCCCCCTCCTTGCCCTCGAGCCACTCCGCATCCTGATGATCCTCGACCGCGCGCATCCAGCCCACGATGGTGCGCGCATTGGCATCGCGCAGCCGCAACACGCCGCCGGGGATGGGCTTGCCATCGCCAAAGTGCAGCACGCGCCCGCGCACCCTCCGTTCGACATTGCGCAGCGTGACCGGCAGCACGCCGGCGGGTTTCGCTTCGACGATGCCGAAGCGCGCCGGAAACTTCGCCAGCGGCGGCGCGACATCGGTGCTGACCGCGAGCGGGAAGCGGCTCTGATTGGCAAGGCGGCGGCCCGCATCGTCGCGCACGTCGGTCGGAAGCTCCAGCCGGAACTGAGCGTTCTCGGGAAACGGGCCGTCGAAGTCGATCGAGGTCACCCATTCGCCGTCCTGGTTCTCGTCGGGAAGGCGGGACGGGCAGCTGCGGTCGGGACCCCGCAGCACCACTTTCTGGGCGACTGCGCGCGCGATCGGTGCGGACAGGCTGAGGGACATCGGCAGGAACGGCAGGCAGCCGCCGTCCCGCGCGGCGCGCTGACACGAGAACGTCGCGGTGAATGGCGGTCGCACCGTGTATTCGAGGGTCTGGATCGCATCGGTGGCCACGCCCGAACGCGATTGGATCCCCTCGC
>CAZNBS010000156.1:0-11848 GCA_964570955.1 uncultured Burkholderiales bacterium | reverse complement strand
CACCAACAAGCACTTCACGCTGAAAACGAACCCGCTCAAGCGCGAAGACCTGGACGAGTTCGTGCGCCTCTACAAGCCTGCCAACCGCCACGATCGCAAGGCGACTTGGTCTGCCGAGCCAGACGAGAAGATCGGCACCGGACCGGACGGGCGCTGGCGGGTCTATGCGTACGACGAGCTCGTCGCTCGGGACAAGGCGAGCCTGGACATCTTCTGGCTTCGCGACGAAAGCCTGTCGGACTCGGAGAATCTGCCGGCGCCCGAAATCATCGCGCAAGAGATCGTCGAGGATCTCGAAGCGGCGCTCGAGCAGTTCCGATTGATCGCAGGAGATCTCGGCGCGCCGCCCGAGGTTGCGGGGAGCGAATTAGACGACTAGGCGCGTTTATCGCCCCTGAAGGAGCGAGCAAATGTGAGGTGCTTGTAGAGCGCACCTGAGGGAGTCCGACGATGGCTACACAACGATACTCGGTAACGCCGCACCCTATCGAAACTCTGCTGACGTGGGTTAAGTCGGGAGAAATCGCTATTCCGGAGATTCAGCGCCCGTTCGTGTGGGACGCCACCAAGGTTCGGAATCTACTTGACTCGCTTTACCAGGGGTACCCTGTCGGCTACTTGATCGCGTGGCGCAATCCGACGGTAAAGCTGAAGGACGGTACGCCTTCCGCGGGGAAGCGTATCTTGATCGACGGTCAGCAGCGCGTGACGGCGCTCATGGCAGCGCTGCTTGGGCGAGAGGTGCTCACCCGCGACTACGAAACGGTGCGCATCCGGATCGCTTTCCATCCGCTGAAAGAAATCTTCGAGGTATCCAACCCGGCGATTCGCAGGGATGGCGCTTGGGTGCCGGACATAGCGGACCTCTTTTCCCCCAGCGCCAAGCTGCTCCAGATCACCAAGACATACGCCGACGCGAACGCCAATGCAGACGAAGACGCGATTTTTGGCACGCTGGAGAAGCTGAGAAGGATCGTGAACAACCACGTCGGCCTGATCGAGCTCGCTGACGACTTGGACATCGAGACGGTGACGGAGATCTTTATTCGGGTGAACTCAGCCGGCGCAGAGCTCAGTCAGGCCGACTTCGCCATGTCTAAGATCGCCGCGAACGAGACATATGGCGGCAATCTGCTTCGAAAGGCGATCGACTATTTCTGTCATCTAGCGGTAGCCCCGGAGTTTTTCGCGCGCATCGAGAAAGGGGACGCGACCTTCGCTACGTCGGAGTTCATGCCGAAAATGGCTTGGCTGAAGGACGTCAAAGACGATATCTACGACCCGTCCTACACCGACATGCTACGGGTCGCCTTCACATCCGAGTTCGGCCGCGGGAAATTGCAGGACTTGGTCGCACTACTGTCGGGGCGCAACTTTGAAACGAAGCAGTACGAGGAGGCCATCGCCGAAGAGTCATTTACCCGCCTCAAGAGCGGCGTCATCGACTTCATGAATCGGACGCACTTCGAGCGTTTGACCATGATCCTGCGTTCTGCCGGTTTTGTCAGCAGTGACCTGATCAGCAGCCAGAACGCGGTGAACTTTGCGTACATCCTCTATTTGCGCGGGCGTGCCGAACATATGCCGGCCGCTGACATCGAACGGATGGTGCGCCGGTGGTATGTGATGTCGCTGCTGACCGGTCGATACGGCGGTCAGCCCGAGACCGCATTCGATTTCGACATCCGGCAGATCGCGAGTGTGGGCCTCGGGGCCTATACCTCTGCCGTCGTCGACGCACAGCTCTCCGACAGCTTCTGGTCGACTCTGTTGCCGCAGGAGATGGAGACGTCGTCGAGTAACAGCCCCTATTTCCTGGTGTTCCAGGCAGCTCAGGTTAAGATGAACGACAAGGGGTTCCTGTCCCGGGACATTACCGTTCAGGATTTGATTCTGAACCGTAGCGACGTGCATCACCTGTTCCCTCGAAAGCACCTCAAGGATCAAGGCTTGAGCCGAGGTCGCTACAACCAGATCGCGAACTACGCTCTGGCCCAGAGCGAAATCAACGTAGCCATCGGCGACAAACCGCCCGCGGTATATTTTGGGGACCTCTTGAAGCAGTGCGATGGCGGAAAGCGAAAGTACGGAGGGATCGTCAACGTGGACGAACTGAAGGAGAACCTCCGGGAGCATTGCATCCCAGAAGGAATCTTTGATGAGCTTACACAGGACTACGAGCGATTCCTGAGCGAGCGTAGAAAGTTGATGGCGCGGAAACTCAAGACCTATTTCGAAAAGCTCTAGTGGGGGTGAGCCCTTCGCGTTAGCCTGCGTATGCCAGCATTCTTTTCTCTTCGGCAGCTATGACCACTCTCGAAGTACTCTCGGCGCTCGCGAGTATCGCCACGGCTGGTGGTGTTGGCGTAGCCGCATGGCAGCTATTCGTTACACGCCAGCAGGCAGTGACTTCGTTCGAAGACTCGCTGACGAGT
Source organism: uncultured Burkholderiales bacterium (assembly GCA_964570955.1). GTDB lineage: Bacteria > Pseudomonadota > Gammaproteobacteria > Burkholderiales > SHXO01 > SHXO01. The sequence continues at coordinate 9,413 of CAZNBS010000156.1, read as the reverse complement.
CAGTATCGCGCTCTTATCGAACGGATACCCGTCGAGGCCTTGTTCGGCGAAAAGCTAAGGCCAGGGGATCAAGCTGCCTTGCTTGCGCATTTCTATCGCTACTTTGATCTCTGTAACGAGCAGGCTTTCTTGCGTAAGCTGGGACGAATCTCAAAGAAGACGTGGATCAACTGGGAGGACGGCATCAAGACCAATATGGCTAGGCCCGCATTTGCTGCCGCGTGGGCCGAGGTCGCACACAGGGCGAGGGGAGACTTCGAACACCTTCGCGCACTCTGCCCGCCGACTATGTCGGGTCAGCGTGGAAGCGGCGCCTAACCGCGTCATGCTGAAGACCGAGCGGCTCCGTCACCGATACTTTCGAAACAAGCCCACCACCACCCCGAAGATCTCCAGGAACTTCCTGGGGCGGATCGTCGGGTAAGCCCTATTCGCTGGACGAAGCACGACGCGCCCCTTTTCGCGGTCGAGGCGCTTCAGGGTGAACTCGTTGTCGACAATCGCGACCACGATGTCGCCGACGTTAGCTGTCGCGCGCTTCTCGACGACGACCACGTCGCCCTGAAAGATGCCCTCATCGGCCATGGAGTCGCCTTTGACCTTGATGAGGATCGTCTTCGATGGATTGGCGATGAGGTGCTCGTCGACGGTGAGGGCAGTGGGCACGACATCGGCAACGGGGGTTGGCATGCCAGCCTGAACGCTTTCCGCTACGCTCCTCTCAAAAAACCTCCGGCCAGGCTTTAAGCGGCGGTCCGGCGTGCTCTCTAGATAGCGTTCCGCCTTCAGGCGCTGAAGCATCTCTGCGACGGACGCCTTGGATCGCAGGCCGACGAGCCTGCCGATCCGCGCGTAGGACGGCAGCACCTGGTGTCGGGCGTAATAGTCCCGTAGCTGCGCCAGGTATTGACCGTCGTCGGCCATGCGCCTACCATACCGAACGAACGTTCGGCGGTCAATGGGAGATCAAGTGCCGGGGACGGGCGGTTCGAACTCGATGCCGGATGCGTACCGCGGCCGTGAACAGGCCTACATCAAGCACCGGTTGCTCGAGGCATATCTGGAGAAACTGTTCCTGATTATCGGCATGAGCGCACAGCAGCTCGGTATCAAAGAGCTCTGCTACGTGGACTGCTTTGCGGGCCCTTGGGGGGATGAGAGCGTCGCGCTCGACTCGACCTCGATCGCAGTCTCGCTTCGCGTGCTCGCGAAGTGTCGGCGTGCGATCTTGGAGCAGGGCGTTCGAGTCGCTTTCCGGGCGCTATACATCGAGAAGGATCGGAAGTCATACGGACAGCTGGCGCAATACTTGAACACGCGCGAACCGGACGGCATAGACGCAGATCCGCGCGAAGGGGACTCTGTCGATCTTCGCTACGAAATTCTGAAGTGGGCAGGCTTGGACTCGTTTGCCTTCTTCTTCATCGATCCGATGGGCTGGACCCCGGTGAGCGTCGGTGTACTACAGCCACTTCTGGCGAGGCCCCGCTCTGAGTTCTTGATTAACTTCATGTACAACTTCGTGAATCGAGCCATCGGGATGGAAGAGCAGCAAAGCCAGATCAAGGCGCTCCTCGGCGAGGTTCCGAGTGTCTCGCACTTGAGCGCCCGTGAACGCGAGCGGGCGCTCATTGACATCTACCGGCGGAATCTCATGCAGTTCATGCCGACGCCGGCGAGGTTGCGAGCGCGGTCCGCGTACGTACGCGTCCTCGATCCCGGAAAGAACCGGCCAAAGTACCATCTCGTGTATTTGACGACGCATCCGCGCGGTATTGTCGAGTTCATGCAGATCTCCGAAAAACTCGACTTGGTTCAGAAAAGAGTCCGGGCGGCGACACAGCACCGCCGCCGCGCGGAGAGGACCAGAATCGATGACTTATTTGCCGCGGACACGCGTGTTATGGACCAGGAGGGGCACGCAAGCCCCGAGGAAGTCGAGCAGTACTGGCTGACGCGACTGTCCGAGAAGCCTCAGAAGATTGGATGGTCGGAGTTCGCGGACATCCTGGAGCAGACCAATTGGTTCCCCGGTGACCTCCAGGAGGCGCTCGGCAACCTGATGGCCCGAGGGCGGGTGCGCAACCTCGATGCTGCCGGGAAGCGCCGCAAGAAATACCTGCATTTCGAGAAAGAAGGCGAGCGGCTTCAACTGATCAAGGGGAAACAATGAGCACGCAAAGCCGTATCGAGTGGACGGAGATGACGTGGAACCCGACCGTTGGATGCACAAAGATCTCGCCGGGCTGCAAAAACTGCTATGCGGAGACCATGGCGAAGCGGTTGAAGGCGATGGGCATGCGCGGCTACGAAAACGGATTTCGTTTGACCCTGATGCCGGCGCGGCTGGACGAACCTTTGCGACGGACCAAGCCTACGGTCTTCTTCGTCAACTCGATGTCAGACCTCTTCCACGACAAGGTGCCCTTTGACTACGTGCGACACGTGTTCGCCGTGATGGCACAAGCACAGCAACACACGTTCCAGGTGCTTACGAAACGGGCCGAGCGGATGGTCGAATTCTGCGAGGGCGTGACGGTGCCTTCGAACGTCTGGCTAGGGGTCTCGGTAGAGAACCGCCGGCACGGGCTGCCGAGAATTCCGCTCCTGCGGGAAGTGGATGCCGAAGTGCGGTTTCTGTCGGTGGAGCCGCTGCTCGAGGACCTTGGGGAGCTCGATCTGACCGGGATTCATTGGGTGATCGTCGGCGGCGAGTCGGGCCGCAAGGCGCGGCCGATGAATCCGGAGTGGGTTGGACACATCAAGCGGCAGTGTGACGCGGCGGGGGTTGCGTTCTTCTTCAAGCAATGGGGCGCCTGGGGCGCCGACGGCGCGAAGCGCTCCAAATCCGCCAACGGTCGTGAGTACCGCGGCCAAGTCTGGGACGCGATGCCGGAACTCCCCGATGGGCACACGCAACATGAGCCTGAGTTCACTTCGTTAGCCGCCTTCGGTTAGCGGGGCGGAGCTAGGTCAGTCGTTCCCGTAGTCCGGTTCGAACTCTCGCTCACGAGTCTCCTGTTGGTAGAACTCCTCGGGTAGGTCCGCTGCGACCACCTCTTGCCTACCTCGTAGTTCTAGGGCGCAGGTCGGACAGTAGAAGCCTTCTGACAGGTATGTCTCATCGATGAACTCGGTTGTCGGGTCGTCTGGATCGACTTCCTCGGAGACATCTTCCGACCAAAGAACTCCGCCCAAGACTGCACCCGCGCCGCAGGAAGGACACGTCGCTGGCTCAAGACCATCAATGCTACTGTCGAGTTTCCCGCGGTGCTCCCAGAGCCGGATTTGCTGCGATTGTCGAATCAGCGCCTCCCGCTCTTTTGGGTTCGGGATCGCCTTTAGAAAGTCCTCCCTCACACGTTCAATCCGAGCGCTGACGGCTCCCTTGATCGCACGTTCAGCATCCCTGAGCACGTCCTGCGGCGCCTTTGCGTCCTCAGCGCCTACCCAGGATTCCAGGCTCTGCTCTTGCGCAACTAGGAGGACTTGAGCTGCGTGCCAGAAGTACCTTTCCCATGCCTCAGGCGGCGTGCCTGCGAAGGGCGTTTCCCCGGAGTGAAGCTCGGCGTTCCTGCGGAGGGTCATCTGCTCGCAAAATCTCTCGGTTCGAGTGTCGAACTCCTTGGAGACATGACCGAGTCGCTGAAACAGCGTCTTCGCAGAGATCGTCTTCAAGTCGGGGGACAACTGTCGTCCGCACGCGGCGAAAAGCGATTGATAGTGCGTCGGGTCGGCAATGAGGGCGGGGTGTATCTTTGCCAACGCCGCCTTGCCGAGCAACTCCAGAGCTAGTGATGCCCAAAGCTGATACTCGTCCGAATTACCCGCTTGGTTCGCGCGCAGCCCCCGCCCGATATAGATTTGTGACTTCGCGTAGAGGGCCTCTGGGAATAGCGCCGGATTCTGTCTCTCGGTCATCGCACCAGGACTCGGAGTAAGCAACGAGAATGGTCGGCCGGAAAGGATGGACCTCTGCCGTGGAGCACCCGCCAATTGTCAACGATGAGGACTTGTCCCGGGCGCCAGCGGACAACTGCCATTTGACAAGCCCACCGATGAGCGGAGAACAATTGCAGGGCCTCTTCTCCGGCCGCCGACACAGGTTCCATGCACCCAGGGTCATATCGGATGAAGTTGCGGTTCTTGGATAAGATCGTTCCGAAGAACGAGTTTCTCCCGTTGCGGACGCGCAGCGGTGTCACGTGGAGTAGTTTGATGTCGCTCTCGGGCAGGTCAGTCAGGCGGGTATCCAGAAGGGTCGTCGGACGCTGACCAGCCCCGGGATCTGTGCAGCCTAGAATTACGAACCTGCACGGAGAGAGCCAGTGAGCCGTATCGATGTGAAGTGGAAACTCCTCGAATCCATGTCGACGGCTGAGCGAGCCGGGGAGAGCATCTTCCTTCGCGAGGGGCTGCAGCCTTTGACACGTAGCTCCTGCCCTACCGGCGACCGGGGTTCCGATCGTTGACGCCAGATAAAGGAGAAGACTACTCAAGCTAGCTTCATCGACAAAGGAGGTCTGAAGCGTGATCCACCCCGAGTCATCCAGTCCCCTCGGGGAATCGCCCTCAATATTGACGTCCCGGCTTCGCGATCTAATGGATCGCGAGAGAACCTCAGACTCCACGCGGTCGAAATGCATCTGCTCTCTTCGTCGCCAAGGTAATTCGTGACTGTTATTCTAGTGGCAAGAGAGCTCACGGGCTCGCCCGCCGAGCGGATGGTAGGCGAGCTGTACCGCTCAAGCGCGGAGTGTCGAGGCGTCTTCCGGCGAGGAGCCGGTTCCATCGCCTGGTCGTCGACCGACCGCCCTACCATGGACTCCTGCGCCGTTCCCGCCACGTGCGATCCACCCTTTGTGCGCGGCGCGCTGCCCTCCGGCTGGACCATAGCACCGTTCGGAGCGCTTCTGGGTGCTTAGCGGACGTGCACCTCAGCCAGATCCACAAATCTGCACAGCGCATTGATGAGCCGCATCTGCTCGATCGTCCGTGCGCGGGACTCGAGCAGCAGTGGGCTCGCCACGACGAAGGCGAGGCACATGGCGCGGGACACGGCGACGTTCAGGCGGTTGCGTGAGAAGAGGAACTCGAGCGTCCGCGGTACGTCTTCCGCGCTCGACGTCGCCATCGAGTAGAAGACGACCGGCGCCTCGCGGCCCTGGAACTTGTCGACCGTTCCGACCGGAATGTCCGGGAGGCCCGCGGCGCGCAGGCAGTCCCTGAGGCGTCGCACTTGCGAGTTGTAGGGCGCGACGACCATGAAATCCTTCGGACGTAGCGGCTGCTCCTCGCCGTCCGCGTTCGTCCACGGCCCGCCGATCATCATTCGGATCTCCGCGGCGACCGCCTCGGCCTCCTCGGTCGACGCGGACGCGTTGCCGACGTGCTCGACGGGCAGGAAACGCAGCCCGGTCCCGAAGGCGGTCATCTGACGCGCGACCTCGGGCACCCCCTCGAGCCGGCTTTCGTATACGACCTCGGAGATGAATCGACACACATCCGGATGCATGCGCCGCGTGCGCTCGAGGAACACGCCCATGTGCGGGGGTATGGTCGGGTGGTCGCCGAGGAGGTGCTCCAGGATCGACGCGCCGGCGCCTTCGGGATGCGTTCCCTGCGACACCTGGGCGAGCTGGAGCGGATCGCCGAGTAGTACGAGGTTGCGCGCGGCCGTTCCCATCGCGAGCGCATCGGCGAGCGACACTTGCCCGGCCTCGTCGATCACCAGGGTGTCGATCAGCGGTGCGGCGCCGCGGTCGAAGCTCTCGTGGGCGAAGAGCCAGGCGGTCCCGGCGAAGAGCAGGAAATCCGTGGCGGCGGCCGCGAAGTCCGCAACGTCGGTCGCGTTCGCGATCGAGCGTCCGTCGTAGAACGACTCGTCGTTGCCGGCGGAGGCCTTCTTGAGCCCCCGAAAGCGAAGGCCTTCCTGGGCGGCCGTTTTCTCGACCTCGGCGAGCAGGTTGTGGATCGCCTTGTGACTCGTCGCCGCGACGCCGACGCGCCGGCCCTGACGCATGAGCTCGGTCACAAGCCGCGCGCCGGTCCACGTCTTACCGGTTCCCGGCGGACCCTGGATGAAGAGGTAACTCTCGTCCAGCCCTACCACGAGCGCACGCTGGGCGGCGAGATCGATCGTCTGTACCGCTTCTCCCGGTGCGCGGCCGCGAATGCGAGGCGGTGTTCGCGCGAGGATGTCGCGCAGCGCGGCGTAGCGGCCGTCGTCGGCGAGCAGCGAAGAGGCAAGCCGCGCGAGCGCGCCCCGCTGCTCGGGCGTCTTCAAAGGTCCGGTGGGGATCAGCGCCCGCGGTAGGGCAACGTCCTTCAGGGTCGGGCCTCGGCGAAGCTTCAGTACCCCCGCGACATCGTCGAGCTCGGCGATCGTGCCGGCAGCTTTCTTGCTGGCTGGGTCGACCGGCTGGTTCCCCGGCCCCAGCTTGTGCTGTTGGGGCGGGGACGCGAGCGTGTACACGAGTGACCGCTTGTCCGCGACAGGCTCGCCGACGGGGGCGAGGCCCGCGATCGCCTCGCCGTCGTCGAGCAGCTCCTCGGCCGTCATCTGATCGCGCCGCTCGAAGAACCACCACCAGCCTGGCCGCGCCTCGCGTCGGTGGTACTCGAGGAGCTCGCCGGCAAGCCAGTGCGGCGATCCGGGGAGGCTACCCTCGACCAGCGCCAGCCGCAGGCGCTCGCGTTCGCCAGCTTCCGCGTCGTCGCGTGCCTCGGCTTCTACCGCCTCAGCCCACCGCGTCCCTTCCGGGCGGTGGGCGAGCAGCCAGTCCCGCAGCGCGAGTGTCGCGCGGCAGTCCTCAGCGTTGTAGTCGGCGATCTTCGCGAGCAGGCTCTCGTCTCGCGTCTCGACCCAGCGCTCGTACGCGAGCACCGCTCGGGTGCCGCTCCTGAGATCGGCCCGCCGCGCGAACTGCGCGAGTGCCTCGACCTCCTTGAGGGAATAGCGCGGGACGCCGGCCCGCAGTCCCTGACGCACCACCGCGTGAAGGTTCACGAACACCTTGCGGCGCAAGAGCTCGTCGACGGCGTCTTCGCGCGTCGCGTAGATCCCCATGAGCTGCGTGATTGCTGCTTTCTCGTAAGCGCCGTAGTGGTAGACGTGCATGCCGGGATCGTGCGCGAGGCGCTCGTGGACGAGGTCCACAAAGGTTTCGAACAAGCGGCGCTCCTCGTCCCGGTCGTGCGCCCACAGCGCGCGGTACTGCCAATCGCCCTCCGCGCGCACGAGCACGCCAAACAAGAAGTGCAAGCCCCGGGCAGGTTCCCAGAACGGGTCGCCCTCGATATCGAAAACGACGTCGCCGAGCGACGGTCGCGGCAATTGCTCGAACCCACACCCGGGATCGGCATCGATGGCGTGCCAGTCGAGGCGCCCGGTGGTGCGCCGCTCGAGCTGAAGCGCTGCCTGATCGCGCACGGCCGCAAAGGTGTGTGCGGCCATGGCCGGGACCGGCGTGCCCGGCGCGGCGCGCGCGAGCGCGGCGAGAGTCGGCAAGCCCGCCTCGCGCAGCCGCGTCACCTGATCGCGCCGGATGTTGGCAACCTGCGCGAGGTGGTCCTCGGCCGCCCAGCGGGCGCCGCATACCTCCCGGAAAGCGCAGAGCGCGCAGTGCTCGACGGGATAGGGTTCAGTCGCCGCTGGCCCGGCGATCGCCGCCTCGAATCGGGCGCGCACCCGGCGGTAGTACGCCGCGAAGTCGTCGTAGCGCAGGGCTCGCTGTTCGCCGATGCCGAGGAGCACGTGCATGTGCTCCGGTGGCAACCCCTGAAGGGCGGAGATCCCGTCGCTGTAGAAGCAGAGCTGGAGGACGTATGTGGGCTTCTCGGCCCGGGCAAGCTTCGCGTCGAGGGGCTCGTAGCCCCAAGCGCCGAGATTCGTGCGCCGGTCTATCCTGAGCAAGAAGTCCGCACGCCCGCGCCACTGCCCGTCGACGAACGTGGCCTGGGAGATCACCTCGGCGCCTTCGCGCATGGCCTGCGCGGTTCGGCGCGCGGCTGCTGCGAAATCCCACGGCTCGCCCAACTCGATCTCGACGAGCGAGCGACCCTCGCTCCGCAGCCGTTCGAGATGGGCGCGTTCGTGCTCTGCACCCTTGCGGCCGAGGAGCTCGGCCTGCTCATCGGCGACGTGAGGGCGGGCGCGGTTACCGCGCGCCACCTCGAGTGCCAGGGTCGTGAGGTGCTGGCACTCGACGTACTCGTTCAGATCCGACGGTGAGAGAGTAAGGTGCCCCTCTACGGCCTCCATCGTTCGTTCCCAGGTTTATAGGGAGAAACCCGGATAGACGAAGGCGCCGCGAATCGTCTCGGCGTCCTTTTCCGAAACACCGCTGGCCTGCACGGTGTCGTAGGTCCGCGTCGAGAGTTTGAGCTCGACAGGATCAAGCTCGACCGCCTGTGGGTTCTCCAGATAGGAGCGGCCGTAGACGAAGCGTCCGAGCGCGTCGTCTCTCGCGTTCTTTGTCACGACGAACTTGCCTGCGGTGACCGCGGACACCTCCCGGGGCAGCGTGACGTAGATAAAGCACTCCGATTCGGAGGCACTAGAAATCACTGTCGAGCTCCACGCGTTTGCGGGCACGAACCTTCTCTTTGGCGGCCGCCAGGGCGAGGCCGTGCTCGTCTTTGGCGGGGCTCGCCAGGTCGTTGAAGGGTGGGAGCAGGTCGTAGACCCACAGCAGGGCGGCATAAACGCCGATGCCGGTGGAGGCCTTGCCTTTTTCGGCATCCATCACCGCGCGCCGCCCGGTGCCGATTCTTTGTGCGACCTCTTCGATCGTGTAGTTCCGCCGGATCCGGGCCGTGCGCAGGTTTGCGCCGAGGCGGCTCAGCGCCTGTCTGACGGGGTAGGGTGGGGCTTCGAAGAGCTGATTCCTGGCGGCCATATATCCTCAAGAGCAGCTTAAGCTCGTTTTCGTGCTCTTGAGAGCATGCTACACGTCGTCTTCGTAGGGGCGAGCACTTCCGTCGTGTGGGCACGAAGCTGGCGCGTTGTCCGCTATGCCGGCTGAAAGTCATTGAAATTCAGGAGGTCGCCCGCCGGCCGCCGCGCCGCCCGGCACATAAGGGGCTCGGAGACGCCCTACCGCGGGCTCTCGGCACAGATCGCGCGCCGGCTATCGATGCGCCGACGCAGCGTCGGTGCAACGACGGGCGGCGATTGGGGATCAGGTTCCAATGCATCGATGCGTCGACGCAGCGCCGGCGCAACTATGCCGGCGTCATACCTGGGCTTGCCTTCGGCGCGAGTCGGTGCGCGCGACGCTGGGGGCAACGCGTTCACCGTTCCGCAGCGGCGATTCTCGCACGCGATTAGAACCAGAGGTATCTGAAAACCTCCTGCTTTCAACCCCCTCTCTGGGGGTGGGCACGCTTTAGGCAGCCATTAAGATTGACGC
>CAZNBS010000155.1:5385-11855 GCA_964570955.1 uncultured Burkholderiales bacterium | reverse complement strand
CCGCAAGCATGGGCCGCGATCCGGGCCGCATCGAGCCTCTCGTACCGGTCGACCTGGTGGTGGACCATTCCGTGCAGATCGACCATTACGGCTCGAAGCACGCGCTCGACCTGAACATGAAGATGGAGTTCCACCGCAACCGCGAGCGCTACCAGTTCCTCAAGTGGGGCATGCAGGCCTTCGACACCTTCAAGGTCGTGCCACCAGGCATCGGCATCGTGCACCAGGTCAATCTGGAATATCTGGCGCGCGGCGTGCACCGCAAGGCAGGGGTGTACTACCCTGACACGCTGGTCGGCACCGACAGCCACACGACCATGATCAACGGAATCGGCGTGGTCGGCTGGGGTGTCGGCGGGATCGAAGCGGAAGCGGGCATGCTGGGACAACCCGTGTACTTCCTCACCCCGGACGTGGTCGGTGTACACGTCACCGGCAAGCTGCGCGGCGGCGTCACCGCCACCGACCTGGTGCTCACCATCACCGAGATGCTGCGCAAGGCGAAGGTGGTCGGCAAGTTCGTGGAGTTCTTCGGCGAGGGCGTCGAGAACCTTGCCCTGCCCGATCGCGCCACCATTGCCAACATGGCGCCAGAGTACGGCGCGACCATGGGTTTCTTCCCCGTGGACGACGTCACCATCGAGTATTTCAGGGGCACCGGTCGCACCAAGGACGAGGTCGACGCGCTGGCCGCCTACTTCAAGGCGCAGGCGCTGTACGGCATTCCGCGCAAGGGCGACATCGACTACAGCCAGATGCTCGAACTCGACCTCTCCGAGGTCGCACCTTCGCTCGCGGGCCCGAAGCGTCCGCAGGACCGGATCGAACTCGGCCAGGTCAAGTCGACGTTCATCGACTTGTTCGCCAAACCCGTGGCCGACAACGGCTTCGCCAAGAAGCCCGAGGAACTGGGCAGGCGCTTCGCCACCCGAGATGGCCTCGACATCGGCTCCGGCGACGTGCTCATCGCTGCAATCACTTCGTGTACCAACACCTCCAATCCGAGCGTTCTGCTCGGTGCCGGGTTGCTGGCGAAGAAGGCGGTCGAAAAAGGCCTGTCGGTCAAGCCGCACATCAAGACCTCGCTCGCGCCCGGCTCGCGCGTCGTCTCGGAGTACCTGCGCAAGGCGGGGCTCCTGCCCTACCTCGAGAGGCTCGGGTTCTATCTCGCGGGCTACGGCTGTACCACCTGCATCGGCAACGCCGGTCCGCTGGCCGAGCCGATCGACGAGGCAATCGTGCAGAACGACCTGGTCTGCGCGGCGGTGCTGTCAGGCAACCGCAACTTCGAGGCGCGCATCCATCCCAACCTGCGCGCGAACTTTCTCGCCTCGCCGCCGCTGGTGGTGGCCTACGCCATTTCCGGAACGGTACTCAAGGACCTGATGTCCGAGCCGCTGGGCAAGGGCAAGGACGGACAGGACGTGTGGATCGGCGACATCTGGCCCAGCAGCCAGGAGATCTACGACTGTCTGAAGTACGCGATGGACCCAAAGACCTTTCGCCGCCTGTACACCGCACTGGGTGAGGACAACCAGTTGTGGAAGGATGTGCCTTCCGCCGCCGGGCAGGTGTACGACTGGCCGAAGTCGACGTACATCGCCGAGCCGCCGTTCTTCCAGGACTTCGCGATGCAGCCCCGCAGCGTCGGGGCCATTGGCGGTGCGCGCATCCTCGGTATCTTCGGCGACTCGGTCACCACCGACCACATCAGCCCGGCCGGCTCCATCAAGGACACCTCGCCCGCCGGCAAGTACCTCATCGGGAACGGCGTCATGAAGGCGGACTTCAACAGCTACGGTGCGCGGCGCGGCAATCACGAGGTGATGATGCGCGGCACCTTCGCCAACGTCCGCATCAAGAATCTGATGCTGCCGGTCAAGCCCGACGGTTCACGCGTCGAGGGCGGGCTCACCATCCATCAGCCGTCGGGCGAGGCGATGTCGATTTACGACGCCGCGATGAAGTACATCGGCGAGGGAGTGCCGACCATCGTATTCGGCGGCGAGGAATATGGCACCGGTTCGTCGCGTGACTGGGCAGCGAAGGGCACGCAGCTGCTCGGCGTGAGAGCCGTAGTGGCGCGCAGCTTCGAGCGCATTCATCGCTCCAATCTGGTCGGCATGGGCGTGCTGCCCCTGCAATTCCTGGGCGAGGACAGTGCCGACACGCTGGGTCTGCAGGGTGACGAAGTGATCGACATCCTCGGACTCGAGGACATCCGCCCTCAGCAGGAGCTGACGCTGTCGATCAAGGCATCCGACGGCAGCTCGCGCCACGTGAAAGTGAAGTCGCGCATCGATACCGCGATCGAGGTCGACTACTACAAGCATGGCGGCATCCTGCCGTACGTGCTGCGGGATATCCTCAAGGCGGCATAGCCTCGCCCGCGTCCGCCCTCTCCCCTGGGGAGGGCGGACACTTACGCTACATCCGCCGACCGGACCCAACCGCTTGCGACAAGGTCGGGCTCACACCGTTCAGTTGTGTCCTGACCCGGCTGCTGCGCTCGAGCAGTTCCTCCCACAGATCGACCGCGTCGTCGCGGAACATGAATTCACGCTGCGCCGGCAGCGTGAACCAGAAGCCGCGATCCAGTTCGTCGCGCAGTTCCCCGCGCCTCCAGGCGACAAAGCCGGCGTAGTAACGCGCCGAATTCGGCGCCTGTTCGATGATGCGGTCGATGGATTTGGCCTCCGCGACGACGTGCACCCCCGGCATCACGGTGAAATTGCCCTGCCCCGGGCTATCGCCGTCCTCGAGCATGGCGAAGATGGAGGTGACCATCTCGGGTCCGCCGAGATATACCGGGTCGGCGATCTTTCGCGATGGATCGTGCTGGGGGAACAGGCGCCCCATGGAGATCGGGGTGGGCCGGTTGATGACGAAACCGACGTGTCGGTCGCCGGTGATGGGCACGGCCACCAGCACGGTTCGCTCGTAGTATCCGGACAGTTTCGGCACTGCCACGAGGATCAGCGGTTGGTCGGTGTCCTGCCCCCGAACGCCCGCACTGCCGATGGCGAGGACCAGCGCAATCCAACAAAGCAGCGCGCGGCAAACCCGCGCACTGGCGTGCTCGTGCAAGGTCATGCGAGCCTCCTGATCGGAACACTCGCGCCGGCGCAACGGCGCGCTGGCGCGGCCCACGATCAGGCGCAGCAGTCCTTGTTCCCGATGCGTCCGGCTGGGGCGTGCTCAAATGCGCGGCGGCCTCATGTGTCCAGGAAGCGCACGGACTCCCCGACGCTCGCCCGGTGCGTACGGTAGCCGTTGATGGGCGCGTCGCGATCGGCGTATCCGAATGCGATGCCGCAGACGATGCGCCGGTGCGCCGGAATCGAGAAGTATTCGCGCAGGAAGGGAGAATACGAGGCGAGCGCTGCCTGGGCGATGCAGTCGATGCCTGCGTCAACCGCCGCCAGCATGAAGCTCTGGATGTACAGGCCGCAGTCGAGCAGGCCATAGGGCCCGAGCTTCTCCTCGGTGGTGAGGATGGCCACGTGCGGCGCCCCGAAACAACGAAAGTTCTCGAGCGACTGCTCGGCGGCCGCGGAGCGATCGTCCCTGCCGATTCCGAGCGATTGGTACAGTTGCACGCCGCACACTTTGCGCCGTTCCCGGAACACGCCTTCGTAGGCCAAGGGGAACGGAAAATCCGGCGTGTGGGCGGCACCGGATTTCGCGTGGGCGTAGAGCGCTTCCTGGAAACGTGCGGTAGCGGCGCCACGCGTGATCACCAGGCCCCAGGGTTGCGTGTTGCACCACGAGGGCGTGCACTGCGCGAGCGCGAGGATGCGGTCGATGACCTCGTCCGGTACGGGCTCCGGCCGGAACGCGCGGGCGCTGAACCGCTCGCGGATGACGTGCTCGAACTCCATGTTCAGTCGAACTTCGGCTTGAAGCGTTCGTCCACGTCGACCTGCAGTCCTTGCGTGAGGCGATTGCCTGCGTTCGCAAGTGCCACGATCTCCACCAGTTCGGCTAGCATCTCGTCGTCCATGCCCTTCTTGCGGGCGGCAGCGATATGGGAATGGATGCAGTACTCGCAATTGTTGGTCATGCTCACGGCGAGGTAGATGTATTCCTTGGCCAGGGGGTCGAGGCGGCTCTCCTTGAGCATCACCTCCTTCATGTAGTTCCAGAAGCGCTTGAGCATCGGCGGATGCACCGCGAGCGTGCGCCAGATGTTGTTGACGTAGTCGGTGTTGCGCGACTGGCGAATGTCGTCGAAGACCTCCTTCGCCGCGGGCGACGCGCTGGCGTCGTCCACCATCCTGACCATGGCCATTCCAGTTCTCCCATTGTGGTCTCGAGGGCTAGGATTCGATGTTACCACCCGGGCGCGAGGCTCCTTCCCGCGCCGACGGACTGGTTGGACAGCCCTCTGGTGAGCGGTCATAATCCGCCGGCCACGGTTCGGGACCGCGCTTTGCGGCTCCTGCGCCGCACCCGCTGGAGTGCCTCAAGCGCATGAAATTGCTGTTCGATCTGTTCCCGGTCATCTTCTTCTTCCTGGCCTATGAGGGGGCCAAGCGTGTCCCGGAAACCGCGGTTGCCCTCATCGGCGGTCTGCTCGGCGGGATCGGTGCCGACGACCAGGTCATGGCGACGCAGGCGCCGATCCTGATGGCCACACTGGTCGCGATCCTCGCCACATTCGCTCAGGTGGGCTGGCTGATCGGCCGAGGCAAGAAGGTCGACCGGATGCTGTGGATCAGTCTGGGTATCATCGTGGTCATGGGTGGCGCCACGATCGTGCTACGCGATCCGACCTTCATCATGTGGAAACCCACGGTGCTATACTGGGCTTTCGCTGCAGTGTTGCTGTCGGCCGATTTCGCCTTCGGCAGGAACCTCATGCGCGCCATGATGGAAAAGCAGATCGCACTTCCCGATCCGATCTGGCGCCGCCTCAACCTCAGCTGGGTCGGCTTCTTTCTGGCGATGGGCGCCCTCAACCTGTACGTCGCCTTCAACTTCTCCGAAGAAACCTGGGTCAGCTTCAAAATGTTCGGCGGATTGGGACTGATGCTGGTTTTCGTCCTGGCACAGGGATTCTTCCTATCGCGGCATGTCGAAGAACGGAAGTAACGGGCAATCGGGAACGGCGACGGCAACGGTCAACGCGGAGTCGACCGTCGCGTTGATGCAGGACCGCCTGCAGATGCTGCAGCCCCAGCGCGTGGACATCTACGATGAGAGCGGCGAGCACATCGGGCATGCAGGCGCGCGCGGTGGCGGCGGACACTATCGCCTGCTGATCGTTTCCGACGACTTCGGCGGCAAGACGGCCATGACCCGGCACCGGATGGTGTATCGCGTCCTCGCGGATCTCATGCAACGCAGGATCCACGCACTCGCCATCACCGCCTACACCGCAGAAGAATTCGAACAGGCATTCCACGCATAGCAGCGTCCGCATCGAGCAACTTCACCGCACCACCATACCAAGGAAACGTCATGTATTCGATCAAGAACGCGTCGGCAGCCGCCCTCACCCTGGTCGGACTGATCGCCTTTGCCGCCGCAAACGCGGAGGACAAGACCATCGCCATCGTCAACGGCATTCCCATCTCCGAGGCGCGCATGGAGTATGTGGTCAAGGCCCAGGTGGCACAGGGCCAGAAGGACGATGAAACCCTGCGCAAGAACGTCAAGGACTCGCTGATCATGCGCGAGATCCTCGCCCAGGAAGCGATCAAGAAGGGTCTGGACAAGAACGAGGAGTTCGCCGCCCAGATGGAGATGGCCAAGCAGGAGTTCCTGATTCGCGCCTACTTCGACGACTTCATCAAAGCGAACCCGATCTCCGATGAGGAGATGCGGGCCGAGTACGAGCGGGTCAAAAAGGAGCAGATCGCCAACTCACCCGGCAAGGAGTACAAGGCCCGGCACATCCTGGTCAAGGACGAGAAGCAGGCGAAGGCGGCGCTGGCGGAAGTGAACAAGAGCAAGGGAAAGAACTTCGCGGCGATCGCCAAGAGGCGCTCGGAAGATACGGGCTCGAAGAACGACGGCGGCGCGCTCGACTGGAGCGACGGCAGCAACTACATCAAGGAGTTCACCGACGCGCTGGTGAAGCTGAACAAGGGTGAGTACACCAAGCAGCTGGTGAAGACGCAGTTCGGCTATCACATCATCATGCTGGACGACATCCGCGACATGCAGTTCCCCGCCTTCGAGGACGTCAAGGAGCGCCTCTATCAGCAGATGCTGGCGCAGAAGCGCGACGACACGATCGCGCAACTGAAGGAGAAGGCGAAGATCGAATAGGCGACTGCTCGCCCGGGATGGCCGAGCTGTCGGCTCCATCCCCTTTCCCGGCGGTACGGTGGCCGCCGGGACGAAACCTGCGACAAGGCACGAACTGCGCGCCGCTACCCCAACCAGACCCGCGCGTTTCGGAACATCCGCATCCACGGCGAATCCTCGCCCCACGCCGGCGGATGCCATGAGTGCTGCACGGT
>CAZNBS010000155.1:0-5375 GCA_964570955.1 uncultured Burkholderiales bacterium | reverse complement strand
CCGGCATCCAGCCCCACTCCCACGTGAACGCGGTGCGCTCCGGATGCGGCATGAGGATCGTGAAGCGGCCGTCTGCGGTGGTCAATCCCGTGATCCCGTCGGGGGAACCATTCGGATTGGCCGGATACACGGTCGTGCGCTGCCCGCGATTGTCCACGTAGCGCAGCGCCACACAGGCATGCGTGCGCGGGGCGGCGCTTCCGAATTCGGCGAATCCCTCGCCATGGGCTGTCGCGATCGGCATTCTGCTGCCCGCCATGCCGCGAAAGAACAGCGATGGGCTCTCCTCCACCTCGATCATCACGAAGCGCGCTTCGAACTGCTCCGAGCGATTGCGTACGAAGTGCGGCCACCCCTCGGCACCGGGGATGAGCTCGCGCAGGTTGCTCATCATCTGGCAGCCGTTGCACACCCCGAGCGCGAACGAATCGTTACGGCGGAAGAACGCCTCGAACTGTGCGCGTGCCCGCGGGTTGAACAGGATGGACTTTGCCCAACCCTCGCCGGCGCCCAGCACGTCCCCGTAGGAGAAGCCGCCGCACGCGGCGAATCCGTGGAACCCGCCGAGCGTGACCCGTCCCGCGATCACGTCGCTCATGTGCACGTCGACCGCCTCGAAACCGGCGCGATCGAATGCAGCCGCCATTTCGATCTGCCCGTTCACGCCCTGCTCGCGCAGGACAGCGAGACGCGGGCGCGCACCGCGACCCACGAACGGCGCGGCCACGTCCTCCGCCGGATCGAACGTCAGGTGCGCATGGAGCCCGGGGTCGTCGACGTCGAGGAGCCGGTCGAATTCCTCCTGCGCGCACTGCGGATTGTCGCGCAGGCGCTGCAGGCGATAGGTGGTCTCCGCCCACGTGCGCTGCAGCGCATGTCCGGGCGCCTCGTACAGTGAACGTATGCCCTGCCGCAGGATGAGGCGGCCAGCCCGATTGGGCGTTCCGATCGTATGACACACGTGACCCAGGTCGGCGGAGCGGAACGCCGCATGCACCTTGTCCGCATCCCGCCGGTGCACCTGCATCACCGCCCCGAGCTCCTCGCTGAACAAGGCGGCGAGCAGCGGTTCCTGCGCCTGACCGACCACACCGGGCAGCGCGTCGACATCGACCGTGATCCCTACGCGTCCGGCGAACATCATCTCGCACAGCGTCACCAGCAGCCCGCCGTCGGAGCGGTCGTGATACGCGAGCAGGAGGCCCGCGCGATTCAGCGCCTGAACCACCTCGAAGCATGCGCGCAGCGCGTCGGGCGCCTCGACATCCGGCGCCTCGTCGCCCAGTTGCCCGAACACCTGTGCGAGCGCCGAACCGCCTAGCCGGTTGTGGCCTTCTCCGAGGTCGACCAGCAGCAGCAGGCTGTCCTCCTCGGCCGCGAGTTGCGGTGTCAGCGTGCGGCGCACGTCCTCGCAGGGTGCGAAAGCGCACACGATCAGCGACAGCGGTGCGACCACCTCGCGCCGCTCGCTGCCCTGTGTCCAGGAGGTCTTCATCGACATGGAGTCCTTGCCGACCGGGATGCTCACCCCCAGGGCCGGGCACAGCTCCATGCCCACGGCGCGCACGGTGTCGAACAGCACGGCGTCCTCGCCGGGATGTCCGGCGGGCGCCATCCAGTTCGCAGACAGCTTGATGTCGCCGATGCGTGCGATGGGTGCGGCGGCGATGTTGGTGATCGCCTCGCCGACCGCCATGCGGCCCGACGCGGGCCCATCGATCAGCGCAAGCGGCGTGCGCTCGCCCATCGCCATGGCCTCCCCGCGCGCCGTGCGGAACCCTGCCAGAGTCACAGCGACGTCCGCGACGGGCACCTGCCAGGGGCCGACGAACGGATCCCGGCTGCACAGCCCGCCGACGGTGCGGTCGCCGATGCTGATCAGAAAGGACTTGTCCGCCACGGCCGGCAGTCGCAGCACGCGGTCCACTGCCTCGGACAGCTCGATGCCGCCGAGTTGGAGCCGTGGCAGTCGACGTTCGAGACGCCGTACACGCCGCATCATCCTGGGCGGCTTGCCGAGGAGCACCTGCAGATCCATGTCCACCGCGTGCTCGCCCAGCAAGCGATCCTCGACCACGAGCTGGGGCGACTCGGTGGCCTGACCGATGATCGCGAACGGACAGCGCTCGCGCCGGCACAGGTGTTCGAACATGTCCAGGCGATCGGCGCGTACCGCGAGCACGTAGCGCTCCTGCGACTCGTTGCACCAGATCTGCATCGGCGACATGCCCCGCTCCTCGATCGGGATGTCACGCAGCGCGAAGCGGCCGCCGACCCCACCGCCATGCACGAGCTCGGGCAGCGCGTTCGACAGCCCGCCTGCTCCGACGTCATGGATGGACAGGATCGGGTTGTCCTCGCCCAGGGCCCAGCAACGGTCGATCACTTCCTGCGCCCGCCGTTGGATCTCGGCGTTGCCGCGCTGCACCGAGTCGAAGTCGAGATCCTCTGCGTTCTGCCCCGTGCCCATGCTGGACGCCGAGCCGCCGCCCAGACCGATCAGCATCCCGGGCCCTCCCAACTGAACCAGCGCCGTACCCGCCGTGAGCGCCTGCTTCTCGATCTGGGTGGCCGAGATGTTTCCCAAACCACCGGCGAGCATGATCGGCTTGTGGTAGCCGCGGCGCTCTCCGGCGACGCTCTGCTCGAACGTGCGGAAGTAGCCGAGCAGATTGGGCCGTCCGAACTCGTTGTTGAAGGCTGCGCCGCCGATCGGTCCCTCGATCATGATCTGCAGGGCCGAGGCGATGCGCCCGGGCTTACCATAGTCCTGGCCCTCCCACGGCTGCAGCGCGTCCGGGATGCGCAGGTTGGAGACCGTGTACCCGGTCAGGCCGGCCTTCGGCTTGGCGCCGCGGCCCGTCGCCCCCTCGTCGCGGATCTCCCCGCCGGCGCCGGTCGCGGCACCGGGAAAGGGCGAGATTGCGGTCGGGTGGTTGTGCGTCTCGACCTTCATCAGGATGTGCGCCGGCTCCTCGCCGAATCGGTAGACACCGTCGGCGCGTGGGAAAAAGCGCTCGGTCGTCGTGCCCGCGATCACCGCCGAGTTGTCTGCGTACGCCACCAGCGTGCCCCGAGGATGCACTGCATGCGTGTTGCGGATCATGGCGAACAGCGAGTGCTGCATCGGTTCGCCGTCGATCGTCCAGTCGGCATTGAAGATCTTGTGGCGGCAGTGTTCGGAGTTCGCCTGCGCGAACATCATCAGTTCGACATCGGTGGGATTGCGACGGATGCGCTGGAAGTAATCGAGCAGGTAGGCGATCTCGTCCTGCGCGAGCGCGAGCCCCAGCACCACGTTCGCGCGCTCCAGGGCGGCGATGCCGCCACCGAGCACGTCGACGCGCGCGAGCGGCGCCGGCGCCGTCTCGGCGAACAGCGCATCGGCCGCCTCCACATTCGCCAGCACGGTTTCGGTCATGCGGTCGTGCACCAGTGGCACCAGCAACGATCGCTCGCTCGCGCTGGGCACGGGACCATGTGCAAACTCGAAGGCGAAGGCGGTGCCGCGCTCGATGCGTTCCACCTCCTCGAGTCCGCACTGGTGCGCGATGTCGGTCGCCTTCGACGACCAGGGCGAGATGGTGCCCAGGCGTGGCACCACGATCAGGGAAGCGGGACGTTCTCGGGGTGCGGATGCCGGCCCGTAGGTGAGGAGCCGCTCGAGGACTGCGAGGCGCTGCGCAGAAAGCGGCTTGCGCAGCTTGACGAAGTGCCAGTAGCGTGTGTCGACGCTTCGCAGGGCCGGCAGCGCGTCCCGAACGGACTGGAGGAGTTTGTCTAGACGGAAATCGGAGAGCGCGCGGCGGCCGGACAGCCGGAGGATGGTAGGCATCGAGGTCTGACGACGGTGAGGCGGAATTATACGGAATCTCTATCATTGCCACTGGAGCCTTTCCGCATGCATGAACTCACGTCCCGCCCTGTCTATCGCATCGCAGACCTGCGCGCCATCGAGGCCGCCGCCGCTCGGGATGCCTCGCCCGGCCTGATGGAGCGGGCCGGGCTGGCCGCGGCACGCGCGGCGCAGGATCGCATGCTCGCCGTCGGACGCAGCGTGCTGGTGATCGCCGGTCCGGGCAACAACGGCGGAGACGGCTTCGTGCTCGCGCGCCACCTGCTGCAGGCCTGGTATCGCGTAGGTGTCGTGTTCACCGGCGAGGCCGAGCGCCTCCCTGCGGATGCGCGCGCCGCTCACGACGCCTGGCTGGCCGCCGGCGGCACGATCGCGTCCCGCCTTCCTGAGCAGCCCGCCGACCTGGTGGTCGATGCACTGTTCGGGATCGGGCTCGCGCGCGCACCCGACGGCGGGCATGCCGAACTGATCGGCTGGATGAACCGTCAGCCTGCACCCGTGCTGGCGCTCGACATTCCCAGCGGCCTGTCGGCGGATACTGGGGCGGTGCTCGGCTGCGCCGTGCGCGCGGCCCGTACCGTCACCTTCATTGGACTCAAGCCCGGCCTGCTGACGCTCGACGGTCCCGACCACGCGGGCGTGATCGAACTCGCCGACCTCGGCGTGGACGTAACCGCGCTCCGCCCAGCGCTCGGGCAGACGGTCGGAGCGACCTCGATCGCGCACGTGCTCGCGCCGCGGCTGCGCAACAGCCACAAGGGCAGCTACGGCAGCCTCGCGATCATCGGCGGGGCGTCGGGCATGACCGGGGCGGCGCTGCTCGCCGGCCGCGCTGCGCTTCAACTGGGCGCGGGGCGCATCTATCTGGGGCTGTTGCACAAGGATCTGAGCGTCGATGCGCTGCAGCCGGAGATGATGCTGCGTGAGGCGGATGAGGCGGTGGAGATGGCGCATCTCGATTGTCTCGTAGCCGGACCGGGCCTGGGGCAATCTCCGCCTGCGCGCAGCGCGGTCGCGCGCGCGCTCGAGCGCGACCTGCCGCTGCTGATGGATGCCGATGCCCTGAACCTGCTCGCTGCACACGACGTCCTGCAGGAGGTGTGTCGCGCGCGCAGTGCACCCACGTTGCTGACTCCGCATCCGGCCGAGGCGGCGCGCCTGCTCGGGACGACGACGGTCGCCATCCAGTCGGACCGCGTGGCGAGCGCGCTGGAACTGGCGCAGCGCTACCGCGCCGGCGTGGCCCTCAAGGGCGCGGGGACGGTCATCGCCCAGCCCGATGGACGCTGGTGGATCAACGGCACCGGCAACCCCGGCCTGGCCAGTGCCGGCATGGGCGATGTGCTGTCCGGGATCTGCGGCGCACTCCTCGCGCAGGGTGTCGAGGCGCATGCCGCCCTGCGCGCGGGCGTGCATCTGCATGGCCTTGCCGCCGACACCCGGGCGACGACCCTCGGCGGCTGGATCGGCATGACCGCGAGCGAAGTGACCGACTCTGCGCGCGCCCTGCTCAACGAGG
>CAZNBS010000154.1:0-11915 GCA_964570955.1 uncultured Burkholderiales bacterium | reverse complement strand
GCGTACCCTCACCGCCGAGTACGCGCACGGGGCATTCGAGCGCGCCATCGGGAGGTGGACGCATCTCATGTTTCGTAGCGTAGTGTTCCGGCAGGTATCGAACCCGCGAATGGAGACGACATGGACTTCCCAGAGATGATCACTCGCTTACCGGAGGCGGACCTTCCGTTCCCGTCAACGTCGGTGAAGACCAGCGTCCTGCAATCTGCGCATGGACAGTTGGTGTTCTTCGACATCTCCCGTGACGTCGAGATTCCGGCGCACAGTCACAAGGGGCAATGGGGCGTGGTGCTCGAGGGACAGATCGAGATGACGATCGCTGGCGAGACCCGGACGTACGGCCCCGGAGACGCCTACTACGTGCCGCCCGGCGTGGTGCACAGCGCGCGGGTCCCGGCCGGTACGAAGGCCATCGACTTCTTCGAAGAGCCCGACCGCTATCGACTGAGATGAACGGGCCAGGCGAATGACGCCCCCCTGGGCACGCCGCTGAAAGACCAATCCGCGCGCGCTGTCGTCGCAGGCATCTGGCCGGTGCCTAGCTTGAAGACACGCGGATGACCTGGGCGACGGCGTACAAGCCCAGGCCGAAGATCGCGTGCGTGACCAGACTCTGCAGCCGCGCTGCCGCGGGACGCGGCGTGCGGCTGGCGGCAATGCCGGCGCCCATTCCCGGTTGCATCAGCAGGAAAGGCGCGGCCACGGTACCGACTCCGACCAGCAGCGCCGGCCAGATCGTTGGCTGGCGAATCCATCCGAAGCCCCAGATCGCTGGCAGCAGAGCCGCGAAGCAGATGCCGGTCAGGTAGTGTGCAGCCCATCCGATCAGTCGCTCGCCGCGCACGGCCGGTGAGGCCGAGATCCGATCGTGTCGAAAGCGCCCGCTCAACACCATGTGGGCGAGCCAACGGCCTACCAGGCCATAGTCCGGGGGCGGAACGCCCAGGAGGCGTTTCCGAGCGATTGCCCAGAAGTCCATCACCACCGTCGCCCCCGCACCGATGAGTACAGTGCACATCAGCGTGTCCATGCCCGTCTCCCTTGACTTGCCTTCAAGCGGCAGAGACGGCACAGTGCCACTTCAAGTCAACTTGAAGTCAAGAGGCGTCTGAAATGGACATCAGCGAAGTCGCGCGGCAGTCCGGGGTTCCAGCCTCGACGCTGCGGTTCTACGAGCAGAAGGGCTTGATCGCTTCGGTCGGCCGGCGGGGCCTGCGACGCACGTTCGACCCTCGCGTGCTCGAGCGACTCGCATTGATCGCGCTGGGGTCCGCCGCCGGCTTTTCACTCGACGAGATCGGGCGCACGTTCCTGCCCGACGGGCGCCCGCAGATCGACCGGGAGAAGCTGGCCACGAAAGCGCAGGACATCGACACGACGATCCGCAGATTGCGCGCGGTTCGCGACGGCCTGCGGCACGCTGCCGCCTGCTCCGCGCCCAGTCACATGGAGTGCCCCACGTTCCGCCGCCTCTTGCGTGTGGCGGCGGCGCGGGCGGGAAGAAGTAAAGTCCGAAGGACTTCGGCCGGACGCGCCGGCTGACCGGACGCGCAAGGACGCGGCGAACCGGATAGCCGCATGGGGCGCCGCATACACCGCCTGCCCCGCCGTTGTACCTCCCGCTTCCAGAGCCGGTCATAATGCGCTTTCCACCATCCGGGCAAACGAGGAGATTCCAATGTCGAGCGTTGGCTATCACGAACCCATCGAGGAACTTTCGGATGAAGTGCGCGACATGCATCGGGCCATCGTCTCGCTGATGGAGGAGCTGGAAGCGGTGGATTGGTACAACCAGCGAGCGGCGGCATGCAAGGATCCGGTTCTCAAAAGAATCCTTGAACACAACCGCGACGAGGAGAAAGAACACGCCGCCATGGTGCTCGAGTGGATCCGTCGCAAGGACGAGCGCTTCTCACACGAACTCAAGGACTACCTGTTCACCACGAAGAGCCTCAGCACCGACGCGCACGGTCATTGATGACGCGGGCCGCGGGATCGAGGAGTGAGTAGTCGACCCCACACGACCCGCTTTGCCACCTGGTGCAGCGCACTGATCCGACCACTCCACTTCGACGCCATGACGACTTTCACCATTGCCTGGTGCGATCCGTACTTCGGACGCATTTTGGTGCTGCAACGACGCTGCTTCGCTAGAGCGCGCTCGCAGAATGCGCAGGCGCGCATCGGAGCTCTCCGATGATCAGCCGCATTTGGCATGGATGGACATCACCGGAGAATGCCGATTCCTACGAGACCCTGCTCACGCAGGAAATCTTCGCGGACATCGCCGGTCGGGAGATCGATGGCTACCGGGGAATCGAACTGCTTCGACGCGAAACCGGACCGGAAGTGGAGTTCGTCACGGTCATGTACTTCGACTCTATCGACGCCGTCCGCAGCTTTGCCGGCGCGGACTTCGAGCAAGCGGTTGTTCCGCCGAAGGCGCAGGCCCTCCTCTCGCGCTATGATCGTCGGTCTAGGCATTACGAGATCAAGGTCGATCGACGTTCACCGCCTGCAGAGGTTCGGCGCTGAGGCGTGGACGTACGGTAGAACGATCCACTGAAGGTGTGGAATGGGACATCTGTTCGTAGGCCACGCATTCACCAAGGCTCAGATCGACGATCTCCGTCCGGCACTTCAGGCCGGCATCCCGATGGTCGGAGGAGATCTTTGGTTCGCAGACGAGCATCCTGGCACCGGCTCGCTGTTCGGCAAGGTGACAGAAGGCATCGACAATGCCCTCGCATGTCTGTTCGAGATATCGGACAGAACGCGCGCAAATGTCTTCCTCGAACTCGGCTATGCGCTTGGCCGCAACAAGCCCTGTGTTCTGATTTGCCGACGCGGTACCAGGATCCCGACCGATCTGAAGGGGTTCGAGTTCCTGGAGTACGAGTCGTACAAGGATCTGTCGCAACAGCTGCACGCCACGATCGGACGCCGCCTGGGCGGCATTCCTTTGAGCAAGTCGGTGATCCGCCTGCTGTCGGCGCTAGGTCGGGGCGGATCTTTGCAGCGCAATCAACTTCTCAGCCAGTGCGAGCAGCAACAGGTCGCGGCCGCGGAGCTGGAGTCAACCGTGGCGGAGCTCGAGCGGGCAGGCGTGATCTCGCTCTCTGAGCACGAAATCAGGATCAGTGACCCCGTCCGGCTCTCGCAGCTTCACGCCCTTGCCGCGCAGTAGCGACGCCTTCACTTCAGATAATCCAGATCGGAGTCCAATGTGATCGCAGTGATCTTCGAGCTTTGGCCCACACCCCAGCGCAGTGACGAGAACTTCGATCTGGCAGCCGGCCTAAAGGCAGATCTCGCGAAGATTGACGGGTTCATCTCCGTCGAGCGGTTCGAAAGCGTGACGACCAAGGGAAAGTTTGTGTCGCTTTCGTTCTGGCGTGATGAAGAAGCCATTCGTGCCTGGCGCAGCCTGGAGAGTCACCGCAGCGCCCAGGCGCAGGGGCGAGACGGCATCTTCGCCAACTACCGGTTGCGCGTCGCAACGGTAATGCGCGACTACGGGTTGACCGAACGCGACGAAGCGCCTCGGGACAGCCGGGATGTACACGGCTGACGCTTTCGCAGCGATGAGGATCAGGGGGCCGACGTGGATGTCGATGCATTGATCGATCGTTACTGCGAGGTGTGGGGCGAGGTCGACTCCTCCCGGCGAGAAGAACTGCTCGGATCGGTGTGGGCTCCGGGCGCGACCTATACCGATCCCACCGTCCATGCGGTCGGTTCACGCGAAGTTCTGGCTCACATCGCCAAGGTTCAGGCACGCCGGCCTGGCTCGAGGGTGGTGCGCACGAGCGAGATCGATGAGCATCATTGCGTCGCACGATTCGCATGGCGTGCCATCGAGGCCGACGGCAACGCCCTTCCAGAGGGCATCGATCTGGCATTCCTGTCCGCGGACCGCTCACGCATCGAGCGCATCATCGGTTTCTTCGGCCCGACGCGGCGGCGCGATGACTGAGCAGCCGCCATGCACTCCGGCGCAACGTCGCATGCCTGTCCCGCAAACAGCTTAGGATTTCGGCGGCCGGTTCATCGAGCCCATGCCCTACGTCATCAAGGCAGCAGTACATGACCCGAATGCCTCGGTCTTCGAGTTCAGTGACCAGAAGACGATGTACGGCGGCAAGGCCATTGCCGCGGGCGACCAGGTGTTCGTCTTCGCCAGCGAGAACGAGGGCGGCGTCGGCCTCGTCGCGCAGGGCACCGTCATGTCTTCAGTGCCGACGCCGAGGAAGCCCGGGCTGGCCCGGCAGACACCGCGTGTCAGCATCACGGTTCGTCGCACGGCCTCGGCCAAGCGTCGCCTCGGGCGATCCGATCTCAGGCGGTTCGCGAACTGGGGCGACGGACGTCCTCAGACGGAACTGAACTTCAAGTTCTATCGCCAGGCAACGGACAAGATCGCAGGGATCTCGGATGAAGCCGCGGCCTTTCTGCTCGACCACTTCCAGCATCGCCAGGCAGCCATGCGCCCCTTGAAGCTGAGCCGTGCCTTTACCCTTCTAGAGCCGGGGCCCGTCGTCCTGGTCACCACCAGCGACGGGACGAGGAGCAACGTCATGACCATTTCCTGGACCATGGTGCTGGACTTCACGCCACGTTTCGCCATGACCACCGGAGCGTGGAACCACTCGTTCAAGGCACTGCAGAAGACGCGCGTATGCACCCTCGCCATCCCGACGGCAGACATGCTGGACAAGGTGGTGGGCATAGGCACCTGCTCGGGCGCCGATACGGACAAGTTCCGCAAGTTCCGGCTCACACCAGTGTTGGGACATGTCGTCCAGGCTCCCCTGATCGAGGAGTGCCTGGCGAACATCGAGTGCAAGGTGGTCGAGATCGTCCGGCGGCACAATATCGTCGTGCTGGAGGCGGTGGCGGCTCATGTCGCGATCGCTCCACGGGATAAACGCATGCTACATGCCGTGGGAGACGGCACCTTCGTCGTCGACGGCAGACGGCTGGATCGCCGCCGGCAGATGCGCGCCAAGATCCCGGCCGGAGCATAGTCGAGCGTCGCGTCGATTCAGCTTGGATTCATCGCCGCCGAGGACCGACCGATGCAAGATGACCTGACCGCTTCCCCGCTCGTGTCCACCGCATGGCTGGCCGAGCAGTGGAGGAGCGCCCACGCCGTGCCCGGGCACGCCGATCTCGCCTCGCCGGTAGCGTTCGCCGCTTTCCTGCGCAGCGACGCCGCCAACTGCTTCGTGGGTCAGGTCTTTCCGATCTGCGGCGCATGGGCAATTCGCTGAGGACGGCGGGCCTACACCATGCTGCTCGTCCCCGTGCGCATCGGACCCAGCACCCTCCACGGCCTGGGTGTGTTCGCCGTCGAGCGCATTGCACAGGGAACGCGTGTCTGGCAGTTCACACCGGGATTCGATCTCGACCTCGATCCCGCCCTGCTCGACCTCCAGCCGCCTCACTTCCGAGACACCATGCTGCACTACGGATACGTCGATCCGCTGCTGAATCGGTTCATCCTGTGCTGCGACGATTGCCGGTTCATGAATCACAGCGACTCGCCCAACCTGCGGACGGACCGCAGCGTGGACCGCTACGGCATCGACGTGGCGGCGCGCGACATCGAGCCGGGCGAGGAACTCACCATCGACTACCAGGGCGTGGAAGGTGGCCGTCCCGTATGAATTCCATCGGTGCACGCATCAGACGGGCGGACATTCGGTACGGCCGTGTGCGACCCTCGATGCAGCAGGGCCCGGATGCATGGTGAGCAGGCGCACCCTGCAAGCTGCAGCATGGTACTTCGCGCTGGTCTTTGCGGCGGGCTTCGCCCTTGCGCTCGTCCGCATTCCGTTACTCGTCCCGCGCATCGGCGAGCGATGGGCGGAGCTTGTCGAGATGCCCGTGATGCTCGCGGCCATCGTGCTCGCCGCACGCTTCATCGTGCGCCGTTTCGATCTGCCGACGCGCGCGGGCTACCTCACAGCGGGCGCGGGCGCACTTGTGCTGCTACTCGCTGCGGAGGCCTTCGTCGCCATGGCGATGCGAGGCCTCGAATTCGTGGATTACCTCGCGTCGCGCGATCCCGTGTCGGGGACGGTGTATGTCGTCATGCTGATGGCGTTTGCCGCGATGCCGGCGATCGTCGCTGGCGCCATGCACGACGCTCGCGCAGGCGACAGACGCCGCGGCACACGTTGAGGGGTTGCCATCGGTGGCGGGCCGATGATGTTCTACCTCATACGCTTGTCTAGGCTCGCCACGCGACAGCTCCCGGGCCGCTCAGACTCCCTTGACGTGCGCGTCAACCTGCTCGCGCAACTCATCGGGGCGCAACTGCGTGTAGTCCTTGTTGATCTCGCTGTCCACGCTGGACTGCACGTTGGCATCGAGCACGCGACGGAGCACGCCGAGAAACTCGGGCGACGCCGCCAGCACCAGAGACCGGAACCGCCCGGCCTGCCGAGCTTCCAGCAGGTAGGCCGACACACTACGCGCGAAGATCTCGGTCTGATGCTCCGCCGGCGACTGGTTCGGTTCGTAGCCGCTCGGCTGCGTGGGCGCACCGACGCTGTGGATGCTCTTCGACGCCGCGCGCTGTCCCAGGGAATCGGACTCGGTCTGGGCCGTGCGCAGCCGCACGGCGGTGTTGACCATGTCGGCCACCTCCTCCAGGCGCGCCTTGGCGTCAGCCTGAGCGAAGATGCGTACGCGGCCTGCGTTGGCAGAAACGATCCATCGTGCGTCCATGCGTCCTCCTATGGAAATCGATGCAGGCGACAAAAAACGTTCCCGGCACACGACGTCCGGCAAGAATCGCCAGGCACCGCGTTCCTGTGGCCGCCGAGCGTGGCGGCGCGTCTTCCTTCCGCTGCAGGTCGTGGGGGTGTCGCCGACACATCTGCCGGATAATGGCTCGGTCCTGGTCGCCTGCCGACAGGTCCTTCACCCCAAGGAGATTTTCCCACATGCCGCACTCTCTCCGGTTGCTGCTGCAGGGCGTTGCGGCGCTTGCGCTGCTGCCCGCCCCCGTTTCCGTCGCATGGGCACAGTCCCTCGCGATCGAACTCGTCGCGCAAGGTCTCACCGCGCCCATCCACCTCGAAGAGCCGGCGGATGGCAGCGGGCGCAGATTCATCGTCCAGCAGGACGGCCTGGTGCGCGTGCTCGGCGCGGATGGCAAGCCCTGCTCACCAACGAGACCTTCGCTCCGTGCGGGGATTCGGGAAAGGTCTTTCGCCTGGTGCCCGGGAACTAGCTTCGGCCCGTCAGTCCTCGCTGTCGGCACGCTTGTGTAGACTTCGGCTGTCTGCGTCGCAGCCTGCGGCGCACCGCATCGAGGAGAATACGGCAATGCCCAAGGGCTACTGGGTGGTACACATCGACGTGTCGGATCCAGAACGGTACAAGGCCTACGTGGCCGCGAACGCGGAACCGTTTCGCAAGTACGGCGCACGCTTCCTCGTGCGTGGTGGACAGTCCGAGAACCCCGAGGGAAAGAGTCGCTCGCGCAACGTGGTGCTCGAGTTTCCGTCCTATCAGGCGGCCCTCGACTGCTATCGCTCGCCCGAGTATCAGGCGGCGGTCCGCTTGCGCGAGCCGGTCGCGACGGGCGACGTGGTGATCGTCGAGGGCTACGACGGGCCGCAGCCGGGCCAGGCTTGAAGGCTATGCGTGGTTGGCTGCGGGATTCCCTCGCTGTGTCCAGTGGAGCGGCAACCGCCCCGATCCCTACACGCGGGTGATCGACACGCCTCCGTCCACCAGCATGGCCGTGCCTGTGACGAAGGATGATGCGTCGGACAGAAGAAACAGCGCGGCGCGCGCCTGTTCCTCCGGCGAGCTGGCCCGTTTCAGCGCATGCAGGCTCTCCACGAATGCCCACTGCTCCACGCCGGGATTCATCGCCCGCGCCATGGGGGTGTCGGTCGCGCCCGGCAGCATCGCATTGACGCGGATGCCCGCGCTCCCCAGTTCTGCTGCCAGGGACTGCGTGAGCCCGATGAGCCCTGCCTTGCTGGCGGCATAGGCCGACGTACCGGGGAAGCCGACCGTATAGCCCACGAAGGTGGACGTGAACACGATGGACCCCGCGCCGCGTTGCAGCATCAGCGGCACCTGATGCTTCGCGGCGAGGAACGCCGCCGTCAGATTCGTCGCAACCGTCTCCTCCCAACCGGCGAGTGAGACCTCGTGTACCGAGCCCATCTCCCCGAGCGTCCCGGCATTGTTGAAGGCCATGTCGAGTCCGCCGAAGCGCGACGCGGCGTGAGTCACCAGCGCCTTCGCGTACTCCTCGTCCCTGACGTCCCCGGCCAGTGCGACGGCCGTGCCGCCCGACGCCGCGATCCGTGATACCAGTTCATCGAGGGCATGCTGCCTTCTTGCTCCAACCACCACTCGGGCACCCAGCTGAGCGAGCAGCGTGGCCGTTGCATAACCTATCCCCGAACTCGCCCCCGTGACCAGGGCCGTCTTGCCCGCCAATGTGTTCATGCCTGCTCCTCGTTCTCGTTGACGTCACAGGCATGGTGCCCGGCAGATCCGGTGGGAACCATCCGGTTCTTGCGGCCGAATTCGCCCGCGTCACTTCCAGGCCCACCGCATTCCGCCGCCTTTTCGGAAACGCAGGAGCAAGCGCGCTGCAGCGCGTTAGCCGCTGAATGGTATGGCCGCTGCCGCATGGCAGGGGCCTGGCTGGCGCAGGCATCCTCCCAGCGGGAGGTGCCTGTCGACGCGCACCCCAGGCATCAAAGACCGGTCGACTTCGGACGCGACACTCGCTAGCATACGGCGTCGACCTCCGCCGTATGCCGTATGCGTGCCTTCGGTATCGCCTCGATCTGCGCCTTGCTGGCCGCACTCATCGCCGCGTTCGGCGGCGATTGGGCCACGGGTCTGCATCGCGTATCCGATTTCGAAGGCGGGCGCGGCATGTTGATCGTATTCGTCCTCATCCCCGGCGCCTTCATCGCCGCCTTCGTGCTCGGCCTCTTCATCGCGCGTCATCAGCGTGCCAGCAGCTTTGGCAGGGCACTGCGCAACGCCCTTGCGGGGACCGTCGGCGTTGCGGCAGCGATTCTCGTGCTCGCCTGGCTCACTGCACCGGTCCAGCCAACCATCGACGGCCAGCCGCTGGAGCTCGACATCGAAGTGCGAATGCCACCGGGCAAGCCGGCGCCGCGGAATGGTGAGGATCCGTTTCGCGTCACGGTGTACTCGGGGACCGGTGAGAACCGCCACTACGCCGACCTGCACTACGACAGGGTATATACCAGCGAACAGCGCGAAGTCCTTCCGGCCACCGGCCCCTTGAATCTGCGTCAGAGCAACCGCCGTGTGAGCCTCGTCGTGAGCGACGACGAGCACTACTGGTTCGATCTGCCTCTGCGGGCACAGCCTGCCGCCGCCGACGAGGCATGGATCGACTGGTGGCCCAAACCCGGGGAGCGTGCCACGGCCGACATTCGCGGAACGGGGGCATATCAGATCCGCTACCGCGTGCGTCGCATCGCAGGCGAGCCATAACGAGTTCATTCGCGCCCGACCTGCGACCGATAGAATCGCTTGCAAGCGCCGGGGCCGACCGAGAACCGACAAATGACAGAAGGCGACCGCAGCGGGCAGGAACCAGCCGGCACCCACGACCCGGATCGCCGCCCGCTGGCGTCGCGGTCGACGGGTTGGGCGAGAGCAGCCTCCTCGGCGCTGGCGCGTAGCGGCGTCACCCCCAATCAGATCTCGATGGCGAGCATCGGCTTTGCCGCAATCGGCGCCGGCGCGATGCTGAGCAACAGCCCGCTCGGATATCTCGGCGCGGCGCTCGCCATTCAGGCCCGCCTGCTGTGCAACCTGTTCGACGGCATGGTCGCCATCGAAGGCGGCAAGCAGAGTGCCCTCGGCGCCTTGTACAACGAGTTCCCGGATCGCATCGCAGATTCGCTGCTGCTGGTGGCAGCGGGTTATGCCTGCGGCCTCCCGGGGTGGGGGTGGAGTGCCGCGCTGTTCGCAGCGCTGACTGCCTACGTGCGCGCCTTCGGCGCCGCGCTCGGGCACGGCCAGGACTTTCGCGGACCGATGGCCAAGCCGCATCGCATGGCCGTCCTCACCGCCGGCTGCGTGCTGCAGGCGGTATTGCCGGTGCGCGGAGGCGTCCTCGGCGTGGCCCTGATCGTCATCAGTGTCGGCGCCGCCATCACCTGCGGCACCCGCACGCTGGCGCTCGCCCGTGCACTCCGCCAGCGCGCCGCAGTACGATGAACTGGTTCTTTCAGCTGCAGCGGGACGCGCTTCTGGCGCTGGTGCGCGCGATCGTGGGGGCCGGTGTGGAGGCGCGTGAACCGCCTCCACCACATACGGTGATCTTCTCCAATCACACCAGCCATCTCGACACGCTGGTGCTGCTCGCATCGCTTCCGCCCGAGCAGCGCAACCGGACACGTCCGGTGGCCGCGGCCGATTACTGGAACGCCGGTCCGATCCGCCGCTACGTCGCCAGGCGCATCCTCAACGTGGTGATGGTCGACCGGGCTGCGGGCGGGGCGGCAGCACTGGTTCCGCTCGAACGGGCACTCGACGAAGGCTGGTCGCTGATCGTGTTTCCCGAGGGTACGCGCCGTCAGGAGGCGTTGCCCGGCCCGTTCAAGACGGGCCTGTTCCATCTGACCAAGACGCGGCCGACGCTGACGCTGACTCCTGCCTATCTGGAGAACATGTACCGCGTGATGCCCAAGGGCGCGCCGTTTCCGCTTCCGCTCCTGTGTCGCGTGCGTCTGGGCGAGACCATGCGCAACGATGCCTGCGAAGACAAGGACGCATTCCTGGCGCGGGCTCACGCCGCGGTGTGCGCACTCGCCTCGCCGTGGGAGGCGACGTGAGCCGGTCATTCGTGACGATCGGGCTGCTGCTGCTCGGGATTCTCGTGGTCGCCTCGGTAATCGGCTACGCGCTGCACCTGCGCAGTGCGGGGCGCAGCGCGACGGTCGACAATCTCAATGCACGCATCCGCGCATGGTGGGGCATGGCAGTCGTGATGTTCGGCGCCCTGCTCCTCGGTTCCACCGTCACACTGATCGTGTTCGCGTTCGCCTCGGCCATGGCACTGCGCGAGTTCCTCACACTGACACCAACGCGACAGGCCGACTACTGGCCGCTGTTCATCGCCTTCTTCGTCGCCATCCCCATCCAGTACGTGCTGCTGGGCATGCAGTGGTACGGGCTGTTCTCGGTATTCATTCCGGTCTACGTGTTCGGGATCATTTCCTTCGCTTCGGCGCTGTCGCAGGATACCGATTCCTTCTTCCAGCGCAACGCCATGATCCTGTTCGCGGTGATGGTGTGCGTGTACGGCGTGAGCCACGCGCCGGGCATCCTGATCCTCGACATCCCCGGCTTCGAGGGACGCAATGTCGAGTTGCTGTTCTTCTTCCTGTTCATCGTGCAACTGAGCGACGTGCTGCAGTACGTGTTCGGCAAGCTGTTCGGCCGGAACAAGCTCTCGCCCAAGGTCAGTCCGTCGAAGACCTGGGAGGGGCTGATCGGGGGTGGACTGACCGCCACCCTCGCGGGAGGAGCGCTGCACACGATCACCCCGTTCGGCTTTGCCGTGGCGAGCGCGGTTGCCCTGCAGATCGTGGTATTCGGGGCACTCGGCGGCCTCGTGCTCTCGGCCGTGAAGCGCTCGCTGGGTGCAAAGGACTGGGGCAGTTCGATTGCCGGGCACGGCGGTTTCATGGACCGGCTGGATTCGGTCACGTTCTCCGCGCCGGTGTTCTTTCACGTCGTGCGGTATTTCTGGACGTAGGGCCAGATCATGCCTGGACCGAGGACGACGCTCGCGAAACTATCGGCGCCGCGTATCCCGGCGGCGGTGACTTATAGGTCGGTAAAGCCCACGCGCGCATGGTCATCGACGGCCACGAACAGGAACT
>CAZNBS010000153.1:0-11931 GCA_964570955.1 uncultured Burkholderiales bacterium | reverse complement strand
GGGCAGGGTGCAGGCCGCCTGGCTCAAGAACCTGCTCGCCAGCATGGGCTGACGCCGGAAGAGACGCGGTCGTCCCGCTGCGCCATGGCCGATCGTCTCGCCGAGCGGACCGCAGCAGGAGCGCCGCTCCTGTTTTCTCCGCTGACCGTCGCCGACGCCAAGCTCAAGAATCGGATCGTCATCTCGCCCATGTGCACCTATGCGTGCAATGGGGATGGACTGGCCACCGACTGGCACCTGGTGCATCTGGGCAAGTTCGCCCTGGGCGGTGCCGCGGTGGTGTGCGCGGAGGCCACTGCAGTCGAAGCCGAAGGGCGAATCACCTACGGCGACCTCGGTCTGTGGTCCGCGGCGCACGCCGCCGCGCTGAAGCCCGTGGCCGCCTTCATCAAGGCGCACGGTGCACTGCCCGCGATCCAGATCGCCCACGCCGGGCGCAAGGCGAGCATGCAACGGCCGTGGGAAAGCAATGGTCCCATCCACCCCGATGACCATCGTCCCGGCGAGCCGCAGTGGCCCACCGTCGCCGCATCGTCGGTGCCGGTGGGCGATGGCTGGCCGGTGCCGCACGAGTTGTCGGTGAGCGAGATCAGGTCGATTCAGCGATCCTTCGTCGCCGCCGCGCTGCACGCCCTCGATGCGGGCTTCGAGATCCTCGAGATTCATTCTGCGCACGGCTATCTTGCCCACTCCTTTCTGTCGCCGTTGTCCAATCGCCGCGACGACGGCTACGGCGGTGGCCTCGCCGGCCGGATGCGCTTCACGCTGGAGACCGTTGAGCAGGTCAGGGCAGCATGGCCTGCATCGAAACCGCTGCTGGTTCGAATATCTTCGGTCGACGTGGACGGCTCGGCTGAAGGATGGCAATTGGAAGATTCCGTGGCACTCGCGGGAGAATTGAAGGCGCGCGGCGCGAACGTGGTGGATTGCTCGTCCGGCGGGATCGCCGGCCTGGCGACCGCCGACATCGGCCCTCGACCACTTGGCTTTCGCATCCCCTACGCCGACCGCATCCGCCGGGCGAGCGGCATGCTGACCATGACCGTCGGCCTGATCGTGCACCCCGAGCAGGCGGAGGGCGCGTTGCAGGCAGGCAGCGCCGACCTGATAGGTGTCGGACGCGAAGCGTTCTATGACCCGTTCTGGGCGCTGCACGCCGCGCATCGGCTCGGCGCGGACCCCACTTTCGCGGAATGGCCCGAATCCTACGGATGGTGGCTGGTTCGCCGCGAGGCGTTGCTCAAACAGGCCGGAGCGGCATGAGGGACTGGATCCCGCGGTTCTGGCGCGATCTCGGCTCGTCGATCGCGCGACACCTCGATGCTGTCGGGAGAAGAGGCGATGCGCCTCGATGTGAGCGGCTGGTCGGTAAGGCTCGATGAGCAGACGATCGCCAGGTACCGGGCAGACGGGACCTGGCAGGATCGCACGCTGGCGGATCTGCTCGACCGGGTGTGCGACGCGAAGCCCGACCAGGCGCTCGTGATCGACGGGACGCGCGTACTGACGGCAGCGCAATTGCGCGTGCGCGCGCGACGTCTCGCCGGCGTCCTGGCGGGGCGCGGTCTGAAACCGGGCGATGTCGTGAGCCTTCAGTTGCCGAACTGGCACGAGGCGATTCTCATCGACGTAGCCTGCTCCTACGGCGGCTATGTCTGCAACCCTATCGTGCCGATCTACCGCGATTCGGAGGTGTCGTTCATCCTGGCCGATGGGAAGAGCCGCATCCTGTTCGTGTCGGAGTTCTTCCGTGGCTTCGATTATGCGGCGATGGTCGGGCGGCTACGGCCGAATCTTCCGGATCTGCTGGAGGTCGTCTTCGTCCGGCCCAGCGACCGGTCCTTGCCGTCGTTCGACAACCTCGCCTCGGAGCCCGCGTCGACTCGCCACGCCCGCCCCGATCCCAACGACGTCAAGCTCGTGATGTACACGTCGGGAACCACCAGCCGGGCCAAGGGGGTCCTGCACACGCACAATACGATCGACACCGAGATCCGCAACTTCGTCGCCTGGCTGAAGCTCGAGCAGCGCGACGTCATCCTGATGCCGTCGACGCTCTGCCACATCACCGGCTATCTTTACGGTATCCAGCTGCCGATCTCGCTCGGCTGCCCGGTCGTCCTGATGGACACATGGGACGCAAGCAGTGCTGCGGACCTCATCGACCGTCACCGTGTCACGTTCACCCTCGGCGCCACGCCGTTCCTGGCGGAGATCACGCGCTTCGCGCGCCAGAACCGGAGGCCGCTGCCGACCCTGCGGTATTTCCCCACCGGCGGAGCGCCGGTGCCGCCCGAGGTCATCTATGATGCGAACCGGACGTTCGAGCGGTGTGTCTCGTTCCGGCTCTACGGCAGCACCGAAGCCCCGACCGTGACGCTGGGTGTTCCCGACCGTCGCAAGGAAGCGCTGGGCGCGACCACCGAAGGCTACGTCGTGGGCCACGATATCCGACTGGTCGACGCGGCTGGCCGGACGGTTCCGCGCGGCGCCGAGGGCGAGATCGTCACCCGCGGACCCGAGAACTGCGTCGGGTACACGGCACCCGAGCACAACCACGACGCTTTCGACAGCGACGGGTACTTTCACACCGGCGACCTCGGACGATTGACCCCCGAGGGTTGCCTCGTCATCACCGGCCGCATGAAGGATCTCATCATCCGCGGCGGGGAGAACCTGAGCCCGAAGGAGATCGAGGACGCGCTATACGCGCACCCGGCCATCCGCGAGGCAGCGGTGGTGGCGATGCCCCATCCGAGGCTGGGGGAGACCGCCTGTGCTTTCGTGACGCTGCACCCGGGCGCCGCCTTCGACTTCGAGCAGATGCGCCGGGTGATCGGCGTCGCCGGCCTGGCAAAGCAGAAATGCCCGGAGCGGTTGGAGATCGTGGACGCCCTACCGTACACGGCCGCCGGCAAGATTCGCAAGAACGTCCTACGCGACCAGATCAAAGAGAAGATGGCCAAAGAGAATGAGCTTGAGCGCAAAGCGCGCGGGTAGACCGTCTCGGGAAGAGAAGGCCCGGGAAACGCGGGGGGCTTTGGTCAAGGCCGGCCTCCAGGTCGTGTCCCGGCACGGCTACGCGGACGCGTCGGTCTCGCGCATCGCGGAGGCGGCCGGCGTGGCGGCGGGCACGCTCTACTCGTACTTCGAATCGCATCAACAGCTCCTGGACGAACTGCTCCCGGCTGAGGGTGTTCGTTTGCTCGGCGTCCTGGCGAAAAGCGCACATCAGTCCACCGACTACTTCGACCATGAAACGCGCACTTTCCGGGCGTTCATCACGTATCTGAAGCGCAATCCCCATTTCCTGCGCGTGCTTGCGGAGGCCGAGACCGCGGCCCCGCGGAGCCATGCGCAGCACATGCGCAACATCGAGGAACGGTATCTCCGGGCGCTGCATCTAGCCGAGAGAAGGGGCGAAATCCGTCCGCACAACGACGCTTCTTTTCGGGTCATCGCCGAGGTTCTCGCGGGCGCGCGCGGACACATCGCGATGGGTTTTTGCGACCGATCCGGGGCCCGCTCGCTGCGCCCCAAGCAGATCCCGGAATGGGTGGCGGACACCTACGTCAAGTTCGTCCGGCACGGGCTCGGGTACGCCGCAGCGCTCGACCTTCCGCGGCGCATGGCGGCGAGCACTCAAGCGCCCCGTCCACAACTGCAGCAGGGCACCCGTGCGAGCCTCATCAACTCGGCGGCGCGGGTGATCAACCGCTCCGGCTACCTCGGTGCTACCGTGCAGGCGATCACGCAGGCCGCCGGCGTCGCCGTGGGCACCTTCTACGCGCATTTCCGCTCGCAACGGGAGCTCTTCGAGGAGCTCCTGTGCTCGATGCGCACGCAGATGCAGGCGGAGGTCGCCGAAGCGATCCGCGGGAGCCGCTCCTTCGTCGAGCTGGAGAGCCGCGGGTTCACCGGCTTTTTCGACTATCTGGTGCGCAACCCGTGGTACGTTCGGGTGGAGATGGAGGCGGCCGTGTGGGTCCCTGCCTCGTTCCGCCAGCACTTCTTCGACATCGCCGATCGGTATGTCAACGCACTGCGGCGAAGCCGGACGCGCGGCGAGCTGAAGATCTACGAGGAGCGCGAGCTACCCATCCTGGCGTACACCTTCATGGCGGCAAGGCAGTACCTGGCCAGGCGCTATGTGATCGCGACCGCGAAGCCCAGGCGGCTGCCGACCTATGTCGGCGACACCTACATCGAGCTCGTGCGCCGGGGTCTCGAGCGTTGAGTCCGCGCGACCGAGGCGGTCAGTGAACGCCTTACCGCCTGCTCTCCATCGACCACTTGTAGATGTTGTTGCGCTGGATCGCGGACGAGCCGCCGATGATCGGCATAAGCAGCGCATCCCGGACATAGCGCTCGACGTCGAAATCCTTCACGTAGCCGTACGCTCCGAGAATCGTCTGGCTTTCGAGCGCGATCGACTTCGCAACCTCCGCGACGAAGAGCTTCGCCATCGACGTCTCGGACCCGCAGGGAACGTGGCGGTCCGCCAGCCACGCGGCGTGGTACAGCATCAACCTGGCCGCGTGCAGGCTGGTCTTCATGTCGGCGAGCTTGTGCCGGACGGACTGGTAG
Organism: uncultured Burkholderiales bacterium; assembly: GCA_964570955.1. GTDB lineage: Bacteria > Pseudomonadota > Gammaproteobacteria > Burkholderiales > SHXO01 > SHXO01. The sequence goes on along the minus strand of CAZNBS010000153.1, from coordinate 7,344 downwards.
GAAGCGATCTTCTCGCCGAACTGCGTCCTTTGGTGTGCGTACGCCCAGGCGTCGTCCAGCGCCGCCTGAGCGATCCCGACGCCCATTGCCGCGACTTCCAGCTTCTCTACGTCCAGGCCGATGCCCATGATCATCGACCAGCCCTGGTTCCAGCCCGCCTCGCCGCCCACGAGATTCCCGGCCGGCACTTCCACTTCGTCGAACGCGACGTCGGTCGTGGCGGCCCCCTTCATGCCGAGACTCTCGATGGTGGAGATCGTCACGCCCGGCGCCGTCGGCGGGATGAGCACGATCGAGAGATTGCGATGCCGGTCCTCTTTCGCACCGGTGCGGACCAGCGTGTAGATGTAGTCGCTAATCGCGGCACCGGAGCAGAAGCGCTTTGCGCCGCTCACCACGATCTTATCTCCGGCCCGTCGCGCGTGGGTCCTGACACTCGCGAGGTCCGCCCCGACGTCCGGCTCCGTCCACCCGTACGCGAAGATCAGCGACCCGTCGACCACCCGAGGCAGCAACTCCCGCTTCTGCCCCTCGGAACCGCAGTCGACGAGGTTCATTCCTGCATAGCACGCCGACATGATGTAGGGCACCGCGACGGCCAAGCTACGCCTCGAAAGCTCCTCGACGACCACCATCGTCGCGACGATGTCACGGCCAGATCCGCCGTACTCCTCCGGGATCGTGAGACCCATCACACCCAGCGCGGCGAGCTTCGCGAACACCTCCCGCGGAAACTGGTTCTCCGCGTCCCAACGCGCCGCGTCGCTTCGGGGCATTTCCTTTGCCACGAAGCGACGCAGTGAATTCCGCAGCTGCACGATATGGTCCGGCTCGGTGAAATCCATCTCTGTTCCTCCGCGTCGACGCCTGGGGAACTTCACCGTCCACGGAAGACGGGCTTTCGCTTCTCCCGAAACGCGTTTATCGCCTCCTGGTGGTCACCGGTTGCGTTCGACAGCGCTTCGTAGGCGAGTGAAGCATCCATGATCGAATGCGCAAGCTGCTTGAGCCCGATGTTCACGGACATCTTCGTCCAGCGGATCGCCTTGACCGCCCCCTTGGACAACCGCGCGGCAAATGCGGCGACGGCCGCATCGAGCTCCTCCCCGGGCACCGCGTGGTTGATCAATCCTATGCGCTCCGCATCCCTGGCTGCAATCAGGTCGCCCGTCATCAGGTACTCCTTCGCCCTGGCGTAGCCCACCAGCTGCGGCCAGATGACCGCGCCGCCGTCCCCGGCGACGAACCCGACACTCACGTGCGGATCGCCGATCTTCGCATGCTCCGCGGCGAAAATCACATCGCAAAATAGCGCCAGCGTCGCACCGAGCCCAGTCGCGTGGCCGTTGACCTTCGCGATGACCGGCTTCTCGCAGTCGAGGAGGGAGAAGACGATTGCCTTGCCCTCGCGCGCGGTCCGCTCGAACGCTCCGGGGTCGTCGACCATCGTTTGCATCCACTCGATGTCGCCACCGGCGCAGAACGCGCGGCCGGCGCCGCTCAGCACGACGACGTCCGAGTCCGGGTCCACGGAGCAGTCCACGAACAGCCTCGCAAGCTCGGTGTGCATGGTCTCATCGACGGCGTTCAGGCTTTGCGGGCGATTGAGGGTCGCGTAGAGAATGCGTCCACTGCGCTCAAGCGAGATTGCGCGATAGCTGGATAGGTCCAAGGTTGTCTCCGGTTGCCGGGGCCCGGTGCGGATTGTGGGTTCACAGATGACAGCACACTGCTTCCGGCGACGCACGGTTGGCTCAACCGAGCAATCTCGTCAATCCCGGAAACGCGATGATCAGGAGCGTGACGAGCAGCATCATTGCCGCGAACGGAAGCGCACCGATGAAGATGTCGGCGGTCGAGATCCGCTCGTCGTTTAGTGTGCTCTTGATCACGAACACGGCGATCCCGATCGGCGGCGTGAGCAGACCGACCTCAACCACGATCGTGGTGATGACGCCGAACCATACGAGATCGATACCGGCGGCGTTCAACAGGGGCAGATAGATCGGCACAGCGATCAGCAGGATGGAGATCGAATCCATGATGGTGCCGAGCAGCAGCACCACGAGAATGTAGCTGGCGATCAAGGTGCTGCGTTCGAGCCCGGCGGTCGTCACCCATGACTCGAGGTGATTCGGGATTCCGGACAGGCCGAGCGTCGCGCTATACATTCCGGCGGAGATGATCACGAACGAGATCGACGCGGTGATGTGCCCGGTGTCCACCGTGACGGTCCAGAACGACTTCCACGTGAAGCGCTTCTTTGCGATCGCCATGACCAGCGCTCCGAGCGCACCGACCGCACCGGCCTCGGTTGGCGTGAATATCCCGCCATAGATCCCGCCGATGACGACCGTCACAAGCGCCACGATGGGGGTCAGGCGCCGCACTGCCTCGCGAACGTTGATGTCGTCCTCGGCTTCGCCGGCGCGGGCCACCGTCACCTTGCCGCCGACCCGTGCCGGCCACAATGTCCCGTAGATGAAGATAAGCACGCTGTAGCCGAGCGCAAGCAGCAGCCCGGGCACCACTGCGGCCAAGAAGAGCGCGCCTACGGAGCGCTCGACGATAAACGCGTACACGATGAGCAGGATGCTCGGCGGGATGAGCATGCCGAGCACTGAGCTGCCCGCCACGACACCCACCGCGAACCTGGGGTTGTAGCCGTAACGGAGCATCTCCGGGACCGCGATCTTGGTGAACACCGAGGCCGACGCGATGCTCACGCCGGTGATCGCCGCGAACACCGCGTTCGCGGCGACAGTCGCCAGCGCGAGCCCGGCGAGAATCTTCTTGAGATAGTGATTGGCAACTTCGAACAGCTCACGCGCGACGTCGGACGACGTGACGAGCAGCCCCATCAGCACGAACAGGGGGATGACAGCGAATTCCTGGCTGGCGATCGTCTCGGCCGACTTGATCGCCAACAGCTGGCTCGCCACGTTGAAGTTGCCGCTGATCACCCAGGCGCCGCCGAACGAGACCAGCATCAGCACCACGGGCACGTACATGCCGACGTACACCAGCAGCACAATCAGCACGATCGAGACGATTCCGACTGTCAACCCGTCCATGGCTTGTCGCCCCCGCGCGAACCTCAAGTCCGCGGCAGCAAGGCGCGCAGGTCGCCGAATGCGAGCACCAGGAACTGCAGGACCATGATGACCGATCCGAACAGGATCGTCAGCTCGATCGGCCACGTCGACATCATGAACGATCCGACGTTCCCCTTGTAGTAGTCGCCGTCCCACGCCGCGATGAACCGCGCGTAGGCGACCCGCACGATGAAGGCGAAGAGCACCGCGCCAGTGACGTTGAAGAGCAGCCAGAGCGTTGTGGCGACGCGCGGGAAGTTCGCGCTCAGGTAGGACAGCACGCCGTCCGACTGCATGAAGCGCCCGACCCGCAAGGTGTGGCCGACCTGCAGGAAGACGATGATCACGATACCCGCCTCGCTGAGCTCGACCACGCCGGGAATCGGATTGTTGAAGAGGTTGCGCCCGGCCACGTCGAGGTCGATCAGGACCATCAGGCCGATGATCAGCAGGGTCCCGACGTTGTTCATCCACTCGACGAGCGTGTCGAAGAGCGGGACGCGGACGCCTCGTCCCGCCTTTGGCACGCTCCGGTCGTCGAGTGTGGTCATGTAGCGCCCCGCAGGGTGCTACTTGCGGTCCCAGTGCCGGGCGATCGGCTGCTTGTTGTCCCGCATGATGTCCATGTAGGCCTTCAGCGCCTCGTTGCCTGGGAATCCGCGCTTGTCCGCATCGTCGGCCCACTCCTTGGCGATGTTCGGCAGGGCCGCGGCCCAGCGCTGCCGCTCCCCATCACTCATTTCGACGATCGTTCCGCCCTGCGCTTTGCACGCGTCGAGTCCCTTGGAATCGCCCGCGGTGGCCTGCCGTGCAAGCTCATCGCGATAGCGCGCGGTGACATCCTTCATCACGGTCCTCACCTCGTCCGGCAGGCCGTTCCAGGTGCGCTTGTTCGCGGCGACTGCGAACGACGTCACCGCCCCCATGCTCAGCTTGAGGAAGTAGGGCCCGGCCTCGCACAGCTTGAAGGCGCCGACTGCATCGCCCCAGGCGAGCATCCCGTCGGACACGCCCGACTTGGTGTCGCTGTAGAACTTGGTCAACGCGCTCGGCACGCCGGTCGCTCCGATCCCCTCGACCCAGCGCAGGTTCAGGCCGGCGCCGGCGATCTTCTTGCCCTTGAGATCATCGATGGTCTTGATCGGCGCCCTGCTCAGCACCGCGTAGTTCGGCACCGACCCCATGTATCCCAGCAGAACCATGTTGTAGCGGTCCCAGTTATCGCGCCACTTCGGGAATTTCGCCGCGAGAGCGTCGTAGGTCCGCGCGTTAAGCGCCGCATCGGTGGAGACGAACGGCGTCACGAACGAGATACTCTCCAGCGGGAACTTGTCGGCGTGAAACGCCGTGACGACCAGCCCGATGTCGCCGAGTCCCTGCTGCACGCCGTCGAGTTCCCCGCGCGGTTTGACTACCGTCCCGAACACCTCGGTGTAGACGATGTTGTAGGCGCCCTTCTCCGCCAGCCGGCGGTTCACCTCGGGCATCCAGTACTCCTTGAACACCCTGACCCACGCGGCGTTGGGGGCATATCCGGACAGCACCGTAAGCTTGATGTCCTTCGCTGCCAGTGCCGCGGTCGACGCGCTGGCCAGCGCGGCGGCAAGACCGGCCGCGGCCGCCTTGCTCCAAAGCCTGTTGCGAGAGTTCCCGGTTGGTTTCATTTCAGTCGCTCCTCTTGTTGGTCAAATTCCGCCGTCCGGCGCTCCGGACGGTCGGGGATCTCCACTTCGTGCTCGCATTCGCATAAGGTGCCGAGTCGCATGCCGGCGGCACCTATGCGCTGGCATCCACGACGCACACCGCGTCGCCCACTTTGACCTCTCTCCCCGACGCCGCCACCACCTCGAGCAGCGTGCCAGCGCACGGTGCCTCGATCTCGGAGGTGACCTTCTCGGTCTCGATGTCGTAGAGCGGCTCGCCCTTGGAAAACGCCTCGCCTGGTGCCTTGTGCCACTTGACGATCGTGGCCTCCTCCATGTTCATGCCGAACATCGGCAGCTTGAGCGTCACCTTCACCCGCCTCTCCCGTCGACAACGGCGCTCTCCACTGCGGCGATGATCTGCGCCTCGTCCGGAAGGACCGCCTTTTCCAGGTGCGGCGCATAGGGTATTGCCACGTCCGGCACGGTCACGCGCTTGATCGGCGCCTTCAGCGCGGCGAACGCCTGGTCGGCCGCCCGCGCCGCGATCTCGCTCGCGGCGCTGCAGGTCGACCTCGCCTCGTCCACAACGACCAGGCGACCGGTCTTGCGAACCGACGAAAGGATCGTCCGCTCGTCGAGCGGGAACAACGTTCTGGGGTCGATGACTTCCGCGTCCATGCCCGACTTCGCCAGGTGATCGGCGGCCCGCAAAGCATGGCGAACCATCGCCCCGATCGCCACCACGGTCACGTCGGTGCCCGCCCGCTTGACATCGGCGCGACCGAGCGGCACCAGCACATCGCCGTCCGGGACTTCACCCTGCTCTCCGCCGCGCCGCGCCGGCTGCAGAAACACCACCGGGCTGTCGTCGCGGATCGCCGACTTGAGCATCCCCTTGGCGTCGGCGGGCGTGCTGGGAACCGCCACCTTGATCCCGCCGAGATTCATCAGCATCGGGTACGGAACATCGGAGTGCTGCGCGCCGACCGAGCGTCCCGCCCCGTACACTGCCATGTAGACGAGGGGAAGCGTCACCTGTCCGGCCGACATATAGTGCAGCTTGGCCGCCTGGTTCGCGATCGCATCGAGCCCGGTGTACAGGAAGTTCCCGTACATCAGATGGCAGATCGGGCGGTACCCGGCCGCCGCCGCGCCCACCGCCATCCCGGTCATCGCGGCCTCGCATATCGGCGTGTCGCGCACGCGCTCGGTGCCGAAGCGATCCGCAAGTCCGCGCGTGTCGCCGAAGAGGCTCATGCCGACGTCCTCGCCGAAGAGGATAACCTTGGCGTCCCGCTCCAACTCTTCGGCGAGTGCCTCGTTCACTGCCTGGATCATTCGTTTGCGCGACATGACCGGCCTCATGCGAGCATGTGCGCGAACGCCGAGCTCTCGGTCGGCAAGGGGTCGGCGGACGCCTGCGCGTACGCAGCGGCGACGGCCTCCGCGACTTCTGCGTCGATGGCGTCCAGTTCCCGTTGCGTGGCCGTCCCGGATCCCGTCAGCTGGGTCGCGAAGCGAAATAGGGGATCGCAGGCCATCCATTCGCCGATTTCCGCGTCTTCGCGGTAGGCGCGTGACAGAAAGCTCTGCTCGGTCTCAACGTGCCCGCGGATTCGGTAGGTGCGCGCCTCGATGAGCGATGGTCCTGAGCCGGCACGCGCACGCCTCACCGCCTCACCAGCAGTCTCCCACACCGCCTCGACGTCGTTTCCGTCCAGCGCGTGGCCGGGCACTCCGAACGGTTCTCCGCGCGTTGCGATCGCGCCGGCGGTCACGTCCGCGGTCGGCGAGAACTCGGCGAAGCCGTTGTTCTCGCACACCAGGATCAGCGGCAACCGCCATAGTGCCGCGACGTTGAGCACTTCGGCGACGACACCCTGGCTCGCGGCCCCATCGCCGAAGAACGCGACTGCGACGGCGCACGCCCGATCCAGCTGCGCCGCAAGCGCCGCGCCAGCGGCGATGCCGATCCCCCCGCCGACGATGCCGTTGGCACCGAGAATCCCGCGCGCGAAATCGGCAACGTGCATCGAGCCGCCCTTGCCGCGGCAGACGCCGGTCGCACGGCCGAGGATCTCGGCCAGCATCGCCCGTGGATCACCGTTCTTGGCGAGGAAATGACCGTGCCCCCGGTGCGTGCTCGTGATCCAGTCGGCGTCGCTCAAGTGCGCACAGACCCCCGCCGCTACGGCCTCCTGGCCGATGCAGAGGTGGACTGCGCCGGGAATATCCCCGGACGTGACCAGCTCGCCGATCAGCTCCTCGATTCTGCGGATCAGACGCATCCGCCGGTATAGGTCGAGCTTGCCGGTACGCTGCAGGGTGTCGGCTCGGCGCGTGGGCATTGACGGATCGGCCGTCTGTATGGGCGCTTTCTGTTGGCGCGGCATCGTCGCGTTCGATCGGTCTCGCCGCGATTCGACTCGCCCAGCGGCCGCCCGCGGCGTGCCCAGCGATCTGTCGAAGCCCGAGCGAGGGATCCGGGCAACGCGCATGGATCAGGCCTGCCCGCAGGCGACTCCAAGCAAAGAGCGAGCAGCGCTTTGCGTCAGCCCATGCTGGCGAGCAGGTTCTTGAGCCAGGCGGCCTGCACCCTGCCC
>CAZNBS010000152.1:0-12178 GCA_964570955.1 uncultured Burkholderiales bacterium | reverse complement strand
CGTGCAACCGATCGCGACCCGACTCGTCGTCCGAATACCGGCGAGGCGGGCGAAAAAAAAGCGGCCCGTTGGGCCGCTCTTTCTCGGAGTGCGTCGACAATGCCCGTCTCAGGCTTCCGCGGCGCCGGTCTTGTCGGACGCCACGTTGAGCTTCTCGCGGATGCGCGCGGACTTGCCGGAGCGCTCGCGCAGGTAGTACAGCTTGGCGCGCCGTACGTCGCCGCGGCGCTTGACATCGATGCTCGCGATCAAAGGCGAGTAGGTCTGGAACGTGCGCTCCACGCCCTCGCCCGAGGAGATCTTGCGCACGATGAACGACGAGTTCAGCCCGCGATTGCGCTTGGCGATCACCACCCCCTCGTAGGCCTGGACGCGCTTGCGATCGCCCTCGACGACCTTCACGCTGACGACCACCGTGTCCCCGGGCGCGAAGTCGGGCACCTTCTTGCCCAGGCGGGCGATCTCTTCCTGTTCGATTTTCGCGATCAAATCCATGGTTCCGACTCCTGCGATGGCGCCCCGTGCAGTCAGCCCTGCAGTTCGCGCTTGTATTCTTCCAACAACGCCGACTGCTCCTCCGTCAGCGTCATGTCCTTCATCAACTCCGGCCGCCGCGACCAGGTGCGGCCAAGCGCCTGCTTCATCCGCCAGCGTTCGATGTCCGCGTGATTGCCCGAAAGCAGTACCGCCGGCACCTCCCCTCCTTCGTACACCTCCGGCCGGGTGTAGTGGGGGTGGTCGAGCAGGCCCGCGACGAACGAATCCTGCGCAGCCGATTCCTGCCCACCCAGCACACCGGGCACCTGCCGGATCAGCGCATCCATCAGCACCATCGCCGGCAGTTCGCCACCGGAGACCACATAGTCTCCGATGGAAATTTCCATGTCCACCTGCCGCTGGATCAGGCGTTCGTCCACGCCCTCGTAGCGGCCGCACAGCATGATCAGGCCATCCTCCTTCAGCAGTTCGCGCACACCGGTGTGCGTGAGGACGACGCCCTGAGGGCTGAAGTAGATCACCTTCGATCCGCGCACCCCGCAGCTCTTCTGTCGCTGCCGTGCCGCCTTCAACGCCTTCTCCAGCGGCTCGGGCATCATCACCATGCCCGGCCCGCCGCCGTACGGCCGATCGTCCACCGACCGGTAGGCATTACTGCTGAAGTCGCGCGGATTCCACAGGACCAGCTCGTAGACCCCGTTCTCGAACGCGCGACGGGTGATTCCCGAGCGCGTCAGGGCATCGAACATCTCCGGGAACAGGGTAACGGCGTCGAAGTGAATCAAAAATCCACCCCCCAGTCCACCACCATCGACCCCTGTGCCAAATCCACCGACTTGACCACTGCTTCGACGAAGGGGATCAACCGCTTCCGCTCCGCCTCGACCACGAGCACCTGGTTGGCGCCCGTTTCCAGCAATCCGATCACCACGCCCAGCGTGGCGCCCTCGACGTTCCGCACCCGCAATCCCTGCAGGTCGGCCCAGTAGTACTCGTCCGCTTCACTCGCGGGCAGCGAAGCCCGGGGAACCGCGACTTCCAGCCCCTTCAGCGCCGCCGCCGCCTCCCGATCGTCGCAGCCGGCAAACTTGGCAACCAGGCTGCGTCCGTGGACCGAGGCGTCCTCCACGGTCACCTGCCGCCACCCGCCGTCACGGCCGAGCCACCACGCGGGGTAGGCGAGCAGCCCGTCGGGATTCTGCGTGAACGTCTGGATCCTCACCCAACCCCGCACGGCGTGCGCACCTGCGATGCGCCCCATGACGAGCATCCTGCCGTGCAAACCGTCCCGCCCAGGCGGCGACGAGGCGGTCACGGCTCCCGCGGCGAAGAGCCGATCAGGCGGTGGTCGTCTGCGCCGGCGCGGTCTTGCTGAACTGCTTGACCAGGCGCGCGACGGTGTCGCTGACCTGGGCACCCTGCCCCTGCCAGTGTTGCAGCCGGGCGAGGTCGAACCGCAACGACTCCCGGCCCTCGGGCGCCTTGGGATCGTAGAAGCCCACGCGCTCGATGAAGCGGCCGTCACGCGCATTGCGCGAGTCGGTCACGACCACATTGAAGAAGGGCCGCTTTTTGGCGCCGCCGCGGGCGAGTCTGATCACCACCATGTCACCACCACCGTATTCGTGAGTCGATTTTTGCGAAGCCGGCGATTCTAAGCCCTTTTTTCCGCCCTTGGCAAGCCGGCGACCGGATCAGCGCGTCGAAGCCGTCGACGGATTCCCCGCGTGGAATACGCCGTCCATGAAGTCGACCAGCACCTTCACGAGGTCGTCCTCGCGGCCCTCGAAGAAGTGCAACGCGTCCGGTACCGCCACCTGGCGCGAGCCGGGGACCTTGTCGATCTGCTTCTTCCGCTCGTAGGCCCCGACCTGTGTGATTTCCCAGTCCTTGGTCCCGAAGACGTCCAGCACCGGAATCTTGATCCGGAACATCTCCTCGAGCCCGTTGATGATGCCGACGAATGCCCACGCCTTCACCGGCGTCTCGTCGATGTTGATCAGATAGTGGTTGGCCATCGTCGCACCCAGGCTGTGGGAGACGATCCCGATGTTCTCGTAGCCCTTGTCCTGCAGGAACCTGGCCGCCAGTGCGAAGCGCTCCTGCGCATCCGGATAGGTGGGAATGTAGTCCCCGATCTTGGCGCCGCCCCCCAGGACCGGCAACTGGATGGCCAGCGTGGTGTAGCCCTGCTCGGCCAGTTTGGTGCGCAGCATGCCGTACAGTTCGTAGTCCGGGCTCCAGCCGCGGCCATGTGCGACGATCAGGGCGCCGCGCGGCTTCTCGGCCTCCGTGTAGAGGCTGAGGAATTTGTGCCCCTCCGCCTGCTCGATCCACACGACCTCACCCACCATCAAGCCAGGAACGATCTGCTCGGCCCAGCGCTTTTCGCGGTCATAGTCCGAGATCGCCAGCGCCGGCAGAGCCAGCAGGGCAAGAACCGCGAACGCAAGCTTTCTCATGCTCCAATCTCCCAGAAACCCGGGGCCACGCAGCCCGACCAATTCACTTCGACCCAGCGATGCTTCTGGCGTTCACCGCATCCCCGGCAGCATGCCGCGCAGCCCCCGCATCATCTTCTGCATGCCGCCCTTGCTCATCATCTTCATCATCTTCTGCATCTGCTCGAACTGGTTCAGCAGACGATTGACCTCCTGCACCGGCACACCGGAACCGGCGGCGATGCGCCGCTTGCGCGAAGCCTTGATGAGCTCGGGCTTGGCCCGCTCGGCCGGTGTCATGGAATTGATGATGCCGATGGTACGCGCCACCACCTTCTCGTCGACCTGCGTTCCCGCGGCCATTTGCGACAGTTGCGAGGGCAGCTTGTCCATCAGTGCGTTCAGGCCGCCCATCTTGTTCATCTGCATCATCTGCTGCTTGAAGTCCTCGAGGTCGAAGCCCTTTCCGCTCTTGACCTTCTTGGCGAGCTTCTCGGCCTGCTCCATGTCGACCGTACGGCGCGCCTCTTCCACCAGCGACAGCACATCCCCCATGCCGAGAATGCGTGAGGCCATGCGGTCGGGATGAAAGGGTTCGAGGTTGGCGAGCTTCTCGCCGACGCCTACGAACTTCACCGGTTTGCCGGTCACCTGGCGCACGGAGAGGATCGCCCCGCCCCGCGCATCACCGTCGAGCTTGGTGAGGACGACCCCGGTCAGCGGGAGCGCTTCGTTGAAGGCCTTCGCGACGTTGACCGCGTCCTGACCCTGCATCGCGTCGACGACGAACAGGGTCTCGGCGGGCTTCAACGTCGCGTGCAGGGCTTGGATCTCGTCCATCATCGCCTGGTCGATCGCCAGACGACCCGCGGTGTCGACGATGAGCACATCGTGGTAGTGCGTCCGCGCGTAGTCGTGCGCGGCGCGGGCGATGTCGATCGGATTCTGGTCCGGAGACGACGGGAAGAAGTCGACCCCAACCTGTGCTGCGACTGTCTTCAACTGCTCGATCGCGGCGGGACGGTACACGTCGCAGCTGACCAGCAGCACCTTCTTGCGGTCTTCCTCGCGCAGCACGCGCGCGAGTTTTCCGCTGGTGGTGGTCTTTCCGGAACCCTGAAGACCGGCCATCAGCACGACGGCCGGAGGCGTCACGGCGAGATCGAGCGGCACGTTGGCCGCACCCATCAGGCCGGTGAGTTCGTCGTACACCACGCCGACGAGCGCCTGCCCGGGCGTCAGGCTGCCCACCACCTCCTCGCCCAGTGCACGTTCCCTCACGTGGGCGATGAAATCCTTCACCACGGGCAGCGCGACGTCGGCTTCCAGCAGCGCCATGCGCACTTCGCGCAAGGCTTCCTGGACATTTGATTCGGTCAGGCGAGCCTGGCCGCGCAGCGTCTTGATGACTCCGGAGAGTCTGCCAGTGATCGAGTCGAACATGTGATGACCGTGGAGTTCGCCGCCCGCGCGACGGCGCGCCGGGAAGGCAATGATGTAGACTGCGCGTGGTACTGCAGCCGGATCGGTGGCGTGCCTCGCACACGCGGCATTCGCGCCAGCGCCGGCCGGATGGCCCGGGTTTGCCCTTCGGCCGCCGGCCAATCACTCACGACACATGCCGGGAATTCTACCGCATCTCCTCTGCGCGGCCCTCTACGGTCTGCTCGCCTACGCCATGTATCGCGAGGTGGTGGCGAATCCCGAAGACACGAGGACGCTCGGCCCGCTCCACTGGGGGATCGCCGCCCCCATGCTGGTGCACACCTGGCTGCTCTATCGATCCGTGATCCTCGAGGGCGGAATGTATCTCGGCGTGGGCAATTCCGTCTCGGCGATCATCTGGCTGACCGTAATCATCTACTGGCTGGGCAGTTTCCACTACCGCCTGCGCAGCCTGCAGGTCTTCGTGCTCGGCACGGCCGCACTGGCGGTCCTCATGCCAATCGCATTCCCTTCGACGCATCCTCTGCCCCATACCGACTTCCCCGCCTTCCGGCTGCATCTGCTCATCTCGATGCTCGCGTTCAGCCTGCTCACCATCGCCAGCCTGCAGGCCTTCATGATGGCGCTGCTCGAGCGACAGCTGCACTCGGGCACGCTGCCGCCCTATCTGCGCACGCTGCCGCCCCTGTTGAGCATGGAGCGGTTGCTGTTCCAGATCATCCTGGCCGGCTTCCTGCTTCTCACGCTGACCTTGGGAACGGGCATGGTGTTCTCGGAGGAGTTGTTCGGACGCCCGCTGCAATTCACACACAAGGTCGTGTTCGGCCTGCTGGCGTGGCTGATCTTCGCCGCCCTGCTTGGCGGCCGACGCATCTATGGATGGCGCGGCCGCGTCGCGCTGCGCTGGACGCTGGCCGGCTTCATGGCCCTGGTCCTGGCCTACATCGGCAGCAAGTTCGTTCTGGAAGTCCTCCTCCCCGGCTGAACTCCACGCTATCGGCGGGACACAGCGCTTAAACCTTTTCTTCGGCACGTCGATAAGGAGCGGGAAAGCGCGTGCAGCGCCCGTGGCCGAGCGGCTGGCGGGCCGCTCCGCCGTGGAGCGCGCGTCCCGCGGTTTACGGACGCCTGCAGCACCGATACGAGAACGCTACGGCCGCACCAGTTCCCCGACGCATGTCCGCCGCTTCGAATTCGAGCCCGATATCCGGCCTTGCCCGCGCACTGGTGCAGAAAGGCCTGCTCTCTGAACGCGATGCCATCGCGCTGCAGGATCGGGCGAACGAAGCCGGGGTGTCGTTCGTCGAGCATCTGGTCGCCGGCAAGAAGTTCAACCAGACCGAGATCGCGGAGTTCGCGGCCCAGACGTTCGGATTGCCGTATCTCGATCTGCAGGCGTTCGACGTCGACCATCTCCCCTCGAAGCACATCGACACCAAGGCGCTGGCAGGTCGTCGCGCACTGCCGCTGTTCCAGCGCGGGAATCGGTTGTTCGTCGCGATCTCCGATCCGACCAACAGCGCCGCGATGGACCAGATCAAGTTCCAGAGCGGCCTGCAGGTCGAGCCGGTGGTGGTTGAGGACGGCAAGCTCGCCGCCATGATCGGAAAGCTCCTGGCGAGCAGCGGCCAGAGCCTCAGGGACATGGTCGACGACGACATGGCGGCCGACCTGGCCGAAACGGAGGTCGAGAGCCAGCAAGCCGACGCGGGCGGAGACATCGACGACGCGCCGGTGGTGAAGTACATCCAGAAGATCCTCCTGGATGCGATCAACAGCGGCGCGTCGGACATCCACTTCGAACCGTACGAGAAGGTCTACCGCATCCGCTACCGGATGGATGGCCAGCTCTACGAAGTGGCAGCCCCGCCGCTGGCCATCAAGGAGAAGATCGCCTCGCGCATCAAGGTCATCTCCAAGCTCGACATCTCGGAGAAGCGCGTGCCCCAGGACGGGCGGATGAAGCTCGTCCTGTCCAAGACCCGTGCGATCGATTTCCGCGTCAGCACCCTGCCCACGCTATTCGGCGAAAAGCTGGTGCTGCGCATTCTCGACCCCTCGAGCGCCACCCTGGGCATCGAAGCGCTCGGATACGAGCCCGATCAGCGAGAAGCGCTGCTCAACGCCATCCAGCGCCCGTACGGCATGGTGCTGGTGACCGGCCCGACCGGCTCCGGCAAGACGGTGTCGCTCTACACATGCCTGAACATCCTGAACCAGCCCGACATCAACATCGCCACGGCCGAGGATCCGGCGGAAATCAATCTGCCGGGCATCAACCAGGTGAATGTCAACGACAAGGCTGGCCTGACTTTTGCTGCCGCTCTCAAGGCATTTTTGCGGCAGGACCCAGATGTCATCATGGTCGGCGAGATCCGCGACTTCGAAACGGGCGAGATCGCGATCAAGGCTGCCCAAACAGGGCACATGGTGCTGTCCACCTTGCACACCAACGACGCGCCGACGACGCTGACCCGCCTGATGAACATGGGCATCGCGCCGTTCAACATCGCCTCCTCGGTGATCCTCATCACCGCGCAGCGATTGGCGCGACGCCTGTGTGCGCAGTGCAAGCGGCCCGCCGACATTCCCCGCGAGGCACTGTTGCGCGCCGGCTTCCGCGAAGAGGAATTGGACGGCAGCTGGACGCCGTATATGCATGTGGGCTGCGAGGCATGCAAGAACACCGGATACAAGGGTCGGGTAGGCATCTACCAGGTCATGCCGATCAGCGACGAGATCAATCGCATCATCATGACCAATGGCAATGCGATCGACATCGCGGATCAGGCGCGTCGCGAGGGAATCCGCGATCTGCGCCAGTCGGGCCTGCTGAAGGTGCGGCAGGGGCTGACGTCTCTTGAAGAAATCGAAGCAGTAACCAACGAGTAGCGGGAGGTCCCACAATGGCAGCAGCAACCGCATCAGCCGCGAAGCGCGACGTTCGCGAGTACATGTTCGCCTGGGAGGGACGGGATCGCGCCGGCAAGCTGGTCAAGGGCGACATGAGGGCTAGCGGCGAAGCGGTCGTCCAGTCGACGCTGCGCCGCCAGGGAATCAACGTCATCAAGGTCAAGCGCCAGCGCGGCGGCTTCGGCGGGAAGATCACCGAGAAGGACATCACGCTGTTCACCCGTCAGCTCGCCACGATGATGAAGTCGGGCGTGCCGCTCCTGCAGGCATTCGACATCGTCGGCAAGGGGCACGCCAACCCGGCAGTGGGCAAGCTGCTGCTCGACATCAAGACGGAGGTCGAGACGGGCAGTTCGCTGAACCAGGCGTTCCGCAAGCACCCGCTCCACTTCGATGCACTGTTCTGCAATCTGGTCGGCGCCGGCGAGGCCGCCGGTATCCTGGACAGCCTGCTCGACCGCCTAGCGACCTACAAGGAGAAGGTCCTCGCGATCAAGAGCAAGATCAAGTCCGCGCTGTTCTACCCAATCTCGATCGTCGTCGTGGCGTTCATCATCACCGCGGTGATCATGATCTTCGTGATCCCTGCGTTCAAGGACTTGTTCAGCAGCTTCGGCGCGGATCTGCCCGCTCCGACTCTGCTCGTGATGGCCGTGTCCGACTACTTCGTCGAGTACTGGTGGCTGATCTTCGGCTCCATCGGCGGCGGACTATGGTTCTTTTTCTACAGCTGGAAGCGCTCGAAGAAGATGCAGGCGTTCATGGACCGCCTGTTCCTGCGCCTGCCGATCTTCGGCGTGATCATCCGCAAGGCGACGATCGCGCGATGGACGCGAACGCTGGCGACGATGTTCGCCGCCGGGGTTCCCTTGGTGGAAGCGCTCGACTCGGTTGGGGGCGCCTCCGGCAATATGGTCTACGTGACCGCCACCAAGAAGATCCAGCAGGAGGTGAGCACGGGCACCAGCCTCACGGTCGCCATGCAGAATAGCGATTGCTTTCCGAACATGGTGATCCAGATGGTCGCCATCGGAGAGGAATCGGGCTCGCTCGACCACATGCTGAGCAAGGTGGCCGACTTCTTCGAGCAGGAGGTCGACGACGCGGTGGAAGCCTTGTCCAGCCTGATGGAGCCCATCATCATGGTGGTTCTGGGCACGTTGATCGGCGGCATGGTCGTCGCCATGTACCTGCCGATCTTCAAGATGGGCCAGGCGATCTGAGGCAGGGCGCCCGCTCGCCGTAACCCGTCGGGCGTGGGGATGCGGGCGCCGCTGCCGGCCTGCACCGCCACGCCCGGTTTCTTTTGAAGCGAAGCCATGCCTGCCCCACTCGCCGAACCCACCGTCTTTCCCTGGCTGTGCGCGCTGCTCGGATTGCTCGTCGGCAGCTTTCTCAACGTGGTCATCCATCGCCTTCCCGCCATGATGAAGCGCGACTGGCGCACCCAGGCGGTGGAGGTGCTGACCGATTGGGGGGCGGATGGCACCGCGCCCGAGGGGACGAAGAACCTCGGCCCGGCGCTCGAGCGCCTGGGGAACACGCTGGCGACCTTACCCCGCTACACGATCGTCACGCCGCGTTCGGCATGTCCGGGCTGCGGCGCCCCGATCGGCGCGCTGCAGAACATCCCTCTGATCAGCTGGCTGGCTTTGCGGGGACGCTGCGCCAAGTGCCGGCGCGCCATCGGCGTGCGCTATCCCGTGGTCGAATTGGCGACCGGCATCCTGTCCGGACTGATCGGCTGGAAGTTCGGCTTCTCCTGGGCTGCCGTCGGTGCACTGCTGTTCACCTGGTCGCTGATCGCTGCCGCCATCATCGATATCGACACCCAGCTGCTGCCGGACGACATCACGCTTCCCCTCGTGTGGGCCGGACTGCTGTTCAACCTGTTCGACGTGTTCGTACCGCTCGAGACCGCGGTGGTGGGCGCTATCGCGGGCTATCTCGCCCTGTGGTCCGTATACTGGCTGTTCAAGCTGACCACCGGAAAGGAAGGCATGGGGTATGGCGACTTCAAGCTGCTCGCCGCAATCGGCGCGTTTCTCGGCTGGCAGATGCTTCCGGCAGTGATCCTGCTCTCTTCGATCGTGGGCGCGCTCGTCGGCATCGGGCTCATTCTGTTCGCTGGCCGGGAACGGCAGATTCCCATTCCCTTCGGACCCTATCTGGCCGCGGCCGGACTGCTGGCGTTGTTCCTCGGTCCGCAGATCAACGCGTATTACCTGCGCTTGATGTGAGTCGACCCCTCGTCGTCGGCGTCACCGGTGGCATCGGCAGCGGCAAGAGCACCGTCGCACGGCTGTTCGAGCAGCGGGGCGCCGGGGTCGTCGACACCGACGACGTGGCACACGCCCTCACCGCCCCGGGCGGCGCCGCCATCGCGCCCATCCGCGCGCGCTTCGGGGAGCGTTACCTCGATGGTAACGGCGCCCTCGACCGGGCGGCGATGCGCGCACTCGCGTTCCAGGATCCCGATGCCCGCCGCGACCTCGAGGCGATCCTTCATCCGATGATCCGCGATGCGTGCAGGCGGCTGATCGCCGCGCTCGACACCCCGTACGTCCTGTACGTCGTGCCGCTGCTGGTCGAGACAGGCGGGCGGCAACCCGTCATGGACCGCGTCCTGGTGATCGATTGCCCGGAAGCGGTCCAGGTCGAGCGGGTGATGCGGCGAAGCGGAATGGCCGAAGACGAGGTGCGGGCCATCATGGCCGCACAGGCCACGCGAGCAGAACGCCTGAGGCATGCAGACGACATCATCGACAATGCCGGCGACGAAGCATCGCTGTCGGCGCAGGTCGACGCCCTGCATGCGCGCTACCTGTCGCTTGCAGGACACGGGTAACACGCCGCCGCTTTTGGTTTATCCTAACCGTTCTGGCCGTCCGGGCCTCAACGCCTGCAGCGCATCGCATCGTGATCAGCTACGAATTTCCGCTGAATGAGCGCATTCGCACCCTGCTGCGGATGGAGAGCTTGTATGAGCGCGTGCATTTCTTCATCGAGCGCGACGAAGGCTTCGAACATCATGCGGCGCTGCTCGCCCTGTTCGAGATCCTCGACGTAGCCGGGCGCGCCGACCTCAAATCCGAGATGATCCAGGAGCTCGAGCGTCAGCGCCAGAGTCTGGGAGCGCTGCGCAGCAACCCGGCGATCTCCGAGGAAGCGCTCAACGGCATCCTGTCCGACATCGACGCAGCGGCGCATGGACTGCAGCAGTCCTCCGGAAAGACCGGCCAGGAGTTGCGCGAGAACGAGTGGCTGATGGGGATCAAGCAGCGCGCCACCATCCCCGGCGGCGTGTGCGAGTTCGACCTGCCGTCCTACCACTACTGGCTTCATCAAACCTCGAGCCTGCGCCGGCACGAGCTCAAGACCTGGCTCACGCCTTTCCTGCCTCTGCAGCAGGGTGTCGGGATCATCCTGCGGATCCTGCGCGAGAGCGGCCGCGCCAGCCAGCAGCTCGCCGCACAGGGGGTCTACCAGCAAATGATGGGTGGACGCATCGCCCAACTGTTGCGCCTGCGCGTGGCGGACGACTACGACTGCGTGCCCGAGGTCAGCGCCAACAAGTACGCGCTGAACATCCGCTTCACCGTCGGCGGAAGCAAGGAGCGGCCGCGAGTGAGCCAGAACGACATTCCGTTCGAACTGATTTTCTGCAACCTCTGATGATGCAGAGCTCGCCGCGTCTGGTGGATTGCCCGCGTTGCGGCGCAGCCGCACCGTGGTCGACAGCCAATCCGTTCCGGCCCTTCTGCTCCGAGCGCTGCAAGCTCATCGATCTGGGACAGTGGGCGAACGAGTCCTACCGCATCCCGCTCGAAGGAGAACAACCGGACGTCAGCGAGCCAGAGTGAGCGTGGCGGCCGCCTGCCAGGGCGCGCGCATCATGGCCACGCCGTGTGCCCCGCACTCCCAGGCCCGTTCGAGATGCCTGCGCCGCATGCCCCCGATAGCATACACCGGGAGCGAGCAACCCGCGATCAGCGCGGTGAATCGTTCCCATCCCAGGCCGGCCGCACCTGGATGGCTCGGCGTGGGAAGGACCGGACCGACGAAGACGTAGTCCAGCGCCAGCGACTGCGCACGCTCGAGTTCAACCGCGTCGTGACAGGAGGCGCCACAGAGCGCGAAATCGGGTCGGCTCGACGCCTGCATCAGTTCCGCGGAAGTAAGGTGCACTGCCCTCGCGCCGACGGCTTTCGCTCGCTCGATCGTATCGTTCACCACGACGCGCCCGTCCCGGGCCTCGACGCGTTGCGTCACCTCCTTCGTGAAGGCGATCCATTGCGCAGCCGGGAGCTGCCGCTCGCGAATCATCACCATGCGCAGACCCGACGCCAGGGCCGGCTCGAGGTTGCGCAGCTGCGCCTCGATTCCGACCTCGGTGGCCCGCGTGAGGGCGATCTCCGTCGGCAGGGACAACGCCCTGAGAACCGGACCATTGGCCGGCAGGATCGGCGACAGCCGCATGTCGCCGATGGACGTCCAGGCGAGCGTCTGGCCTTCGTGGGGGTGCGGGGTCCCGGTCCATTGCACCACGCGATAGAAGTGCAGCTGGACGTGCGCGTGCGGATAGGCGAAGCGCTGGACGATCCACGGGTAGGCGCGCTGCACCTCGATCCCCAGTTCCTCGCGCAGCTCTCGCACGAGGGCATGCATCACGTCCTCGCCATGCTCGACCTTGCCGCCCGGAAACTCCCAATATCCCGCGTAGATCTTGCCGCCCGGACGCTGTCCCAGGAGGAACGACCCGTCCGGCCGCTGGATCACGGCGGCGGCCACATCGACCATGCCGGCCGATCCGGAAGCCATGCGCACGCCTAGGGAAACTCTGCAAAACCCCGCTGGTCAGAGTGGCGGCGGAATGATGC
>CAZNBS010000151.1:11891-12189 GCA_964570955.1 uncultured Burkholderiales bacterium | reverse complement strand
TGTCGAAGAACTGCGCGCACTTCATCATGGCCGAACTGGCGATCTGGATGGCCGGTTGCACGACGGTGGCGATCTTTCCCACCGAAACCGCCGAGACCGTGCGCTACATCCTCGGGCACAGCGGTGCGAGCCTGCTGTTCGTCGGCAAGCTCGACACCTGGCCGCAGCAGCAGCCGGGTGTGCCGCAGGGGCTGCCCTGCATCGCGCTTCCGCTGGCGCCGCCCACCGGTTTCGAGACCTGGGACGCGATCGTCGCGCGCATGGCGCCGGGCGCGGAGCATCCGCAGCGCCGCCCCGA
>CAZNBS010000151.1:0-11881 GCA_964570955.1 uncultured Burkholderiales bacterium | reverse complement strand
CGATCTCGCGATGATCCTCTACACCTCCGGTTCCACCGGCACGCCCAAGGGCGTGATGACCAGCTTCGAGGGTTTCACCCGCGCCGGGGAAGGCATCTCGCGCGATACCCGCTCGCGGGTGGGCGAGGGCGCCGCCAATCGCATGTTGTCTTACCTGCCGCTGGCGCACAGCTTCGAGCGTTCGTGGGTGGAGGCGTCGTCGCTGGTCGACGGCGGCACGCACCTCTTCTTCGCCGAGTCGATCGACACCTTCCTCGACGACCTGCGGCGCGCGCGCCCGACGCTGTTCATCTCGGTGCCGCGGCTGTGGCTGAAGTTCCAGCAGGGGGTGTTCGCGAAGCTGCCTCCGGCGAAGCTCGATCGACTGTTGTCGATACCGCTCGTTGGCGCGCTGGTTGCGCGCAAGGTACGCAAGGGGCTGGGGCTCGACAAGGTGATCGTGGCCGGCAGCGGTTCGGCGCCGATTCCCGCTGAACTGATCGAGTGGTATCGCCGCATCGGCCTGCCGCTCTACGAAGGCTACGGGATGACCGAAGACAACTCGTATTCACACAGCTCGAACGCGCAGTTCAACGCGCCGGGCTGGGTCGGCGTGGCGCTGCCGGGCGTGCAGGTGCGCATCAGCCCCGAAGGGGAGATCCTGGTCAGGTCGCCGGCGCGGCTGGTCGGTTACTACCGCCAGCCGGAACTCACCGCCGGGTCGTTCACCGAGGACGGGTTCTTTCGCACCGGCGATCTCGGCGAGCTGCGCGCGGACGGGCTGTTGAAGATCACGGGCCGCGCGAAAGAGCTTTTCAAGACCGCCAAGGGCAAGTACGTGGCGCCCGCGCCGATCGAGAACCGGTTGAACGCGCATCCGATGGTCGAGTTGTCGCTCGTCTCCGGCGTCGGCCAGCCGGCCGCCTATGCCATCGTGCAGCTCGCCGAAGACCTGCGCCCGCGCGTTGGCGACCCGGCGGTGCGCGCGCAGGTGCAGGCCGAGCTCGGGCGCCTGCTCGACGACGTGAATCGCGAACTGGCCGATTACGCGCAATTGCGGATGCTGGTGATCACCGGCGAACCCTGGTCGATCGAGAATGGCTTTCTCACGCCGACGATGAAGGTGCGGCGCAGCCGCATCGAGTCGGCCGTCGAGCCGCAGGTGTCGCGCTGGTTCGCGCAGGCCGGAAAGGTGATGTGGGCCTGAACGCATGGCGCCGATCGACACTTCCGCACGCCACGGCGGCGACCGTGTCGCCGACGTGCTGCGCGCGCACGGCGTGCGCTGCGTCTACACGCTGTGCGGCGGCCACATTTCGCCGATCCTGAGCGCCGCGCGGGCGCGCGGGATCCGCGTGGTCGACGTGCGCGACGAGGCGGCCGCGGTGTTCGCTGCCGACGCCGCCGCGCGGCTGTCCGGGTTGCCGGGCGTGGCGGCGGTCACCGCGGGGCCGGGCATCACCAACACGATCACCGCGCTGAAGAACGCGCAACTCGCGCAATCGCCGCTGCTGCTGCTGGGTGGCGCGGCGCCCACGGCGCTGCAAGGGCGCGGGGCCCTGCAGGACATCGACCAGCGCCCGCTGGTCGAGCCGCACGTGAAGCGGTTCTTCAAGCTGCGGCGCGTGCGCGAACTCGGGCCGGCGGTCGAGGAGGCGTTCGCGCTGGCGCGCTCGGGCGTGCCGGGGCCGGTGTTCGTCGAGTGCCCGGTGGACCTGCTCTACGACGAGGCGTCGATCCGCCAGTGGTATGCGGAGGCTGGCGGCAAGGGCCGCTCGCTGGCCGACCGGGCCTTGCGCTGGTACCTGGACCGGCACGTGCGCCGCATGTTCGAACGCAGTGGCGATGCAGCGCCGTCGCGGGCGCGCGAAGTCGGGGTGCCGGTGGCCGGCGAAGCCGCGATCGGTGCAGCGCTGCGCGCGCTCGCCGGCGCGCGGCAACCGCTGGCGGTGATCGGCAGCCAGTCGGTGGTGAATGCGACCGAGGTCGACCGGATCGCGCAGGCCGTGGCGACGCTCGGCATCCCGGTCTACCTGTCGGGGATGGCGCGCGGCCTGCTCGGGCGCGATCATCCGCTGCAGATGCGCCACCAGCGGCGCCAGGCGCTGCGCGAGGCCGACTGCGTACTGCTCGCGGGCGTGCCGTGCGACTTCCGCCTCGATTACGGCCGCCACGTTCGACGCAGCGCCACGCTGATCGCGGTCAATCGCAGCGCGCGCGACGCGAAATTGAACCGGCGCCCGAACGTGCTGGCACTCGGCGACGCCGGCCGGTTCCTTCAGGTGCTGGCGGAGCGGACGTTGCAGCGGCCGCCGCAGGCCGGCGCCGCGCAGCGCGGCGAGTGGCTGGCGGCGCTGCGCGCGCGCGACGCGCTGCGCGAAGCCGAGATCGACGGCCAGGCGCAGGCGCACGGCGAGCGGGTGAACCCGCTGGCGCTGTTGCGCGCGCTCGAGCGCGAAGCGGGCGAGAACGCGCTGTTCGTGGCCGACGGCGGCGACTTCGTCGCCACGGCGAGCTACGTGCTGCACCCACGTGCACCGCTCGGCTGGCTCGACCCCGGCGCCTTCGGGACGCTCGGCGTCGGCGCCGGTTTCGCGATCGGCGCGGCCACGGTGCGGCCCGAGCGCGAAGTGTGGATCGTCTTCGGCGACGGCGCCTGCGGCTTCGGGCTCGCCGAGTTCGACACCTTCGTGCGCCACGGCATCCCGGTGATCGCAGTGGTCGGCAACGACGCCGGCTGGACGCAGATCGCGCGCGAACAGGTGAAGATGCTGAACGACGACGTGGGCACGGTGCTCGCACGCACCGCCTATCACGAGGTGGCGCGCGGCTTCGGCGCCGAAGGGCTGCTGGTGACGCGCGACGACGAGGTCGACGGCGCGCTGCAGCGCGCGCGCGAACTGGCGCGCCAGGGCCGGCCGGTGCTCGTCAACGTGTGGCTCGACCGCACGGACTTCCGCGAGGGATCGCTGTCGATGTGATGCGCGCCGGATGTGCGCGCATCCATGGCCCGGAAATGGTAATCGGTATCGTGATACCGTTATTCGGTCTGCAGCGATTTCACGGGAGGCGGACATGACTTCGCGCAACCGGGTGACGAGCGCGCACGGCGCAGCCGAGACCGGGGCACAGGCCACCGAATCGTCGGGTCACGACGAGTGGCTGCTCGACGAGGCGCTGATGGAGACCTTTCCGGCCAGCGATCCGGCGGCACCGGCCATCGTGTCGATTCCGCCGCCGCTGCCACGAGCCCGTCGGCCAGCGGCGGCTGCAGGTCACTGACCGACTTCGACAACCAGGTCCGGGTCGAAGAGCGGGTTCTCGTTGACCCCGTCCTTCGCGTAACCACGCGGATTGCAGAGCACCCGCGTGCCGTTCACCCGGTAGTCGAAGCTGTCGTGGGTGTGGCCGTGGATCCACAGTTGCGCGCGATCGGCACCGATCAGCCGTTCGGCGTCGGAGACGAAGCCGGCATTGAGCAGCGAGTCGGCAAAGCGCGGGTGAATGCTCCTGCGCGACGGGGCGTGATGCGTGACGACCACCGTCGGCCCGTCGTGAGGCGCCGACAGCCTGGCGTCGAGCCACGCGGCGTGGCGATCGAACAGCACCGCCGAGTCGTCGGGGGTGAAGACGCGCCCGGCTGCGCCGTCGAGCGTGATGCGGCTGAAGTCGCGCATCAGGCGCTGCGCCTCGGCCTTCGACGCGGCGCGGCGCGCTTCGTCGTCGAACAGGCGGAAGTCGGTCCACAGCGTGCTGCCGAGGAACCGCACGCCGCCGATGATCACTTCGGTGTCGTCGAGCACCTGCACCGGCGTGCCGGCGCACAACCGCTTCAGCTCGGCGAGCGTGCCCTCGATGCTGCCGCCATAGAACTCGTGGTTGCCGGGCACGTAGAGCACCGGCTTGTCGAACCCCTGCGCCCAGGCCGCGGCCTCGCGCGGGCGCGTGATGTCGCCGGCCAGGATGACCAGGTCGGCGTCGTTGCGCGGATGCCCGAGTCCGCCCACGCCCAGGTGCAGGTCGGACAGGATGTGGAGTTTCATGACTGATCGCGGGTGGCTGGCATCGCCCCGCATCATCGCCCGGATCGGTCGATCCAGAGGAGAAAAACCATGAATGTACCGGTCTACCCCCAGACGGACGCGGAAATCTCGCGCAGGCGCCGCGAACTGGCCCCCGGGCCGCTGGAAGCTTTCAGGGCTTTCAGCGCCAGCGTGTTCGCCGACGGCGCGCTGCCGGGCAAGACCAAGCAGTTGATCGCGGTGGCGGTCGCGCACGTGACCCAATGCCCATACTGCATCCGCGGCCACACGCAGGCGGCACTGAAGGCCGGCGCCACCGGGCAGGAGATCATGGAGGCGATCTGGGTGGCCGCCGAGATGCGCGCCGGAGGCGCCTATGCGCACTCGGCGCTGGCAATCGATACGATGCGGCAGGCGGCCGGCGAAGTGACGCCGCCGAAGGCCTGACAGACACCCCGGCGCCGATTCAGGTGTTCCACTGCACGATCGCGTCGAGCGGCAGGCGCTGCAGGTCGGGCACCTTCGCATCGGGACGCGGATAGCCCACCGGCAGCACCAGCACCGCCTTCTCGTTGGTGCCGCGGCCGAGCACCTCGCGCAGGAAACCCATCGGGTTCGGCGTGTGCGTGAGGGTCACCAATCCCATCGCGTGGATCGCGGCGATGAAGAACCCCGCGGCGATGCCCACGCTCTCGTCGACGTAGTAGTTCTTGCGGTGCGAACCGTCGGCGCGCAGGCCGAATTTCTCGGCGAACAGCACCACCACCCACGGTGCGTCGGTCAGGTGCTCCTTCACGTGGTCGGTGCCGAGCGGGTGCAGCGCCTCGCGCCACTCGTCGGTCATCCGCTCGCTGTAGGTCTTCAGTTCTTCCTCTTCGGCGGCCGCGCGCAGCTTCGCCTTGAGCGCCGGGTCGTCGATGGCCACGAAGCGCCACGGCTGTCGATGCGCCCCCGATGGCGCCGTGCCGGCGGTCAGGATCGCCAACTCGATCAGCCGTCGCGGCACCGGATCGGTGGCGAAGTGGCGGGTGGTGCGGCGCCGGTCCATCGTTGCGTAGAACGCCTCGGCACTGGCCAGCATCTGCGCTTCGCCGACGCGCGTGTAGCCGGGAAGCGGCACGAAGCGCGGCTCGGGCAGGTGGCGGGTGAGCGCCTTGTAGGCCGGTTCGGCCGGCGAGGCGGCGTCGGTGCTGCGCGGCGCGTCGGGGTGTGCTTCGGACATGTGCGGGGCCCGGATTCGAAGGCGGGAAGGCGAGATCGTCGTCGATGCCGGGCAGGGTGGTCAATGGAGGAGCGAGCGACCGTTCCTGATACACGCGCTCCGAGTGAAGCGTTCGCTTGGTTCAGGCGCTGGTGAATTTCAGGTGGATTGCGAGGTATGAGCGTTGAACCGGCGCACGGCGTGCGTCGCCGTCGCCCGTGCGCCCCATCGCACGATGTACGCCGGGTGCGAGTTGCTTCAGGTAGCACGTGCCGATGTCGAACGGATCGTGCGCACCATCGACCCGAACGACCGTGACGCGCCCTCCGCCGCTCTCCAGCACCTGCACGATGGTCGAGGTCCACTGGATCCTGAAGAAATCGCCGACAAGCACGTTCTTCATGCGACAGCCTCCAGTTCGTCACGTTCGTCCACGTCGATCCGTGGCAGCGGGCGCAGGTAGCAGGGCGCCGCGTAGGCCCAATCGCAGGCCTCGCCGTTGACGATGAGCGCTCCTCCGTCGATCGGTTGAATCACGTACGGGTCGCGCTCGCGCGCCGGGATTACATCGAGGACGAGCACCAGCCGACCGTTGTTCGAGGGCCAGCGGCTGTTCTGGACGATCGCGAGATCGCCGGGTTTGAACTGCATCACGCTCTCCGAGTCCCGCCGACGTTGTCGCAACGTCTGGCCTGCGTGCGGGGTGGGGCGCTGTGGACGCTGTTTGCCGTACGGTTGCCGTACGGCCGGCATCGGTTTGCTATTGTCGAAATCAGCACCGGTGCTTGACTTCGTTGGCGCCCCCGGCACGAATCGAACGTGCGACCCTCCCCTTAGGAGGGGGATGCTCTATCCACTGAGCTACGGGGGCGGCCGGGACGGATTTTACCGGACCTCGGTACAGCGACGCCGTTCGGCAGGCGTCGAGCGTCAGCCGCGACGGTAGTCGACGACCGCGTAGCGCAGGCCGCTGGCCGAGCGGTGCGCGCTGCGCGCGTGCTCGCGCCACTGCGCCGGATCGAGTTCCGGGAAATGGGTGTCGCCGGCGACTTCGGCATCGATTTCGGTGACGATCGCCCGGTGCGCGAGCCTGATCGCGTCGCGGTACAGTTGCGCGCCGCCGACGACGAACACTTCGTCGGTGGCGATCGACGGATCGGCGCCGGGCTGCGCGGCCAGCGCGATCGCCGCCTGCAGCGAGGTCGTGCGTTCGCAACCGGCGTGCGTCCAGTGCGGGTCGCGGCTCACGACGATCGTGCGGCGGCCCGGCAGCGCCTTGCCGATCGATTCGAAGGTCTTGCGCCCCATCACGATCGCGTGGCCCATCGTGGTCGCGCGAAAGTGCTTCAGGTCTTCCGGGAGGTGCCACGGCAGGCGATTGCCGGCGCCGATGACGCCGCCGCGCGCGCGGGCGACGACGAGCGTGACGCGCGGGTTCGCGGCCATGGGCGCGGCGTGACTGCTGTCGTCCGGGCGTGCGTTCATGTCCGATGCGGCTTTGCCGTGGAGGCGGCCGGCGGCGTCCGCCGTCGTCCGGCACGAGCGGCGATTGTAGCTTTTGCTTCGAATGGGCTTCCACCTCACCCGGAGTCGTTGTGGTGTCGCACGATCGCGCTCGACCATTCGCGACCAACCGGCAGGCTTCGCGGACAATCCGGACAGTTCCTGTGCAGCGGCGCCTGCGCGGGGCGCAGCGTCGGCCAGGGCGAGCGGCCCCGGATGGCCGGCATCAGGAGAGGATGCTTCCAATGAAGGTTCATCCGACTTTGGTGTGGGTCGTATGGGCGGGATACAGGTCGAGGCCACCGCAGTGGAAATAGACGGCGATCTTGAAGTGGTCGCGATTTCTGTAGCCGCATGCGCGTTTCTGCACCGTCGCGATCCTGGAGTTCAAGCCCTCTGCGACGGCGTTGCTGATGCGGTGCGTGAAATAGGTCAGGACGTTGGGCAAGTGCCGGGCGATCAACTTGGCGGCGGCAATCATCGGCGGCAATCGGCTGTGGGTCGCCCAGAAATACCAGCGCTTCCAGAACTTCGTGGCCCATGCCACGGAGGTGTAGTGCCAGAGTTCGCGCAGCGCCTCTTTCAGGGCCCAGGCGCGGCTGGTCTTGAGTTCGGCGTGCTTGATTTCGTCGAAGCGCTGCCGGGCCTGATCGGTCATGTTCGACGGATTCGTCAGCCACAGGTACTTGGTCTTGCTCAGCGTGTTGTCGCCCCTGCCCATCAACGCCTTGTGCTCGAGCTTCCTGACCCGGTCCACCGCGTCCACGACGTGACTCATGATGTGGAAGCGATCGAACACCATCTTCGTGTCCGCCTCGGGCACCTTGTCGCGGCACGCGTTGATGTAGGGCTGCCACATGTCGAGGCTGACCGCTTCGATGCTCTCGAGCTGTTCGCGCTCGAAGGCGCCGAAGTATGCCTCCAGACTCGTCTGCTTGCGATCTTCTCCGATGTACTCGACGCTGGCCTCTTGCAGATCGCACACCAGCGTCATGTACCGATGGCCCTTGGCGATCGCCTTCTCGTCGATGCCGATCTGCTGCGGGATCACGTCGTCCTTGGCCGCGCGCCCGCGAAGCACTGCACGCTCCATCAGGTGCCACGCCTCGTCCCAGGTGATCCTCAGAATCGCCGCCGCCCGCTTGACGTTGGCCGCCTGCAATACGTCGATCGCCAGCGCTTCGAACATGCTCGTGAACCGACTGCCCGCCTGCGCCCACGGCAGATTCACCTGACGCACCCCGTGCTGCGGGCACGACACCCGCGGCGGCCTGGCGTGCAGGTAGGTGAGGAACTGGCAGCTGTCCAGGTGCCGCCAGCCTCGGCTCGCAAGATGGTCATAGACCCCCAGTGCCAGACCGCACTCGGGGCACGCAAAACGCCGCCCCGCAGCGTGCCCCACGTACACCTCGACGTGCTGGCGCGCCATGTCCAGTTCGACTCGCTCCACCGTCCACGGCGGCATCAGCCCAAGCAGCTGCCGGTACAACTCCACGCTGTCCATCGCACTCGCTCCTGCATCGCGGTGCCAGAAAGCGTACTACCGACCCACACAGATGTCTGAAGGACCATAGATCTAATCTGGACCGGCCAGCCGAACTTGGCGAAGGTTAGCGCAAAACGATGCACGCGCGACTGCTGACTTGGCAAGAAGTTATCCTTAAGACCGCAGTTGACGACGCCGTTCTCGCCGGAGACCCTTGGGGGCATTGCGTCTGAGCCCGATCACGGAGGTCACCCGATGGGTGAGGCGAGATTGCGCCGGAAAAACACGGAATTGGAGCACGCATCCAGCGTCGGCCTGCAGACGGCCGGCGGCCGAGTAAATGTCCGCTGGGATGCGAGCCGCGCGGCAACGCCAATGGGCCAGCTCGCTTTCTTTATCGAGTTCCTCACGCTCACCGGTTTGTGGGAGCGCTGGAAGAACGAGTGCCCGTTGTTTTACTCGAGTCCGAATGCGCCCGAGATCGGCGACGTGCTCGGCACCTGGCTGCTGTCGATTCTCTCGGGGCATAAAAGGTACGCCCACGTCACCGCGATTCGCTGCGACGGCGTCAATCCGGACTTGCTCGGCATGAACCGCATCGTCAGCGAAGACGCGTTGCGTCGAGCACTCAAGGCGATCGATCCGGATCTCGGCGTGGCGTGGCTCGACAAGCACCTGCGCGAAAGCACGCGTGCGCTGCTCGATGCGCCGTGGATCCTGGACATCGACACGACGATCAAGCCGCTGTACGGCCGCCAGCAAGGCTCGGTCGTCTCCTACAACCCGCACAAGCCCGGGCGCCCGTCGCACGCGTATCACACGTACCTGATGGCTGGCACGCGCCTGGTGCTCGGGATCGACGTGAAGGCGGGCAACCAGCACAGTGCGAACCACAGCTTGGCCGGGCTGCTGCACCTGCTCGACGGCATGACGTCCGAGCAGCGCCCGCGGATCGTGCGCGGCGACTGCGCCTTCGGCTCCGAGCTCGTGATGCGTTCGCTCGAAGAACGAGGCCAGCCGTACCTGTTCAAGCTGCGCCTGTCGAAGAACGTCAAGCGTCACATCGAGCGGATGTTCGAGCACGAGGGCTGGACGGATGCCGGACAGGGCTGGGAAGGACTGGACGGGGAGCTCTCGCTCATGGGCTGGGAGAGCCCGCGACGCGTCGTGCTGATTCGCCGCGCGCTGCATGGCGAAGTCGCGCTGCAGTACACCGACGATCGCCAGCAGTCTCTGGCCTTCGTGGAGGTCGATCCGAAGGCGGGCAAGCACATCCGCGGCTACGAGTACGCGGTGCTGGTGACGAACCTGGACTACGAGGTGCTCACGCTCGGGCAACTGTACCGGGACCGGGCCGACGCCGAGAACAGCTTCGACGAGCTGAAGAACCAGTGGGGCTGGGGCGGCTTCACCACGCACGACCTGCACCGCTGCCGGCTCTCGGCGCGCGCGGTGGCGCTCGTCTACAACTGGTGGAGCCTGTACGTGCGCCTGGCCAACCCGAAGCAACGGCGCGAGGCGATCACCAGCCGTCCGTGGTTGATGAGTTCGGTGGGCCGGAAAACCGAGCATGCGGGTCAGACGACGATTACGTTGACGTCGATGCACGGCGAATTCCAAAAGGCTCGCGACGCGCTTCTGCGCGTCTCGCGGCTGCTTCAGCATTGGGTGAAAGAAGCTGCGGAGCAGTTGGACGGTAAATCGGTCTGGCATCGCTGCTGCGAGCATCTCAAACAGGTTCTGGCCGCGATCGGTTCGCCGAAAAAAGCGCTGGCGATAACGTTGGCGAGCGGCTAACTGCCGTTTCTAGGATCATAGTCCCTGACCAGCCCGGAACAGTCGCTGTGTGTTAGTGGCTGCGTAGAACCGCGGATATTTGCCGCGGAATGAAGCGAGGAGGTTGGCGGGGCATGCGGTCGATCAGAATGGAGGATCGACGTCGACGTTATGGCGTACGGGTCGCACAGGTCACATTGCTTACGCCCACACGGTACCCGCAGGACTTAGGCTACTCCAACCGCTCACGCAGGAGCTCGCTCTCGTCCTTGAGAATGGCGACGACAAGCTGGAAGTGATGAAGCACCGGCTGCGCACACGCGACGGTCGTGCTGCCTACGCGTTGCGCAAGCAGACGGTCGAACCGGTGTTCGGGATCATCAAGTCGGTGATGCGATTCCGCCAGTTCATGCTGCGCGGGCTTGCCAACGCTCGCCATGAGTGGACGCTGGTTTGCCTGGCGTGGAACTTGAAACGCATGGCCGTATTGCGCCCGCAGTGAGCGGAAATGATGGGAATCATGCGTTCTATCGACAAAATGATCGAAAAATCGGCCTGAACGCTCGCCCATGTTTCGCATCATGCAATCCGAAGCTCAACGCGATGCATAGTCCGACAGGCTCTTAGGCAGCACGACCACGGCGTGCAGTGGTCTCGCGGCTGCGAGTTCCTGCTGCACCTCGTCGGAGAGAGCAACTGCAACGAAGTCAGTGGCGCCTTTGACCAGCTTGGTCAGCGCCCCTGGCGCTTTGAACACGACTACCCGGTCACGCGTACGAGCCAACTGCGCGTCCCCTCCGGGCAAGAGGACTGAAAGAAATGCCAGCGCCTCCTCGTGCGAGTCACTGGCGAGTACGAATGGCCTTTCGGCCGGAGCTCCTAGCCACTTCAGGAACTTGGGCTTTGCCGCGGCAACTGCAGTGTCAAACAATGTGGCAGGCATGATGCTCGTTGCCGTTGCGCCCCATGCATGCCAAGCGTCATCGAGGGACGCGACCTCCCGCGTCGGCAGCCCAAACTCGTCTGCGAGCCAGGCCTGCGCCGAGACCGACTGCGCAGCCCATTGCTCGAGGTCGCTTGCGTCGTAAGCGCGGACGTCGCGCCACGTCTTCTCGGCCGCCTTCTTCTTGACCCAGTCCGCCTTCCCCGGCCAGCGCCGGGGGGTCACGAAGACGAAGGTGGTTTGCGAGCGTTCGGCCGGTGATGCAATTGCCTTCACCCTCTTGGCGTAGTCGCCATCCGCCTTTCCCCTGGGGTCCTTATCGGTGCCGAACTCCCAGCCGGCGTCCCCTCTGGGCACCCAAGGGTTGCCCAACTCACACTCGGTCCAACCGTCCCAGCCAGGACGCTCGGCGTCATCGTTGCCTGGAAAGTCACTCTTCGAGGGGGCCGCAGTCGAGTTCACCAAGGTGCGAAGCAAGACCGCGAAACGAGACCGCGCCCGCAGGTTGTTCGTCACCCAACTCTCGAAGTGATTGGCACTGAACCCCAGGAGTGGGACCACGTATCGACGGGCAGACAGCCCGGCGGCGCTCGGCGTCGCATGTGCAGCATCAAAGGCAGCCTGCATGGCGAGCAGCCTGCCGGCCTCCAATTCGAACGCGACCTCGAGGCGCGCCGCCATCTCCGGCGTTGCAGCGGCTTTGCCGTTGAGGAAGTTGGAGAATGCGGGCCGCCCAACGCCGACCAACTCGGCGGCCTTCGTCAACCCAAGCTTCCTCGGCTTCAAGAGAAACTCCCGCACCCAAGCGCCAGGGTGCTTCGCGAGAGACGTCGTGTCAGCAGGACTCATTTAAACGCTGTATCGCGTCGCGCTATACAGTACAAGCGCAAAGTCTCGAGCTCGGCCGATGTCTTGCGCGGCCCCGCTCGCCGTGGCGTTACCAAAATCTCAACTCAATTTATCGCCTTTTC
>CAZNBS010000150.1:0-12253 GCA_964570955.1 uncultured Burkholderiales bacterium | reverse complement strand
CTACCACCCGGACATGCGCGGCTCGCGCTCGATCAAGGCGGTGCTGCCGACGATCGGGGCGGGGCTGGACCACGCGGAGCTGGGGGAAGTGCAGGACGGGACGGGGGCACAGGAGGCTTACCTGGAGGCGGTGAGCGCGGGGACGGGGGAGGAGAGGAAGAAGGCGTTGGAGGAGGGGTTGAGGAGGTATTGCGGGATGGATGTTAGGGCGATGGTGGCGTTGGCGGGGTTTCTTGCCGGCACCGGTGGGGATGTCCGGGGTTCTG
The DNA here is from genome assembly GCA_964570955.1 of uncultured Burkholderiales bacterium. Lineage (GTDB taxonomy): Bacteria > Pseudomonadota > Gammaproteobacteria > Burkholderiales > SHXO01 > SHXO01. The sequence goes on along the minus strand of CAZNBS010000150.1, from coordinate 11,987 downwards.
TGGGCAGGTGACTAGCTGCGATCGAGACTGCGCACTTCCTCGAGAAAGCCGCAAAGCGTCATCAGCCCCGGCTTCACCGCCGCCGGATAGGCGTGGTGGAGAGCCTTGGGCACCACGAGCTTTACGCCCGCGTCGGTCATCTCGCGGAACTGGTTCTCCGAGACTCCCTCCTGCAGCGTCAGCAGGTGCTTTGTCGGCACGCGATCGGCCTCATTGAGGATCTGTCGCCAGCGATCTTTGCAGGTCGTCTTCGCGGCCAGCATCCGCAGTGAAGACGACGGGAACGCCGGATTCCTGTATGCCTCGGCCGAAGGAAAGAGAAAGTCGGGCCGCCTGCCGGGGTCGGACTCCGGCCCGTGAGAAAAGGTGCGTCCTTCCTCGAGGCCCTCTTCCAGCAGGATTTCGCGCGTGTGCAGCTCGAGCGAGCGCCCAGCGCGCGTCTTGCGCCGTTGCAGCACGGTCTGGGCGCGGGCGATGAACTCGTCGATGCTGGTGAATCCATCGGTGATGCGGGGCAGCTCGACCGCAGCCTCGACGCTGCGGAAAATCGCGTACTCGCACTCGCGTCGCCGCAGGAGTCGAGCGTCGACTGCGAGCTCCTTCGCCGGCCGCAGCTCGATCGCCTTGCGGATGAGTTCTGCACCTGACGGAAAACTCGCCAACCATTGGGCGGGAATCTCTACGGGTGAGAGGCTGCAGTCAGTGCGTGCCGGGATTCCCGCGGGGAACAGGGTTAGTCGAAGCTGGGGCGAGGGCGACCAAACGACCCAGCGGCCGGGTTCGACGGGGCCAACCCGATCCTCGATCAGTTCTTCTTCGTCGGAGCTACGCGCAACCCACACCCGCGCTGAAGGTTCCGCCCCGCCGGTTATGAATGCGAAGACTGCGATCGATCCTGTGCTTTGCGGATCGAGGAGCGCCGAGGAGCGCCCGCCGAAATTCGTCAGTCGCGCCTCGTTGCGCGTGCCGCCAAACAGCCTGTTGTTGTACCAGATGGCCCTGACCAGGGTCTGTTCGCCGTGCGAGTCGACGCCAAGCCTGAAGCGAACGTCCGGGTTCTTCACGTCCGGCCGATCGAGGGCCGGAAGCACGCCGAACAGGAAGTCCTTCGGAATGTAGGGACCGGCACCGTGCGCTTTCGTAGCCTGGGTGTCGTTGGCGGCGAGACGCTTGACGAACCAGACCGTATCTTCGCGGCTGCAGGCGTCCAGCCAGGCGCCGACGTCGGCAAGTGTCATCAGGGTCTCCCGCGGATCTCGCCGCGCGCACGGCGCGACGTCATCCACCTGGCGGTTCGACGCACCGTCTCCTCGATGCCGATGCTGTCCGGGCCGCGGAAAGCGCACTCCCAGATTGTCAGTTGGCGCCATCCCTGCTGTTCGAGCAACCGCGCGACCTCCGCGTCGCGTTCGACGTTTCGGCTGATCTTGGCACGCCAGAACGGGCGGCGGGTGCCCGGCAGACGAAACAGCGAGCAGTCGTGCCCGTGCCAGAAGCAGCCGTGCACGAAGAGCGCCGCGCTGTAGCGCGGCAGAATGAGATCAGGTCGGCCCGGGACGTCGGCCGGGTGCAGGCGGAACCTGAATCCGAGGCGGTGAAGGGCGCTGCGGATCAATCGCTCGGGCCCGGTGTCACGGTTGCGGATGCCGCTCATCATGCGGCTGCGCGTGGCCCGGTCGACGACGTCGGCCACTACGCGACCTGGACGAGCAGTTCCGGTTGCAGCAGCACCTGTTCTGCGAGGAAGGGCTTGATTGCTCGCGCCACTTCGCGAATCACCGGCACCACCACCGAGTTCCCGAACTGCTGGTAGGCGCGTGTGTCGGAGACGCTGGCCGGAATGCGGAATGTGTCCGGGAAACCCATCAGTCGCGCGCACTCCCGTGGGGTCAGACGCCGTGGCGGGCGACTGCGGCCCTGGTTCACGAGGATCTCGGAGCCGTCCTTGTAGTAGCGCGCCGACAGCGTACGTGCGACGTCATCCGGCCCGACGAGTCCGAAGCCGAAGCCGTTGCCCTTGTCCTGGTGTTTTCTCTTGTACGCCTGCAGATATCGCCAGAGATGCGGCGTCAGCGTATAGCGCTCGGGCGGCCGCTTCTTCCTGTGGTCGAAGTAGCGGCCGGCGTCCCTCGATAGTTCCGGTTCGGTGCCGTCCGTCCGGTGAAGGACCTCCCGCATCGTGTGGCGCCAGGTCTCCTGCAGGCGAAGGATGTTCCAGTCGAACCCGACCGGCTCGCGAAAGCCAACGATGATGATCCGCTCGCGGTGCTGCGGGACGAAGTGGGCGCCGTTGATGACCCGATGGCTGACGTGATAGCCGAGTTCGTTCTTCAGCGTTCTGCTGATGACATCGAAAGTTCGCCCTCGATCGTGCGCCAGCAGATTCTTCACGTTTTCGAGCACGAACGCGCGGGGGCGCTTGCGCTCGATGATGCGGGCGACGTCGAAGAAGAGCGTGCCCTGCGTCTCGTCGGCGAAGCCGTGTTTTCGGCCCAACGCGTTCTTCTTGGAGACTCCGGCGATCGAAAAGGGCTGGCACGGAAAGCCGGCGAGCAGGACGTCGTGGTCGGGAATGTCGCCGGCGTCGACTTTGGTGATGTCGCCGTGAATCGGGTGGGCGGCACCGAAGTTTTCGGCGTAGGTCCGGTTGGCGTAGCTGTCCCACTCACTCGTGAAGACACATTGCCCGCCGACTTCCTCGAATGGCAGGCGCAACCCGCCGATGCCGGCAAAGAGGTCGATGAACGTGAAGTCGCCCGCCTGCTGCAGGGGCATCTGGAAGGGAAGAAGCTGCTGCAGGGCATGGACGAGGTACGGCGGGGGGTCCGTCTCGCGGGTTTCCCAGCGGCGCACGGTGCGCGCGGTGACGCCCAGCTGCCGGGCGATCGATCCTTGCGTATGGTGGATGCGAGCCGCGGCGAGGTAGTCCACTGCCCGGGTGGCCGGCCCGGTCGTCAGAGCTGTATGCATGTACACCCACTGGATGAAATGGGGACATTATGCCTTCTCTGCGTCCGATGGCAAGTGCGTGAGGTGCAACCCATGTCTGCAGAGCGCGCAAACCGTGTCGGCAAGCGAGTTCTGAGGCGTTCAACGCATCGGGCGTGCAAGGGAACGCGGCCGGTCAGTCCGGGCAATCAGCATCGGTATCGAGATGCGGCACACTCACGAATCGAGCGGTCACGCCGACACTTCACCGAACGATGCGCGATAGCCATCCGACAGCAGCATCGTCTCCCTGCCGTGCAGCCAGGTGGGCAATCCGAGTTCATATGCTCGGTCGTAGGCCCACCTGGCAATCGCGGTCGTTCCATTCGCCTGCGACGCTACTCGTGTTGTCCCGGATTCGGATGCCGCGCTCCTGGCCGACCCGTTTCGCCGCATCCACCGCACCAGATGCGGCTCCGCAGCCAACCAATCGGACTTCGCCATGTTGCACTGTGCATGCGCGGCTACCAGGTTCGGCAACACATTGCAGCGGTGCAGGACCCAGGGTACGAAGTGATCGACGTGCGCGGTCTGGCGGGAGAGGCTCCGCTCGCAATAGAGGCACAAGCCTCGCTGCCATGCTGCGAGTAGTTCCAGATGTTGGCGAATGGGCTCGCGTTCCGTACCGAACATGAATCGCTCGATGTCCTGGGACTGTCCGACGAGATACAGGTTCTCCTCGAACTGGCGAGCCATCGCGATCGATCGGTCGCGAGCCAGCCCGTGATCAACGTGTGCAACTGACGCAGGCACCAGCCGATCATCAGCCCCGGGGGATTCCTGGAGGTCGACGCCTACGCGCCCTTGCCGACCATCGTGCGGGCGGCGCGCAAGAGCGTCTATCGGGTGCTGCCGACGCGCGGGCGAGGCCGGGTCACTCGTCCGTTGGTGCAATGGCCGCGACCGCAGGCGGCACGTAGCATCTCTCCACGGCGCCAGTAGAGGCGCTGCCCATTCCGACGCGCCGCCGACGATCGGGGTTCACCACTCGCCGCTCTGCGATGCTGCCATCGTGAAGGTCGCCGAGATTCTTCGTGTGCCCGAGCACGATGGATGGCGCGTGGTAGCGACGCGCGGCAGCCACCGGCAGCTCAAACATCCGCGCAAGATCGGCCGCGTCACGGTCCCCGGCAAGCCGAGCGACGATCTCGCACCCGGTACGCTGAACAGCATCCTGAAGCAGGCTGGTCTAAGGTAAAGGCTTATGCGCTACGCCGTTGTCATTGAAAAGGCGGAAGGCAACTACTCGGCATACGTGCCAGACCTTCCCGGTTGCGTTGCCACGGGCGCTACAGTTGCTGAAGTCGAAGCCGAGATACGCTTGGCAATCGTCTTTCACGTCGAGGGTCTTCGCGAGGACGGCCTGCCTGTTCCGGATCCGTCGAGTCAAGTGGAGTACGTCGAGATCTCCGCGTAACGGCACTGTGCCGTGGCTGCCGCCCGACGCCCTGCGCGCGGAGTTCGATCTCATTCCGGCCGGGATCATGCGGCGCCCCTCCGGCGCCCCACCGAAAGCGAAGCGCTCCCCGGGTTCTCGATACGTGCGAGCAACAGGACGGCGAGCATGAATCGGATCGGGGCGCCGGCGCTGCATGAGATCGAGATGCAGGAGATGCCGGAGGCCTTCTTTCCATGCTGGAAGGCGGCCGGCGTACACCTGAACAGACGGGTCGACGACGGCATCCAATGCTGGCTGCGCGCCGACCCTCGCCCCCCGTTCCGGGAGCGCCTGTCCTTTCGTCTGGGCAATCCGTCGTTCTTCGTCCGGGTCGAGGACGCGGACCGGAAGGTGGAGGGCCCTGTAAGCCTGGGCGGGCTGTCGGCGATTGCGAGAGCCGCCAGGGGCAGAGCCTGCGTCCTGCCGATGAAGAAGACGCGTGTGGGTGGGCCGTGGGTCGCCGAGGCGCAGGCCGGGGGCTGCTGGACGCAACAACCAGAAATCCGATCGATCCGGTGGCCCTGGAATGAGTGCACGCGCTTGACCCGGCATTCCGCAAGACCCAGAATCGTTATGTTCATAACATTCCGGACCGAGGAGGAGCGACATGAGCGAACCGACGCAGGCAGCCCGTCACGACTTCGGCGACACGACTCGCTACAACGCCTTGATGAGCGTGATCGAGAACCGGATGACGGTCCGCGCCTTCGATCCGGACTACGTCGTTCCGCGCGAGCAGTACGGGATGATCCTCGAGGCTGCCCGGCACGGTCCGTCCGGGGCGAATTCGCAGCCTTGGCACTTCATCGTGGTGACCGACCCCGAGATCAAGAAGAGCATCGCCGAGTACTTCCGCGAGGAGCAACGGTTGCGGGCGAAGCTCAGGATGAAGTTCCCGACGCCGGACTATCGCGGGCTGGCAACGGCGCCCGGCTTCATCGTGGTGGTCAGCGACTTTCGCTGGGTCAAGGCGTTCCCGGTGCTGAACGACGGGTCCGAACTCGACCGGATGTATCGCGAGAATGCCGAGCGCATCCTGCTGCAGAGCGTGGCAGCGGCCACGATGTCGGCTCACCTGGCCGCGGCCGCCCTCGGCTACAACGTCTGGTGGGTCACCGCGATCGGACAGGAGTACGCGCAACGGGCGATGAAACCGCTGCTCGGCATTCCCGATGCCCTGTCGGTGCTCGACATCATGTGCTTCGGGCCGCCGGCCAGGCCGGCCTACAAGCGCTGGAAGAAGGAACTGAACGAGATCGTCAACTGGAACCGGTTCGACGACGCTCATTTCATGACCGACACCCAGATCGACGAGTGGGTCGCGAACAGCCGCCACAAGGTCATGTACCGGGATGCGCAAAACGTCGACTGAAACCGGCATCGGTCCGTCGGCCGGCCCCGGCTACTGTCTCGACGACCAGGTGGGTTTCCTGCTGCGGCGCGCGTATCAGCGCGCCACGGCCAACCTCGGGCGCGGCATCGGTGCACACGACCTGACGCCGCCCCAGTTCGCCGTCCTCGCGCGCCTGCACGAGCGGGGGTCCGTCTCCCAGAATCTTCTGGGCCGCCTCGTCGTCATGGAGCCGGCCAACGTGCGTACGATCGTGCAGCGCCTCGGCCGACGCGGCCTCGTTCGCACCGAGCGTGCCCCCGCGGATCGGCGCCTGCTCATGGTGAGCCTGACCGGAAAAGGCGCCACGCTGACCCGGCGTCTCGTACCGATCGAGCTGGACGCCACCGCCGCCACGCTTGCGCCGCTGACGCCTCGCGAGCGCACGCAACTGCGCCGGCTCCTCGCGAAGGTCGCGCAGGGCTGACTCGCTCGCTCTGCGCGCAACCGGTGGCGCGCGATCTTTCGTAACGCCGCCAGCATGGCCTTCGACGCTGAAGACGAGGTCATTGTCGGCCGGGTTCTCGACGCCGAAGACGTGATCAATTTCCACGCAGAGTCCGTCGCCGACTTCGAAGCGAACTTCCGGACAGCTCCGCTCAACCGCAGTGCCCGCCGCTGCAGCAGTCGCCGCTGTCGGGATGCAGCTTGACGATCGACGCTGCGCTCCAGAGGGCCAGTTCGGCCCGCGTGGGATAGCGCCCGGCGAGCGCCTGCTGGCCGTCGATCAGGACCAGCGGCAGCGCGTCGGCACCCACCGTGTCGATGTAGGCCTTGACCTGCGGGTTGCGCAGGAACTCGGGAGCGTCGCTCGCGAATTCGTAGTGCTCGATGTCGGTGCCCTCCCCGCGGGTGCGCGCGATGTCCGCCATCGCCTCGAGGCGCTTCGGCGCATTGCGCCCCGCCTCCGAACGTGCCGACTCGAAGATCTGGATCCGGGTCATCGAAGCGCTTCCCGCAAGGTGGAGAACCAGAGATTATCCGTTCGGACCACGGGGCGCGGGATGATCGCGGTCAACGCCCGGAGGCGCTCTCGTAGCGAACAGGCGGATTGGAAGATATACTTTGCACGCACTTTCAAGCCCGAAACCGGAGAACTGGCAGCCATGAGAGAAGTCATCCGCCCGAGAGCCGTGGAGTCTGCAACGATCAGCGAAGCAGTTCCGGCGACGATCGACGTCCGTACGATCGCGCCGGGCGAACGCCACGACCGGATCTTCTCCGCGTTCAAGGCTCTGCCGCAGGGCGGCGCGCTGGAGTTGATGAACGATCACGACCCCCAGCCGCTGTACCGCCAGTTCAAGTCGAACTTCCACGGCCTTTTCACCTGGGACTACCTCGAGCAGGGCCCGGACCTCTGGCGCGTGCGCATCGGCAGGGCACCCGGCAACTGCTGCGGCAGCTGCAGTTGAGTTGATCGCCGGGCGCGGCGTCGCGCTCCGGCGCTGGTCGCCCCGGATGTCGTGTGCGCGACGAAATCCCCCATTCCTGCGAGCAACGTGCGACGATCGATGGCGCGCTGGCGGCAACCGGCAGCGCGAGACGGTCGATGATCGATCAGGCACGATCGACAGCAGCAGAGGGGGCTCATGGAGTATCTCTTCGACACCGCCCAGGTGCCGCCGGAGAGGCGTTTTGCGCAATGGCGGGCGGCACTCGGCGCCCTGCTCGATATCCAGGCCCGGGACGGCCGCCCGGATGACGAGACATTCCATGGCCGGCTGGCGGTGCGCCGCATCGATCGCATCCGGCTGACCGAGATCGCCGGAGCGCCGATGTCCCTGTCGGCGGGGCCGAGACGGGCCGACTCGGAGGTGACGGTGCTGGCGCTGCTCGATGGCCGCGCGACGGTGATGCAGGGCGAGCGTCGGTGCGAGCTGTCGCGTACCGCCATCGCCCTCGTTTCCTCTGATGACCCGATCGAACTCGACTTCCATGCAGCGAGTCACGTCATCGCCTTGAACACGCCCCAGCGCGAGTTCTACGACCTCTTCCCGCGTGCGCGGCATTCGCTGCTGACTGCCATTCCAGGCGCTGCCGCTGCGCCCGCATTGTTCATCGAGCATTCCCGCGCGCTTGCGCGCCACGCGATCTCCCTCGATTCCCCGAGCGCCAGGGTGGTCGCGGATTCGATGGTGCATCTGGCCGGTGCGGTCGCGAACTCCGCTCCCGAGAACGGCGCTCGATACAGCGCGCTGTCGCGAGCCAGTATCCAGCGGGTCCTGGCGGCAGCGACCCGACACCTGCGCAATCCGGACCTGGACGTGCACCTGATCGCCAGGGCAGTGCACCTGTCGCCGCGTCAGATCCATCGGCTCTTCCTGACCGAGCCACTGTCGTTGATGCGATGGGTGCTCATCCGGCGTCTCGAAAACTGCCGGCACGAGTTGTTGCAGCCGGACGCGGACATGCGCCCGATCAGCGCGATTGCCTATGAATGGGGTTTCAACGACTCGGCGCACTTCAGTCGCTCGTTCCGCAAGTACTTCGGGGAATCGCCACGAGAGGCGCGGCGGCGCAGCACGGCGGTCATCCAGCGGGAGGCGGCCACCGTGCGCGCCGAATCGCCTTTCGATGCGCCCCAGTGTCGCGCTTGTCGCTTCTGGTCGAGCCGGACGTCGCAGTAACGTCCTGCGCTTCGGCCTGGGCCAGCGGGCGCGCCAGCACCGCGCCGGCGTGGCGTGGCCGCCTACCGGGCCGCAGCCTTGCGTTTCTCGTGCTCGCGCTGGCAGCCGATGCAGCGCTTGGCAGTCGGATAGGCGATCAGCCGTTCGTAGGCGATGTCGGCGCCGCAGTCGATGCATTCTCCGTACTTGCCGGCGGCGATGCGCTGGCGCGCGCCGATGATGTCGCGCACGTCCTGCAGGTTCTGGCGGATGAGCGGGTCGTCCACGGCCGAAAGCTTGACGAGCAGTGCGTCGTCCGTGGCCTCTTCGAGGCTTTCGCCCAGCGTGATCCGCTGCCGGTCTTCGTCCATCGCCGAGAACAGCGAGCGGATTTCGCGGAACTCCCGGGCCCATCTGTCGTCCATCATCGTCGCGAGGTGGTCGATCTGCTTCTGCTCGAGTCCGGGCATGTCCGCTTTCCTCCGAATGTCCGTGCCGCGCGGCCGCGTGGCTGCACGCATGCTAACCTCGGTCCATTCTATCGCGCCGACGCGCGGCCGCCGCGGGTGCCCGACTGCCGCGGCCGACGTGGCGGCATCCGGGGCGGGCAAGGCAATGATCGAACTCCTCGTGCCGGTCGACGGCTCGAAGCCTGCGGAGCGCGCGGTCAGGCACGCGATCAAGCTGGTCGCGGGCGGCCTGAAGGCGCGGATCCTGCTGCTGAACGTCCAGCCCGAACTGCCGCGAACGCGCTCGCGCGCGGAAAAGCGCAGCGACATGCTGCGGCAACTCGAAGCGGCGGACGAAGCGATGCATTCCGCCGCTTCGCTGCTCGGGCGCGCCAGCGTGACCTGGGAGCGCTGCCTGCGTAACGGCGCTGCGGCCGACACGATCCTCGAGCTTGCCCGCGAGAGACACTGTGCCGCGATCGTCATGGGTACGCGCGGACTCGGCGCGGTGGCCGGGCTCGTGCTCGGCTCGGTTGCTGCAAAGATCGTCCAGCTCGCTCCGGTGCCCGTCACGCTGGTGAAGTAGCGCCAGCGTGACGATCCGCAACCTCGATTACCTGCTGCGACCGCGATCGGTTGCGGTGATCGGCGCCTCCGATCGCGCGCGCAGCGTCGGCGCCGCGCTGATGCGCAACCTGCTGCGAGGCGGGTTTCGCGGCGCGGTGTGGCCGGTGAACCCGAAGTGCGCTTCGGTTGCGGGCCTGCGCGCGTTTCCCGACGTGGCCGGGCTCCCCGAGGCGCCCGACCTCGCGATTCTCGCTTCGCCCGCGGCCACCTTGCCGGGCATCGTTCGCACGCTGGGCGAGCGCGGCACGCGCGCGGCGGTGGTGATCACCAGCGTCCCGCACCAGCCGCGGGACGCCGCGACGCTGCGCCAGTCGCTGCTGGACGCGGCCCGGCCGCACTCGCTGCGCATCCTCGGTCCGGGCAGCATGGGTCTGGTCGTTCCGTCGCTCGGGCTCGACGCGAGTTTCGCGGCCGCGCCGGCGCAGTGCGGCGGCATCGCGTTCGTCTCGCAGTCGGGCGCGCTGACCTCGGCGGCGCTCGACTGGGCCGCCTCGCGAAACATCGGTTTCTCCTGCGTCGCCTCGGTCGGCGAGGCGATCGACATCGACGCCGCCGACATCATCGATTACCTGGGCAGCGACCCGGCGACTCGCGCCGTGCTGCTCTATCTCGAGTCGGTGCAGAACGGACGCAAGTTCCTGTCGGCGGCACGCGCGGCGTCGCGCGGCAAGCCGGTGATCGTCCTGAAGTCGGGGCGCACCCGCGCCGGTGCACAGGCCGCGATGCGGCACACCGGCAGTGATCCCGGTGACGACGCGGTGTTCGACGCAGTGGTGCGCAGGGCGGGCATGCTGCGGGTGGACACGGTGGCCGATCTGTTCGCCGCGGCGGAGACGCTGACGCGGGCGCGCGCGCTCGAAGGCGAGAGACTCACGATCCTGACCAATGCAGGCGGTCCCGGGGTCATTGCCACCGATGCGCTCGCAGGAGCCGGCGGCGAACTCGCGGTGCTCGATGCGCCGACCCGCGCGCGCCTGCGCGCACTGCTGCCGGAATCGTCGCTGCCGGTCAACCCGGTCGACCTGGGCGGCGACGCCGATGCGCGGCGCTACGGCGCGAGCCTGCAGGCGCTGCTGGAGGCTCCCGGGCGCGACAGCACGCTGGTGACTCATGCGCCGAGCGGGGCGGCGGACGCACGTGAAGTTGCCGAGGCCTGCGCGCGCGCGGCCGGCGATCGCGTGCACAACCTGCTGGCCTGCTGGATGGGTGGCGACGGCGCCTTCGGCGCGGCGCAGCCGCTGCGCGATGCCGGCATCGCGGTGTACGAGACGCCCGAGGCCGCGGTGCAGGCGTTCCTGCACACGGTGGAACATCGCCGTAACCAGGAGACTCTGCGGCAGGCGCCGCCGTCGATCATGGCCGACTTCGTGCCCGACGGGGCAACGGCGCACCGGATACTGCGGCAGGCGCTGTCGGAAGGTCGCGGGCAGGCAACGGCAGAGGAAACGCGTGCGCTGCTCGGCGCCTACGGCATTGCGCCCGGAGTGCCACCCGGTGAAGGCGCAGAGGGCGCCCGCGGGCGCGCGCACGGGCCGCGCAGTCGTGCGCTCGAACTGACGCTGCGCGTGGCGCCCGATCCGGTGTTCGGCCTGTTCGCGAGGCTGGACAGGACCGATGCGGCCGGACGAGGTGCCGCTGCAATCGGGTTGCTGCCGCTTGACCATTCGCTGGCTGCCGATACGATCGCACGCGCTGGCCTGGCCGACGGCGATGTGCTCGCGTTGATGCTGACGCGGGTGTCGCAACTCGTCGTCGATCACGAGGCGCTGCGCGAACTCGAAATCGATCTGCGGCTCGTCGACGAAGGAGGCGCGGTGGCGCTCGACGCGCGGATGCGATTCGCGCCTGCGTCGGCATGGGGCAGCGAGCGTCTCGCGATCCGTCCCTATCCGAAGGAACTCGAGCAGACGATCGAACTCGACGGCCAGCCGATGCTGCTGCGCCCGATCAAGCCCGAAGACGCGGGCGCCTACGCACGCTTCATCGAAGCCACGCAGGCGCCGGACTTCCGGCTGCGCTTCTTCACGCTGGTGCGAAGCCTGCCCGCCCGCGACCTCGCCCGGCACACGCAGATCGACTACCACCGCGAGATGGCCTTCGTGGCGACAGCGCCGGATGGGCCCGACGCGGGCGAGATCGTCGGCGAAGTGCGCGCCTTCGTCTATCCGGGCGGGACGACGGCGGAGTTCGCGATCCTGGTGCGCAGCGACGCCAAGCGCCGCGGCCTGGGGCGCGCGTTGCTCTCGAAGATGATCGACTATTGCACGACGAGCGGGCTGGCCGAACTGATCGGCCAGATCCTGCCGGAGAACGAGGCGATGATCGCGCTCGCTCACCGCTGCGGAATGCAGGTCGAAGTCGCGCCGGGTGCGAGCGTGGCGGTCGCGCACCTCGACCTGCGGTCCGCCGGGCCGGCGCTCGCGCGATGAACGGCGCGGTCGTGTGTTGCGTCAGGCGCCGGTGCGGGGAGCGCTTGCCGTGGCGGGCGG
>CAZNBS010000149.1:5101-12268 GCA_964570955.1 uncultured Burkholderiales bacterium | reverse complement strand
GGCAGGAACACCGGGTCGTAGCCGAAGCCGCCGTCGCCGCGCGGCGCCCGCAGGATCTCCCCGTGCCACCTCCCCTCCGCGATCAGCGGCTCGGAATCGTGCTCGTGCCGCAGCAGCACCAGCACGCAATAGTAGTGGGCGCGCCGGTCTTCCACGCTGGCCATCGTCTCGAGCAGGCGATCGTTGTTGCGCGCGTCCGAGCGCGGCTCGCCGCCGAAGCGTGCCGAATGCACGCCGGGGGCACTGCGCAGCGCGTGCACGCAGATGCCCGAATCGTCCGCCAGCGCCGGCAGCCCGGTGAGGCGGGAGGCGTGCCGCGCCTTGGCGAGCGCGTTCTCCACGAAGGTGGCGTGCGGTTCCTCGGCCTCGTTCACACCGAAGTGCGACTGGGGCACCACGTCGATACCGAGACCCTCGAGCAGGACACGCAACTCGCGGATCTTGCCGGCATTGCCGCTGGCGAGCACCAGCGTCTTCACGCGGCCACGACCCCTAGCGTGCCGGCGGCAGTCCGAGCGCTTCGTGCTGCGCGCGCACCAGCCGGCAAATGCCCGCCGCAGCCAGGTCCACCATCGCATCCAGTTGCTCGCGTGCGAACGGTTCGCCCTCGGCCGTGCCCTGCAATTCGACGATGCCGCCGCGCCCGGTCATGACGACGTTCATGTCCGTGCCGCAGGCGGAGTCCTCCGCGTAGTCCAGATCGAGTACCGGCGTGCCCAGGTAGACGCCCACCGACACGGCGGCCACGAAATCGCGTAGCGGATCGCGCTCGACCAGACCGGCCGCGCGCAGTCTGGCGACGGCGTCGTGCACGGCGACGAAGGCGCCGGTGATGCTGGCCGTGCGCGTACCCCCATCCGCCTGCAGCACGTCGCAATCGACCTGGATGGTGCGCTCGCCGAGCAGACCAAGGTCGGTCACGGCACGCAGGCTGCGGCCGATCAGGCGCTGGATCTCCTGCGTGCGTCCCGTCTGCCGCCCGGCAGCCGCCTCGCGTTGTGTCCGCGTGTTCGTTGAACGCGGCAGCATGCCGTACTCGGCGGTCAGCCATCCGCGGCCGCTGCCCTTGACGAAGGGCGGCACCCGCTCCTCGACGCTGGCCGTGCACAGCACGCGCGTCTCGCCGAACTCGATCAGCACCGATCCTTCCGCGTGGCGCGTGAATCCTCGCGTGATGCGCACGTCGCGCAGTTCGTCTACGGCACGGCCGCTGGGTCGCATGACGGTAGCCTTCGGGCAGCTGAATGCCCCCGGCGGAAACGGCGGAGGCGGGATTGAAGCGCCGGATTGTGTGCTATCTTCCGGCGACAACTACATTGTGGTGGCGCCTGGGCGCGAAGTCAAAACCACGCCACCACGCTACACGCCGGAGTACTCCCTTGATCTACAGCATGACCGGCTTCGCCGCGCTGGTCCAGGACCTGCCGGCGGGAACGCTCAGCGCGGAGATCAGGTCGGTCAACCACCGCTACCTCGACCTCGCCTTCCGTCTGCCCGACGATTTGCGTGCATTCGAACCGGCCTTGCGCGAACGGTTCAGCGCGCGGCTGACGCGCGGCAAGGTGGAGTGCCGCATCGGCTTTCAGAAAAGCGCGAACGGCATCCTCGCGCCCGAGTTGAACACCACGCTGCTGCACCAGCTCTCGGCGCTCGATCTGCAGGTGCGGGAGCTCCTGCCGGGGGCTGCGCCCCTGTCGGTGAACGAGGTCCTGCGCTGGCCCGGAATGCTCGCCACCGACACCCTGTCCCAGGAGGAACTGCGCGAGCAGACGCTGGCTCTGGTGGGGCGCGTGCTGGATGACTTCGGTGCGACCCGGGCACGGGAGGGAGACAAGCTGCGCGACATGCTGCTCGAGCGCGTGACGAGGATGGAGGAACTGGCGGCGCGGGTACGGCCGAAGATACCGCTGCTGGTGCAGGCCTACCGCGAACGGCTCGCTGCAAGGCTGCGCGACGCGGCGGCGGAACTGGACGAGGATCGTATCCGCCAGGAACTGGTGCTGTTCTCGGCCAAGATCGACGTGGAGGAGGAACTGTCGCGGCTCGCGACCCACCTCGCCGAGATCCGCCGCATCCTCAAGCAGGGCGGCGCGGTCGGGAAGCGACTGGATTTCCTGATGCAGGAACTGAACCGGGAGTCCAACACGCTCGCCTCCAAGTCGGTGGACATCGATGTGTCGCAATCGGCGGTCGAGCTGAAGGTCCTGATCGAGCAGATGCGCGAGCAGGTCCAGAACATCGAATGACGGCAGCTCCGCGCGGCCGGTGCCGCGGTCAAGTCCCGCAGCCCGCAGCCGAAATTGACTTACAGCGATCGAAAGCCGGACCGGGAGCCGTGCACGGAAACCTGTTCATCATCTGCGCACCATCGGGCGCGGGCAAGACCAGCCTGGTCAACGCGTTGCTCGAGCGCGAGCCGGACCTGGAGTTGTCCGTCTCCTATACCACCCGCGCTCCGCGCTCCGGGGAACTGGATGGGCGCGAGTATCATTTCGTCTCGCGCGAGACGTTCGTGCACATGGCCGCGCAGGGCGACTTCCTGGAGAGCGCCGAGGTTCACGGAAACCTGTACGCAACCTCGCAGGCGTGGATCGAATCCCGCACCCGTGCAGGACGCGACATCCTCCTCGAGATCGACTGGCAGGGGGCGCAGCAGGTGCGGCGGCTGGTGCCGGGTGCCGTCACCGTGTTCATCCTTCCTCCGTCGCTGGAGGTCCTGCGCAAGCGGCTCACCTCGCGCGGACAGGACGCCAGCGACGTGATCGAGAGCCGGCTGGCCAACGCACGCGAGGAGATCGGCCATGTGGAGGAGTTTGACTATGTTATTATCAATCAGAACTTTGACGTGGCTGTGGTCGATCTCGTGAGCATCGTCCGCGCCACTCGCCTCCAGGTGACGGCCCAGCTCACGCGTCATCGTGATCTGATCAATGCAATGAAGTGAGGTGGCCATGGCACGCATAACCGTGGACGACTGCCTGAAAGCTATTCCCAATCGTTTCGTGTTGACCCTGGCGGCCACGTACCGGGCGCGGCAGCTCACCCAGGGCGCCTCGCCGATGATCGATGGTGCGCGCGACAAGCCGACCGTCACCGCGCTGCGCGAGATCGCCGCCGGCAAGGTGGGAACCGAGATCCTCAATCGGGGCCAGACCTGAGGGCAGTGCCTGACGCGACGGCACGCTAGCCCGCCGACCCAACCGCCTCGTACCGGACGCGTGCCACTGCCGTCGAACGCCAACATGTCCGAGGCCCAGCTCCTTCTCCGAGACGCCACCAGCTACCTGCGCGCCGAGGACGTGCGTCAGCTGCAGTCGGCATTCGAATTCTCGGAAGCCGCACACGAAGGACAGTTCCGCCGCTCCGGCGAACCTTACATCTCGCACCCGGTCGCCGTGGCCACCATCCTCGCCCAGTGGCACCTCGACCCGCAGGCGCTGACCGCCGCCCTCCTGCACGACGTGATGGAGGACACCACCGTCACCAAGGTCGAGATCAGCGAACGCTTCGGCAAGATGGTGGCCGATCTCGTCGACGGTGTGTCCAAGCTCGACAAGATCGAATTCGAGAGCCAGGAGCACGCGCAGGCGGAGAACTTCCGCAAGATGCTGTTGGCCATGGCGCGCGACGTGCGCGTCATCCTGATCAAGCTCGCCGATCGGCTGCACAACATGCGCACGCTCGGTGCAATGCATCCCAAGGAGCGCGCGCGCATCGCCAGAGAGACACTGGAGATCTACGCACCGATCGCCAACCGACTCGGCCTCAACAGCCTGTTTCAGGAGCTCGAGGATCTCGCGTTCCAGAACCTGTACCCGAACCGCTACCGCGTGCTGCGCAAGGCGCTCGAACAGCAGCGCGGCAACCGCAAGGAGGTGGTCGAGCGCATCCAGGCGGGCATCCGGCAGCGCCTGGAAGATGCGGGCATCGAGGCGCAGGTGACCGGGCGCGAGAAGGATCTCTACAGCATCTACCGCAAGATGCAGGACAAGAACCTGTCCTTCTCCAAGGTTCTGGACATCTACGCCTTTCGGGTGATCGTGCAGGACGTCCCGGCCTGCTACCTGACCCTGGGTGCGCTGCACGGCCTGTACAAGCCGATACCCGGCAAGTTCAAGGACTACATCGCCATTCCCAAGGCCAACGGGTACCAGTCGCTGCACACCACGCTGTTCGGCCCCTTCGGCAGCCCCATCGAGATCCAGGTGCGCACGCTCGAAATGCACAAGCTGGCGGAGGCCGGCGTGGCCGCCCACTGGCTCTACAAGAGCACCGACGCGTCGCTGAGCGAACTGCAGCAGAAGACGCACCTGTGGCTGCAGAGCTTGCTCGAGATGCAGTCCGAGAGCGTGGATTCAGTCGAGTTCCTGGAGCATGTCAAGGTGGACCTGTTCCCGGACGAGACCTACGTATTCACGCCCAAGGGCAAGATCATGGCGCTGCCGCACGGGGCGACCTGCGTGGACTTCGCCTATGCGGTGCACACCGACATCGGCAACCGGTGCGTGGCCGCCAAGCTCAACCACGAGCTGGAGCCACTGCGCACCGAATTGAAGAACGGCGACCGCGTCGAGATCATCACCGCCAGCCACGCCAAGCCGAATCCCTCGTGGCTCAACTTCGTCGTCACCGCGAAGGCGCGTCACCACATCCGCCACTTCCTCAAGACCATGCAGTATCAGGAGTCGGCGCAGTTGGGTGAGCGCCTGCTGTCCCAGGCGCTGGGTGCACTGGGCGGTCGGCTGCGCAGCATCACGGAGGCGGACTGGGAGCGCTTGCTCAAGGAGACCGGCGGCAAGGACCGCCAGGAAGTCCTGGCCGACATCGGACTCGGCCGCGTCCTGGCCATCGTGATCGCACGCAAGCTGCTGCCCAGCACCAGTCACGCGAGCGCACCGGCAGCGGCTCCCGGGCCGATCGTCATCCGTGGCTCCGAAGGCATGGCATTGCAGTTCGCCAAGTGCTGTCATCCCATTCCGGGCGACCCGATCATCGGCTTCATCAAGAAGGGACGCGGCATGATCGTGCACACGCATGACTGTCCGGTGATCGCCAAGATGAAGCGCGAACCGGAGAAGTGGCTCGATGTGGAGTGGGCGCCGGAGACACGCAAGCTGTTCTCGGTGAACATCAAGCTGCTCGCGTCCAACCAGCAGGGTGTCCTGGCGAAGGTCGCGGCGGAGATCTCCGACAACGACTCGAACATCGAGAACGTCAGCGTGGAACCGGGCGACAGTCCGGCCTACAGCAACATCCACTTCACCCTTCAGGTGCACAATCGCCTGCACCTCGCGCAGATTATGCGCGGACTGCGACGGCTCAGCGAAGTCATAAGAATCAACAGACTCAAAGGATAGCCCAAGGCGACACGGCACTTGCTGGATACCGTTCCGGCACCTTGCGCGCACCGCTCCCCCGACCATGGAATTCTTCTCGCCCCAGTTCTTCTCGGCCCTGCTGGCCATCATCGTCATCGACCTCGTCCTTGCCGGCGATAACGCCATCGTGATCGCGCTGGCGGCACGCAAGCTGCCGCAGGACTTGCAGATGCGCGCGGTGGTCTGGGGCACGGGCGGCGCCATCGCGATTCGTGTGGCGATGACGCTGATCGTGGTTCAACTCCTGAAGATCCCCGGACTGATGCTCGCCGGCGGCCTGCTGCTGGTGTGGATCGCCTACAAGCTGCTGGCCGGCGACGAACATGAGGAACAGCATGTGGGCGGCGCCAAGATCACCGGGTTCTGGTCGGCGATCCGCACCATCGTCATCGCCGACGCGGTGATGGGCCTGGACAACGTGCTGGGGGTGGCCGGGGCGGCGCACGGCAGCATGCTGCTGGTCGTGATCGGCCTGCTCATCAGCATCCCGATCATGGTCTGGGGCAGCACGCTCATCCTGAAGCTCGTCGACCGGTATCCTGTCATCGTGTATCTCGGCGCCGGCGTGCTCGCCTGGACCTCCGCCAAGATGATCCTGCACGAACCGCTCGTCTCCGCTCGGATCGCCGACATGCCCTGGGTGAACTGGGTCGTCTACCTGGTGATCATCGGCGGGGTGTTGGGAGCGGGCAAGCTGCGCAACCGTCGGCCCAAGCCGGCCGGGATCGTACTCGCCGAGCATGACGGCGAGCCATCGCACGGGGGCCGCGAGCCGGACGCCGACAGGCGCACTTGATCCAGGTCAAGGCGAATGGACCGGCACCGCCGGAAAGTGGCAGGATGGATATGGTGTGGAGCCGGACGCACGGAGGGCACATGAAGAAGTCGGTCTTTGCTTTGGCAGCCGTCGCACTGCTGCACACGGCTGGCGCGGGCGCAGCGGACAGCGACGCCAGCCTGGACGCGTTGCGCGAGGCCCGTCCGAATGCGACGAATACGGTACGTCAGGAGACGCTTGAGCTTCCCGGACTGACGGCCTGCCATCAGTGCGAGTGGCGGCCCAAGATGAACAAGATCGCCGCCGAGGAGCAATGCGGCATGGGTGCCGACGGCGCCGCGAACTACGGGCAGTTCGAATGCGGCTTCTCGCCTGACTGCGAACGGGTCTGCAACTTCATCCAGTGCATCGAGTAGGCGGCGAGGGCCCGCCAGGCTGAACGCGGATACATCCTGACCCGGGCGGCGCTGCCGCCCGGTGTCGTTTCAGGCTCCGGTCAGCTCTTGGGACGACGCATCTTGCAGCTCGTGTCGGTCACCGTGTCCTTCGCCTCGATCCGCCCGTCGGTGCGGAAACCCAGACCCGTGCGTTCCAGGTCGAACTGCACGCCGGGCTTGCCTGCCTTGGTGAACGTGGAGATGAACATCGGCTGCAACAGCTGATGATTGTCCTTGCGCATCGTCACCTCGCCCGTGAAGGTCTCGAATTTCATGCCCTCCAGCGCCAGGGCGACCCTGAGCGGATCGGTCGACTTCGACGATTCGATCGCCTTGGCCAGCATCCCGATGGCGTTGTGCGAGGCCAACCACACGAAGTCGTCCTTGCTGTCCGAATAGCGTTTGCGATAGGCCTGGACGAGCCCGTCCGACTTGGCATCCCCGACATTCGCGTGCCAATGGCTGATCTGCTTGACGTGCTCGGCACCGGCTTCGCCGATCGCGGTCGGGCCGCCGGCGATGCCGGCGTAGTAGGTGTAGTAGTCCACCGCCAGTCCGGCGTCCTTGCCCGCCT
>CAZNBS010000149.1:0-5091 GCA_964570955.1 uncultured Burkholderiales bacterium | reverse complement strand
CAGCGACAGGTCGGCGCCCCAGTTGCCCGTCACCACGGAGTCGGCACCCGATGCCTTGATCTTCGCGATGTAGGGCGCGAAGTCCTTGACCCTGCCCAGCGGGTGCAGATCGTCCCCGACGATCTTGATGTCGGGCCGCTTCTTGGTGAGCATCTCGCGTGCGCTCTTCGACACGGCCTGCCCGAAGGCGTAGTCCTGATTGATCAGGTACACCTTCTGGATCTTCTTCTGCTGCGCCATGTAGTTGGTGAGCGCCTGCATCTTCATGTCGGCATCCGCGTCGAACCGGAAGTGCCAGAAGTTGCAGCGTTCGTTGGTCAGCGCGGGATCGACCGCGGCATAGTTGAGAAAGAGGATGGTCTTCTTGGGGTTGCGCTGGTTGTGTTTGGCCACGCCGTCGGAGAGCGCGGCCGCCACCGCCGAGGAGTTGCCCTGCAAGACGTAGCGCATGCCCTGGTCGGTGAGCTGCTTGAGTCCGTTCAGCGCCTCCTGCGGGTTGGCCTTGCTGTCCAGCGCGACCAGCTCGAACTTCTGGCCGTTCACTCCCCCGCGCGCATTGATCTCGTCGACCACCAGCTGGAAGCCGCGCAGGCCTTGTTCGCCCACATTGGCGAATGGCCCGGACAGCGGGTCGATGAAGCCGATCTTGATGGTCTGGGCGTGCGCGGCACCAACGGTCAGCGCCAGCGCGGCGGCAACCAGATGCATTCTCGACATGCTCTCTCCTCCTGTTATCGACCGCGGTAGCGCGGATCGCCTCATGCAACAACGGTGCGACGCGGCCGCGCGTTTACCTTTCCTCGCGACGGGCGCCATGCACGGTCTGCATTCTAGCGCCCGATGCCGCGCACCGGGTGGTCAGCGCAACAGGAAGACGGCGAAGTGCTCGAGCGGGTCGCTCCACCGGCATGCCTCCGGGAAGCCCGCTTCGCGTGCGAGCGATTCGAACTGTGCCGGCTGGTACTTGTACGAGTTCTCCGTATGGATCGTCTCGCCGGCCGCGAACGAGATGGTGCGCCCGCAGACCTGCACGCGCTGCGCGCGCGCGCTCACCAGGTGCATCTCGATGCGCTGCTGCCGTGCATCGTAGAAGGCGCGGTGGGCGAAAGCCGATACGTCGAAGTCGGCGCCCAGTTCGCGGTTGATGCGCACCAGCAGGTTCAGATTGAAGCGCGCCGTGATGCCCTCCGGATCGTCATAGGCGCGTTCCAGGACTGCGCGCGACTTGACCAGGTCGATGCCGATGAGGCACGCCCCGGACGGTGACGTCACTGCGCGCATGGCGCGCAGGAAGTCGCGCGCCGCACCGGGCTCGAAATTCCCCAGCGTGGAGCCGGGAAAGAACAGGACGCGCGGCGGAGATGCCGCCGCAAGCTGCCTCTGCACCCGGGGATCGGCGAAATCGCCGGCCAGCGCCGTGACCATCAGCTGCGGATATTCTTCCGCAAGGCACCCCGCCTCGTCGAACAACTGGCCTTCTGACACATCCACTGCGAAGTAGGCACGGGGCTTCAATGCCGGAAGCAGGAGCCGGATCTTGCGCATTTCGCCGGCACCTGGCTCGATCACGGTCGTGCCGGGACCGAGTGCGCGGGCCAGGTCATCCGCGCAACGGCCGAGAATCTCGGTCTCCAGCCTCGTCGGATAATAGGCCTGCGTGCCGCAGATCGCCTGAAACAGTCCGGCGCCGGTCGCGTCGTAGAACAGTTTGGGCGGCAGGCGTTTGGGGACGGCACCCAGCCCGGCCAGCACGTCTGCAGCGATGCCCGTATCGTTCCCGGGCAACGAGAGCAGTTGGAGATTGGGCGCCTCGGACGCCAGCACACCGGTCATGAGAGCAAAGTACACCTCGAAGTACCGTAGCGGTTCACTCGGGCGCCGGGTTGCAGGTGGCGTTCCCGGATAGCAGCCCGTGCATACGTGTCCACCAACGTGGGCCGCGGCTCATCGGGTCGATGGACAGGATCGCGTCCCCTCCCCATGCCTCGGCCAGGGCGATCCCCACGGGCTCCAGGCACACGTTGGCGCCGGCAGAGACGAAATGATCGCACGGATCACCGCCTTGCGTGATCCATAGCGTGCCCGACAGGCAATACACCCTCGACCCCGCCCGAATGCGCAGGTGGCGTCCCTTCCGCAGCGTAAGCATGGCCCGATCTCCTCGACGTGCGGAGAGATCCTAGAGCGTGCATACTGACCGCAACAGACGCAGAAAAACGAAACATGAACCGTAACAGATTCCCGTCGGCCGGATCTGTTATGGTCGAGGTGCATCGGTACTGTACCTGGCATCCCCGGTCGACCTCCGCCAGGATCGCTGCTTGTGAACGCGCGCTTTCCCCACCTCTACCAGGAGCTCGCCGGCAGACTTGCCGCGGCGATCCAGGCCGGCAGCCTGAAAGCCGGTGATCGGCTGCCGTCGGTGCGCCAGCTCTCGACGCAGCATCAGGTCAGCATCTCCACCGCGATGCAGGCCTACCGCTGGCTCGAGAATCAGCGATTGATCGAGGCCCGCCCGAAATCCGGCTACTTCGTGCTCGCCCAGCGGCGCATGGCGGAGCCGGCGCTGTCCTCTCCGCCTAGCGCACCGGCCTTTGTCGGCATCAGCGGCCTGGTGATGGAGTATCTCGACTGTTCCGAGCGACCGGACGTGGCCCCGCTCGGCTGTGCCACACCGTCCGAAGCCCTGTATCCCGGAGAACGGCTGGGGCGGCTGATCGCCGCGGCGGCGCGCCGTCGTCCCGGCCTGATCTCGCACTACGGCATGTCCATGGGGCATCCGGCTCTGTGCGCCGCCATCGCACGCCGCGGCGTCGAGTTCGGCTGCAGCCTGACGCCCGAGGAGATCGTCGTCACCAACGGTTGCACCGAGGCGCTCAATCTCGCCCTGCGCGCCGTCGCGGGACCGGGCGATACCATCGCCATCGAATCGCCCACCTACTTCACGTTGCTTCAGTTGATCGAGAACCTGGGGATGCGGGCGCTGGAGATACCCACCCATCCTCGGGACGGGATCTCGCTCGAGGCGCTCGATCTGGCCACGCGCGTGCCCGGGCAGGTCAAGGCAGTGATGCTGATCCCGAACTTCAGCAATCCGCTGGGCAGCCTGATGCCGGATGCGAAGAAGGAAAGCGTCGTGCGCATGTTGGAGCAGCGCGGCATTCCGCTCATCGAAGACGACATCTACGGCGAGCTGTACTTCGGCGACGCGCGGCCGTTCGTGGCCAAGGCCTGGGACCGCAGCGGCAACGTGCTGCTGTGCGGCTCCTTCACCAAGAATCTCGCGCCCGGTTTCCGCATCGGCTGGATCGCACCAGGTCGCTTCCGCGAGCGCGTGGAGATGCTCAAGTTCATGACCTCCATCACCACCCCCGAACTGCCGCAGGTGGCGATCGCGGCATTCATCGGCAACGGCGG
The DNA here is from genome assembly GCA_964570955.1 of uncultured Burkholderiales bacterium. Lineage (GTDB taxonomy): Bacteria > Pseudomonadota > Gammaproteobacteria > Burkholderiales > SHXO01 > SHXO01. Next base: position 1,674 of record CAZNBS010000149.1, on the reverse strand, counting down.
CTACGATCATCACCTGCGCAAGTTGCGCGCGGCCTTCGCGCAGCAGGTCCGGCGCACCGCCGAGGCCGTGGTCGAGCACTTTCCTGCGGACTGCCGGATCACCGCCCCGCAGGGCGGCTTCGTGCTATGGGTAGAGTTGCCCGAGGCGGTCGACGCGGTGGCCCTGTTCCGTGCGGCGCGCGAGCAGGACATCGCACTCGCGCCCGGGCCGATGTTCACGTCCAGCGGGCGCTATGCGAACTTCGTTCGGCTCAACTGCGGGCACCCGTGGTCGTCGCGACTCGAACTCGCGCTGGCACGCGTGGGGGACCTCGTCACGCGCTTGGCCGACTGCGCAGGAGAGCCTGCGATGTCCGGCGTGGCCTGAACGCAGGATGCGGCGCGGTGCACCGGCCTCATCGATCAGCGCCGGCATCGCGCACCGTATCCCGCTGGGCTGGCTGGGCGGCAGCGGCTAACGGGGAGCGCACACGGTAGTGCGGGCGGCCCTGCGGCTCGTGATAGATGCGGGTGAGTAGTTCACCGAGCACGCCGGTGGCAATGAGCTGCACCCCCATCAGCACCAGCATCACGCCCAGCAGAAGCAGTGGCCGCCCGCCGATCGCGTGGCCGAACACGAGCTTGTCCACGGCGAGGTAGGTCAGCGTCACGCCGCCCGCGCCGAGCAGAAGCATGCCGATGCCGCCGAATGCCTGCAGCGGGCGGTGCAGGAAGCGCATGAGGAAGCGTATCCACAGCAGATCGAGCACGACACGCACCGTGCGGTCGAGTCCGTACTTCGAGCGGACGCGCGTGCGCGGATGATGCTTCACGGGGACCTCGACGATGCGCGCCCCGACGTCCGCGGCCAGTGCGGGGATGAAGCGATGCAGTTCCCCGTACAAGCGCAGGTCGCGCACGACGTCGGCCCGATACACCTTGAGCGCGCAGCCAAAGTCGTGCAGGCGCACGCCGGTCACCCGCGAGACGATCCGGTTGGCGATCGCCGAGGGCAATCGGCGGGACAGCGCCTGGTCCTTGCGGCCCTTGCGCCAGCCGGAAATGACGTCGATCCCCGCGTCGGCGTCGAGCAGGTCGAGCAGCCGCGGGATATCGGCGGGATCGTTCTGCAGGTCGCCGTCGAGGGTGACCACCGTGTCGCCTCGGGCGACATCGAATCCCGCCTGCAAGGCGGCGGACTGACCGTAGTTGCGAATCAGGTGTATGGGCCGCAGCCAGGGGCGCGCGGCGGCGAGCGTCGACAGCAGCGCGGGCGTCGCGTCGCGCGAGCCATCGTCCACGCAAATCACTTCGAACGCGCGCCCGGTCGGTACCAGGGCGGCCTCGATACGCGCGACGAGCAGTTCGATGTTGTCGGCCTCGTCGTACACCGGAACCACCACCGACACCGCTACCGCATCCGCCACCGGCGGACGCCCATCGGATGGCCAGGCCGGCCACGGCCGCTCACCTTGGGTAGAGGCGCGCGTCATACGGTTTCGCCCTGCGGTGGCGGCGGAGCGCCCGGAGGGCGCTTGTGGCGCGAATACGCCCACAGATACTGCTCGGGACAACGCGCCACGGCGCGCTCGATTGCGGCGTTCAAGCGGCGGATGCCCGCTGCGCCAGCCAGGTCTCCCTCCACCGGCTCGACGTCGATGTCATAACCGCCCGCTCGCGGTCGTCGCACGGCGG
>CAZNBS010000148.1:0-12315 GCA_964570955.1 uncultured Burkholderiales bacterium | reverse complement strand
GCTGCCCGAGACGTTGCACCTGAAGCTGCTCGAACCGCTGCGCGACCTCTTCAAGGACGAGGTGCGCGAACTCGGCGTCGCGCTGGGCCTGCCGCGCGGGATGGTCTATCGCCACCCGTTCCCGGGCCCGGGGCTCGGCGTGCGCATCCTCGGCGAAGTGCGGCGCGACTACGCCGACCTGCTGCGTCGCGCCGACGCGATCTTCATCGAGGAACTGCGCAACACGCAGGGGCCGGACGGACGCTCGTGGTACGACCTCACCTCGCAGGCGTTCGCGGTGTTCCTGCCGGTCAAGTCGGTCGGCGTGATGGGCGACGGGCGCACCTACGACTACGTGGTCGCGCTGCGCGCGGTGCAGACGCAGGACTTCATGACCGCGCACTGGGCGCACCTGCCGCACGAGTTGCTCGGGCGCGTGTCGAACCGCATCATCAACGAGGTGCGCGGCATCAATCGGGTGGTCTACGACATCTCGGGGAAGCCGCCGGCGACGATTGAGTGGGAGTGAGGACGGCGCTTCAGGACGCGCCGGCATCTCGCGCAAGTCAGCGGGCAGATTCGGGGAAGAAATGGCCGAAACCGGAGCGCGTTTTCGGAGGAGGGACCAGATTCACCCTGAGGTCTGTTCGGGAAGGTGGGCGGCGCCGCAGAGGTGCTTTGAATCTCCGCTGCTACACCCGGAATATGCTATATTGCCCGCGATATGAGTATGGTGCTCGATACGGACGTGATGGTCGCCGCACTGCGCTCGCCGGCTGGGGCTTCGTCCGAGTTGCTGCGCCAGGTTCTGGTCGGCAAACGGGTCGCCATGGCAAGCGTGCCGCTGTTCGTCGAATATGAAGCCGTAATGAGCCGGCCGGAGCACCTGAAGGCAGCCGGGGCCGCGGTCGAGGACGTGCGCAACCTGCTCGATGTGCTGGCGGGTGTCATCAAGCCGGTGGAGATTCGCTACCTGTGGCGGCCACAGCTGAGTGATGCCGATGACGACATGGTGCTTGAATGCGCGGCCAATGGCGGTGCTCGGCATCTGGTGACGTTCAATGTGGCCGACTTCAAGGGTCCGGCCGAACGATTCGGAATCAAGCCCCTGACCCCTGGTCAGATGCTGAAGGAGACAAAGCCATGAAGACCCCGAGCAATTACGCGCTGCGCCTGCCGGCTTCGCTCAAGAGGACAGCTGAAGTGGTGGCACGCGAAGATGGCAGCACGCTCAACCAGTTCATCGTGAGCGCGGTTGCCGAGAAGGTATCGGCACTGAAGACCGCCGAGTACTTCCAGGATCGCGCGACGCGCGGCGACAAGGCAAAGGCCCTGCGCTTCCTGCGCCGCAAGGGCGGCGAGGCTCCGCGCTCTGGCGACGAGCGCCCCTGACGGCCAAACTGCTTGAATGACACCCGGCGCACCGCTGGCGCTGGCCGTGGCTGCGAATCCCTGCAGACCCTTCACGGCGGGCTCCCTGCGAATCAAATCTGCAGTGTCAGAGGCTGGGCGGATGCCATCCTCTTTTGGATATCGCTTTCGGCATCTATCGCGCTCTGACACCTCCAAGCGAGATGCCTTGTCGGTCGTTGTGACGGTAAAATCACCTGACTCCCGTCGAGAACCTCAGCGGCCACAAGGAATTGCGTGACCGCGAGATAGGCCTGAACCGCTGCCGCGCGAGGTGCCATAGTCTGTTGCGTCCCCGCCTGCTGCAGGGACGCTCCTCATGCCTGCTGCCGCTGCTGCCCACGTGCGGCGTCCGCGTGCGCCGCCATTCCTCGAGCCTCCGGGTCATGCGCAGCATCAGCCAGAGATGACGCTGGTGTATCAGTTCGTCGAGCAGCACTACCCGGCTTTCTGGCAGTTGCGGGCCGAAGCCGGCAGAGCGCTGCCGAACTACGTGCAGGAGGAGTTCGACGCCTACCTGAAGTGCGGGAGGGTTGAAGAGCTTCCTGCGCGTGCGCTGCGAGCACTGTCACGCCGAGAAGCTGGTGGCATTCAGCTGCAAGAAGCGCGGGTTCTGCCCGTCGTGCGGGGCGCGCCGCATGGTCGAGACGGCGGCGCTGCTGGCCGATGAGGTGCTGCCCGAACGCCCGCTGCGGCAATGGGTCCTGTCGCTGCCCGCGTTGCGTTTCCTGCTCGCGACCGATCCGCAGGCGCTGAACCTGAACGTGCACCTCCACATGCTGTTCCTGGATGGAGTGTACGTGGCCGACGGCACCGGCTCGCCGGGGAGGGCGAAGGCGGCCCGCTGGATGATCTGCTGGGCTCTTCGATCACCTACCGCATTGCCGTTGGCCCGAGAGCCGGTCAGAAGCTGTTCACGCTGCAGACGGTGCCAGCCAGATCGCCGCAGTGGCTGGACGATCCCAACGGCGTGGTACGGGCGGGCGGGTTCTCCCTGCACGCCGGCATCGACATAGCGCCCCACCAGCGCGCGAAGCTTGAGCGACTATGCCGCTACGTGAGCCGCCCACCGGTGGCCACCGAGCGCACGGCGCTCACCTCATCCGGGCACATACGTTACCAACTCAAGACCCCGTACCGCGACGGCACCACGCACCTCGTGATCGAGCCGCTGGATTTCATCGCGAGGCTCGCGGCGCTGGTGTCGCCGCCGCGGATGCATCTGGGCCCGGTATCACGGGGTGTTTGCGCCGCCCAGCAAGAGCGGCCATCACGCCGGCGCACCGGGGAACGGGCGCCTCGAAGCGGACAGCCCTGGCCGCAGACTCGGGCCAGCCGCCGACGCCGAGGCACGTGGCGATGAGTTGGGCCCAGCGCCTGAAGCGCATGTTCGGCATCGAGATCGAAGCCTGTGCCCGCTGCACTGCGGGGGCCCGCTCAAAGTGATCGCCAGTATCGAGGCGCCGGAGGTGATCGCGAAGATCCTCGCGCACCTGGAGAAGAGCGCTCCCGCTCAGTCTCAGCCCGAGCTGCCGCTTGGCGCGCGGGCGCCGCCGTCGCAGGGCTGCCTGCGATGAGTGGGAAGGTGGCCGTGTTCGGACTGACCGGTGCGGCGGTCGGGCAGGGGCGGTGCGTGCCGGGATGGCGGTGGACGGCCGGTGCGGGCGGTTCGAGGGTGACAGAGCCCGTGGGGGCGGGGAATCGAGGGCACGAGGGCGCAGCCAGCGGCCTGCCCACCCAGCCGGGCAACGGGCCGGATTCAGGCGGGCCGAGACACGTTGCGCCGTTGCAAGAGGACCGTTCCACGAATCAGGACGGCGCTGCAGGGCGATTTGAACTGCCTATCCGCTGAACTGCCTATCCGCTGAACTGCCTATCCGCAGGTCTCGATCTGGATGCCGAACACGCGCTTCAGGCGCTGTGCCCAGTTCATTGCCACGTGACGCGGGGTCGGCGGCTTGGCCTCCGCCACCGGCGGTGGCGGCACCCACGCCCCGTCGCGCCGGCGTCACCGCCGCGCGCAGCCGGCTGTGCGGGGCGAACACGCCGTGATACCTCGTCAGGTGCATCCGCGGTGGCGGCACCAGCGCCGCCAGCCGGGCGATCAAGTCCAGGGGTTCCAGCACAATGTGCGTGGTGCCGTCGCGGTACGACGCCTTGAGCGTGTAGCGCACCTGGCCCGAGGGCGTCAGCGCCAGTCGATCCTCCGCCACCGGCGGGCGGCTCACGTAGCGGCACAGCCGCTCGAGCTGCTCGCGCTATATCAGATGCCGCGTTGCCTCGGGCGCAGTCGACGAACGTTGCTTCGGCACGCTACCAGCAGCGATGTTCGGGGATCCAATCCAAACCGTGCGGCGCGGATTTCGCTGGACCGCGAGGTACAACAACGCGCGGCCGGCCTCATAGCCCACGGCGACGCTGTCGACTTAATTGACATGCGCTCTGTAGCAGGCCGCGTCCGCGCACGCAACCGCCTGATTTGCCAGGCGGTCGCGCCGCTGGCACGTCGCTTGCTTGGCTCGTTGGCAGCGGTCTCGAAGATGGATTGCGCCGAGGCCGCGTGGGCCGGAGGGTTGGATCATGATCGCAAAGACGGACTGGCACCCCGCAGCTGCGGCGGCGAAATGGCTGGCGCCGGCACGCCGGACCCTGTACGGCTGGCGCGCGAGGCTCGGCAGCTGGCATCTCGCGAGCCTCGCACTGGTGCTCGGGCTGCTCGGCCCGGGCAGCGCTGGCGCGGTGACGATCGAGGCGGAGCGGATCTTGGAGCGCCAGCTCGACGTGTGGTTCGGCACGCTCTCGGTGATCGGGGCGGCGGCGCCGAGCCAGGATTTCTTCGCGCTGAGCGATCGGGTGACGGATGGACTCCGGTTCCAGATTGACCACGACTCCACCGTCGATGCGCGCGTAAAGAACGTGCCCGACTCGCTGGTCAATTTGGGCCAAGCCAACGTCGAGTGGGTGCTCGGCGAGAATCCGGCGCCCGACAATTTCCCCGCCCAGCAGAACCTGCTCGATGCCTATGCCACCGCAGGGCTGGCCCTGGAAGGACTCTTTGGTCCGGGTAGCCTGACGCTGCTGGACATCGTCGGGACCGAGAGTACCTATCTCCTGACCCGCATCGAAACAACCGAGAACGCCCCGGCCACGGTGGGTACGCCGGCCAACCCCGTCGTCGCCGGCCAAGTCGGGGACACCGTGGTTGTGACCAACGACTTCCTTGCGCATGCGCTGTTCTTCGAACAGAACGCCGTGTGGACTCGGCAGTCCGTGGCCGTCCCCGAGCCGGGCTCGCTCATGTTGCTCTGCCTCGGGCTCGTCGGGATTGGCCTGGTGGGAGCCAGTCGATCCGGATCGTTTCGCGCCGGGGCGCAAGGCGATGCCACGAGGCGCAGCAGGTACGCGGGGGACTGAGTCATGATCGCGACCCGGTGGTGGAGCATCGTCAGGTCCAGCCTGTGGGGGGGGGTGCTCATGCTGAGCAACGCAACCATCGCAGGCGCTGCGCCGATCACTTTCGGCTGCATCGCCGGCGTCGGCGGCAGTCTGCCGGTCTGCACCTACACGCGTGAGTTCGACGCCTGGTTCGGAACGCTGACTGCGACCGGCGCCCCCGCCCAGAGTGCGAACTTCCTGCAGCTCGGCGACGTCATCACCGACGGCTTCCGGATACAGATCCAGAATGACCCGGCGGTCGATGCACGCGTGCAGGGCGGCCTCGCCACTTGGGTCGTGGAAGGCACCAATGTCGAGTGGGTGACCGGGACGCCACCTCCGGCCGGTTTCCCTGCGAAACAGAACCTGCTGAACGACTACGCGACGGCGGCGACGGCACTGCAAGGCGTGCTCGGTTCCGGTGACCTGAACGTGGGCACGCTGTCCGACCCGCTCGTGAGGGACTATCTCGGTGAGCAGTTCCCGGGCGTCGTGGACGCCACGACTGTCGATGCGGTGCAGTCCTTCCTGCCAGGTATCAGAATCGGCGACAGTGTCGTGTACGACTTCGTCGGCCGGGCACGGTATTGAAACCAGGACGCGACCTTCACGCCGCAGAGTGTCCCGACGCCGGCCCCGGAGCCTTCCACGTTGATCCTGCTTGGAACGGGCTGCGCGGCGCTCTGCGCAGGCCTGCGCAGGCGACGCCGAGGCTGATGGATCGCGGTGATGCGCTGCGCCTGTATGACGTGCGGACTCCCGACGAGCGCGCGACGGCGATGATCGCAGGCTCGATCTTGCTCGATCAGAGCGCACAAGCGGAGCTGTCGAAGCTGCCGAAGGACACCATGCTGGTGTTCCAGTGCCACCGTGTCAGCTGAGTCGCCCGCCGTCCGCCCACCCGACATTCACGCCCACCGGATCCTGATCCTCGACTTCGGGGCGCAGTACACGCAGCTCATCGCGCGACGCGTGCGGGAGTGCGGCGTCTACTGCGAGATCCACCCCTGGGACATGGGTGAGGATGAGGTCCGTGTGTTCGGCGTGCGCGGTGTCATTCTCTCCGGCGGCCCTGAATCGGTGATCGACGCGGCTCCGCCGCGGGCGCCGGCGGCCGTGTTCGAGTCCGGAACTCCCGTGCCCAGTCAGAATGACGGTAAAGATGACGGTAAAACGCAGCCGTTGCGAGGCAAGCATCAAGCCAGACAACGACTTACCGGAGCTGTTGATGATTGAGTGGGAGTGAGGGGGCGAGGCAGCCCGGCGGGGCTGTATCCAGCCTCGTTGCGTCGGGCGGCGCGCAAGCCGCAGTGGGGAAGAGGCGCCGCGCGGGCGAAGCGCCTCACGAAGTGTTCAAAAAAACCTTGATCGTGTCCTCGGGTCTGGTCGGCGATGGGTAAGGGGATGGGCGTCGAGTCCTTCTTGAAGATACGGACTCCCGCAGCAGCGATGTTGTCGTGCGAGCAGCGCGTTATCCGTGAGGGGGACGGCTGCGGCGGTCACGCGTCGTGCTGCAGCCTTCGCAGGTGCGGGCTTGGAGGTCACGAGATCGTTCGTGTCCCAAGCGACGCGGCAATGAGGTCCTTGGCGGACGATCGTGGACCGGCGACCAACGCGCGGATTCGCCCCTCGATCTCGTCAGTCCATCCGCCGTTTCTCGCGGCAGCCAGGGTGCGCGAGCACGCGGCGAGTACGTCTACGCCCGTGATCTCGTAGCCATAGCCGGCGGCGATCCAGCGCAGGGCGGCGAGGCCTGCCTCGACGGCGAACCCGGGTAGCGTGGCGGCGAAGTCGCGAGCGGCCCGAGTCAGCGTGCGCGGGTCGCACGGCGTTCGGTGGGCGAGGGCGATCGCCTCGTCGTATAGCCCGGCATCCTTCGCGGCGGCGAACCACTTGCCTTCCTGACCCGGAGTGCTGGCGACCAGATCACCGAGGATCCTGGCGGGCACCTGGGTCGGGTACTTCTTCGCGATTGTGCGGAAGGTCGCGAGGAACGTCGTCCCCTGGTTGGCCGCGATCGCGTATCTCGAATATGCCTCGTCGGCGAGGCCCGACGCGAGCAGGATCTCCTCGCAGGCGCGAGCAATCGCGATCGGGTTGTCGTTCAGCCCGCGGCTTGCTTCAGCGTATCGGATCGCCTCCGCCTTCCGCCCCGTGGCCATCAGCGCCTTGACGCTCCACTCGCGGTAGTGCCACATCGAGTGGGGCGCCTTGTCGAGGAGGCCGAGCAGCTCCTCGTGGCGCCCAGCGTGGAAGAGGGCGCTCAGGCAGGCGATCGTGCCGTGGAAGTAGCCTCCGGGCTTCCGGTTCGAACCCCACATGTTCTCGACGGCGCCAATCAGTCTGTCGGACCAGGCAGAAGCGCGCGTCTGCGATGCACACAGTTCGCCCCAGTGGTCGGCCAGCCGTTCGATGTAGGGGATCTCGTCGTTCTGGTGCGCTTCCCAGAGCCGGTCGAGCCACCGATCTCGCGTTCGGTCGTCGACCGACGCGGCGGCGATGATCGTCGCGCAGGTCTCGACCGCGTGATTGACGGCGGTGCCGATGGCGCCGGAGGAACCGTCGACCTGTTCGAGCGCAGGCGACACCTTCTCCAGGAATAGGACCGCGCCGGCAGCGGTCAATGCCGGGTCTTTCCCCGCAACCTTCTGGATCTCGGCGCTAGCTTCCCTGACCCTCTGCACGGCCGGTTGCGAGCGCCAGCCGAAGGCGTGCCGCCGAAAACGCGGCGCGAACGTCCACTTGTGCGCAGCGGGTCTCGTCATCGATAATCGCGCTTGTCGTTAATCACGCACTACGTTATTATTCTGCCTGTGGCGATCCGGACGTTCAAGTGTACCGACACCGAGGCACTGTTCCAGCTGCGGCGCGTGGCGCGCTTCGCCAACATCGAGCGTCCGGCGTTGCGCAAGCTGAAGCAACTCGACCTCGCACGCCGCATCGAGGACCTCCGTGCGCCGCCGGCCAACCGACTCGAGCAGCTGAAGGGCGATCGCGCGGGCCAATGGAGTGTGCGGGTGAACGACCAGTTTCGCATCTGCTTCCGCTGGACGGGCACCGACGCCGAAGACGTCGAGATCGTGGACTATCACTGAGGCAAGACGATATGACCAGGAAACTCAAGCCCGTGTCGCCCGGCGAGATGCTCGCTGAGGAGTTCCTCAAGCCGCTGGGCATGAGCAACTACCGTCTGGCAAAGGAGATCGGCGTGCCCGCGCAGCGCATCGGCGAGATCGTCGCCGGCAAGCGCGCCATCACCGCGGACACCGATCTGCGACTGTGCCGCTTCTTCGGGCTTTCCGATGGCTGGTGGCTGCGCCTGCAGGCGGACTACGACACAGAGGTCGCGAAGACGAGCCTTGCGAAGACGCTGGCGAAAATCAGGCCGTGGAAAGAGGCAATGGAAGAGACGGCGGACGCGCACTGATCGCCGCACCTGTTCTGCAGCGTCGTGACGGCAAAAAATCTGCCGGAAAGTCTCGTTGCGACAGCACGTTGTGGCATCTGATGTCGGCGCTTTCTCGATCCCGACTCGAGTGCCCGAGAGGCTGCTTCCACCTGCGGAATCGCATGCAGCGAAGCGATAGATCACGATAGATCTCGAACGCGAGCGATTGTGCGAGTGCCGATGGTCCTCGATCGATGTCGATCGATGGTGGAAGCTGCGCGCGGGGATCCCAGTCAAGATGACGGTACTTCTGACGGCAAGACACCCGGTGTCGCGAGATGAGCATCAAGTTAAACAACGACTTACCGAAGCTGTTGATGATCGATTGGGAGTGACCCGGCTGCCCCGGCTGCGCCGATGCGCGTGGCCCGCTGCACAGCTGGTACGAAGAGGCCCTCAGGGCGAAGTGGCGCCGGCCGCAGGACAGGCGCCTCGTCGCCGAAGCGTGGCGCGTATCTCCAGGTCTTCTCGGCCGCCGGGTTTCAGGAGATGAGGCCGGCCTGGTGCCCGCGCGAGCGGGCTGGGGCGATGCAATGACGGGCATCGACCGGGCTGATTCAGCCAGCGCGAACGCGGTCGATGCTGCGCCAGCGACGTTCCAAACGCAACCGCAGTGGACGACTGGAGCTGCGGCGAGGTCGACGGCCGACCAGCGAGTCAGCACTGCTGACAACGGGATGAAATCGCTCGGCACAGGCGGCTTACGCACCGCCGCGCGAGTCTTGCGTGAGAGGCGCCGATCGCGCGGCCGTGGATAAGCGCGGCAGGCCGATAGCGGACTACAGATCCAGATCGTCCGCCTCGTCGTGGCGGTCACGGCGAGTGCCGTTCACGTACGCCCAGAACGCCGACTTGCGTCCGTGGCGGGCACGGATCTCCGCCTCGAATTCCTCGTGCGACTGCAGCGGCAGCAGGCCGACACCGCTGCGCGTGATCTCGCGAAGTCGAGCCCAGTAGCGCGCCGCGTGGCCGTAGGCGCGCGCGTAGGCGCGTTCCAGGATGCCCTTCAACAGCGCCCGGTAGACGACGGTCTCGCCGCGTGGGCACTCGTGGCTGCGCAAGGCCTTCGCCAGCGGAACGAGGCGTCCGTAGTCGTTGCCGTCGATGCGCCCGGGCTCGGCCAGCAGCCTGGCCTCGGCCGCGCCCGCGTCGCCGAGTTGCAGCAGCAGCGCGGCCGCGGCCGTCAGGTCGTCGTGGCGGAGTGCGAGTTGCCGGGCGTGGGCGATGGCGTTCGGACGCGCCGCCTCAGGCAGGTGCTCCAGCCAGCGCTGGAAATAGAAGTCCGAGAGCGTGCCCTCGAACATCCGCTGCCGGATCGGCGAACTCTCCTCGAATCGACCGAGCCGCTCCAGGGCATCGGCCAGCAGGTCCTGCCGACTGTCGTCGAGGTGGCCCCAGAGGTCCTGCAGCCACGCCAGCGCGTCGGCGGGCCGATCGGCGCCGAGGTAAGCCCGTGCGAAGGCCTGCCGCTGCACCGGGTTGGGTTTCGGGCTGTAGCGCAGCGAGGCGCGCACCATGACGTCGGGGTCGCGTAAAGACTCGGACAGCAACGACAGCGCGCCTGAGATGCGGAAGACTTCCATCGGCGGGCTCTTCCCACCTGGTGAGGCCTCCAGCGCCTGCGACAGCTGCGACTCGAGCCGAGCGACCAGCCCGCGCTGCGCGGGCTCGTCGAGCAGCAGATCGGCACGCCGCAGCAACTCGTCGCGCGCACCGTATTGGTCGGCTTGGTACAGCTTCAGCAGGCGCTCGGGCCAGACGTCGGGCGGGGTCTCGCAGCGTGCGGCGGCCTGCAGCCAGTGACGACAGGCCGCACGCACCGCGTCGCCGATCACGCCGTCGGAGTCGTCGGCGCGGTCGAACCACGCCGCATCCGCCTCGATGAAGGCCTCGAAGAGCGCGAGGGCGGCCGGCGGATCCTTGTGCAGTAGCTCACGCGCCACCTGGTCCAGCCAGCGGTCGAGCATGCGGCCGAACTCGCCCGCCTCGCGGTAGCCGTAGAACCTGGTCGAGCGCTTCCAGGCGGAAAGTGTCTTCTTGAAGCCGGCGGCGAGCTTGTCCGGCCGATCGGCCAGCTGCATGCGCGCGAGACGTGCCTGAACGGCCTCGTGGTCGCTGGCAAGTTCGAGCAGCACGGCGACCAGTTCCGCTGCGTCCTGGCGGCGGAGGAAGGTTTCCAGGTCTTCGGTGGACGGTTTCGCCATGGTTCAGGGCAGTGGCCTGCGCGTCAATTCGACGGCGCGCCGTGGCTCAAATCCCAGAACGTGCCCCGCCAGTTCGAGATACGCCCCTCGGTGCCGCAGGCGAGGCACCGCCAGACGACGACATCATCCTCGGTGATGCCGGTCTCGACGACGCGCTGGTCGCGCTTGCGGCACTTGAAGCAGACCGGGCCTGGCACGTCGTCGGATCGATCGAAGTCGGAGGCGTGGGCGACAACGCCGGTCAGGAAGACTGCCATCCTGCGGGCGGGCCCCCGCTCGGGCGCGATCGCACCCTTGGCGTCCAGGTAGTGGGTCAGGTCGATCACGTACATGGGGGCAAGGTTCTCCTGGAGCGACAGCCGCACGTTGTCTCAGCGATGTTGACGCTCAGTCGGACCGCAGCACAATCCAGGGCCCCTACGCCGGTATTTCACCTATCGGCAGAAAGTCGCCTTGATCGTCATTGCGCAGGCTGATGTACTCCAGGCGCCACTGATCAACGCGGCGCAGATCGGCCAGTGCAAGCCATCTTCCACCAGCTTGCGCTGCTCGGGCGTGAGTTTGTCCAGCTCCTTTTGCATCTGCTTCATCATCGCGTCCATCTCCTGCGGGCTCGGCATGCCCTTGGGAGCCTGCGCGAGGGCCGCGGCGCCTGCCGCCAGAGCCAGCGCCAACACGGCCCGCAGCCCGAGCTTCGACAGCGCGGCCTTCATCGCCCGAACAGTCCGCGCAGCTTGTTGACCGTGTCCTTGGCTGCCTGCTGCGCCGTGTCGGCTGCGGGCGCCGCTGCCGACGGCTGCGCCGCGGGCGCCGGCGCGTTCGCGTTGGCCTGCACCGCGGGCTGCGGCTGCGCACCGTTGGGCGTGTCTGCGAGCTCCTGCGGCCCGCCGATTCGCCAGGCGGCCGGCGCCGGCGCATCGGGCAGCGGCTGGTCCAGCAGCGCCTGCAGGCGCGCCTGGTCGAACGCCGCGATGAGCGCCGCGCGCTGCGCGCCGTTGGGTTGCGGCCCGGCCACCAGCGCTTGCAGGCTGCGCACCGCGAACGGCTTGCCGTGCGGCGCGAAGGTGCCGAGCTTCAGATCGAGCTCATGGTCGCGCGGCTGCGCTGCGAAGCGGTTGGCCTGCAGCACGACCTCGAACTCGCCGCTGCTGCGCGGCAGGCCGCGAAGCTGCGCCTCCAGCGGATCGGTCTGCGCCCGCACGCCGTCGAGATGACGCTTGCGCACGGCATCGCGCTGCGCCTCGATCGCCATCGCCTCCTTGTACTTCTGCGAGGCCAGCGGCTTGTTGCCCTCCTTGTCGGCGCGCCGCGCATCGCGGAACACCGCCTGCCGGCGCGCTTCGAGCGCATCGAACTCGCCCTTGGCCTCGGGCGGCAGCGCCTTCAACGCGTCGATCCTGCCCTGCAGATCGCGCCCCTGCGCCGCCACCTGATCGGCCTGCGTGCGCTGCATGCGGAACCGGTAGGTTGCGCTGGCGTTCACCTCGAGCTCGCCTGCGGGGGTCTCCTTGCAGGCCGACCCGACCGCGGCGCGCGGCGCTGCCGGCAACCCCATGTCCGCCGGCGCAGCCGGCATGGCCGCCACCAGCGCGGCGCTCAGTCGGTCGACGAACTGTTTCTCGGCGGCGGACAGATCGCGCAGCAGGCAGTCGGCATGGGCATGTGCCGCGGCAGCACACAGAGCCGCCACGACGAGCGAGCGGGCGAAAGTGGCTTTCGAACGAAGAGGTTGCATGGCAGCTCCCGTCAAGGGTGTGGGATTCGTGGCGGGCAAACGATCACTTTGAATCGCCCCGGATTCCGAGGAGGCTAAGCGGTTAGAGTGAAAGCCTCTGCCGA
>CAZNBS010000147.1:0-12441 GCA_964570955.1 uncultured Burkholderiales bacterium | reverse complement strand
ACGATCTCCGAGTGCAGGCCGAAGCCCAGCCCCGTGGCGTTCACGCGCGCCGTCTCCTCCATCACCACGATCGAATAGAGCTTGTCGGCGCCGGCCCCGCCGTACGCCTCCGGCATGGAGGCGCACAGCAGACCGTTCGCACCGGCCTTCTGCCAGACCTCGCGATCCACGTAGCCCTGCTCCTCCCACTGTTCGTGGTGTGGAACGACTTCGTGCTCCATGAAGCGCCGTACGGCATCGCGAAACATCCGGTGCTCGTCGGCAAACAGCGTGCGCTCGATCATGATCCTGCTCCGGTCGGTGCCAAATGTGGCGGTGCCAGATGTACGGTCCGTGCGGGCAGCATAATAGAATGAACTGACATCTCCCCGGGAGCCTTCGATGACCGAAGCTTTCATCTACGACGCGATCCGCACCCCGCGCGGGCGTGGCAAGTCATCCGGATCGCTGTACGAGGTCAAGCCGGTACGGCTGCTCACGACGCTGATGCACGAGATGCAGCGGCGCCACGACCTCGACACCTCGCAGGTGGAGGACGTCGTCGTCGGCTGCGTGACGCCGGTGGGCGACCAGGGCGCGGTGATCGCGAAGACGGCGGCGCTCGCTGCCGGATGGGCGCTCGATGTCGCAGGCGTGCAGGTGAACCGCTTCTGCGCCTCGGGGCTCGAGGCGGTCAACCTGGCGGCCCAGAAAGTGCGCTCGGGCTGGGAAGACCTGGTCGTCGCGGGCGGCGTGGAGTCGATGTCGCGCGTGCCCATGGGCTCGGACGGCGGAGCGTGGGCGCTCGACCCCGAGACCAATCTGGCCACCGGCTTCGTGCCGCAGGGTATCGGCGCCGACCTCATCGCCACGCTCGACGGTTTCTCGCGCGAGATGGTCGATGAATTCGGCGCCGGTTCGCATCGGAAAGCGGCCACCGCCCAGCGCGCCGGACACTTCCAGCGCTCGGTGGTGCCGGTGCGCGACGACCTCGATCTGGCCATCCTGGAGCGCGACGAGACGATCAGGCCCGAGACTTCGGTGGAGAAGCTCGGCCAGCTCGCGCCCTCGTTCGCGAAGATCGGCGCCATGGGTTTCGACGCGGTGGCGCTGCGCAGGTATCCGCAGGTCGCGCGCATCGAGCACGTGCATCACGCGGGCAACTCGTCGGGCATCGTCGACGGCGCAGCACTGGTGCTGGTCGGCAGCGAGGAGGCCGGCAAACGCCTCGGCCTCGCACCGCGTGCACGCATCGTCTCCGCCGCACTGACCGGCACCGACCCGACGATCATGCTCACCGGCCCGATGCCCGCGACGCGCAAGGCGCTGCGCAAGGCGGGCCTGGACATCGGCGACATCGACCTCTTCGAGGTCAACGAGGCGTTCGCCGCGGTCGTCATGCGCTTCATGCGCGAGCTCGACGTGCCCGACGAGAAGATCAACGTCAACGGCGGCGCGATCGCGATGGGCCATCCGCTGGGCGCCACCGGCGCGATGCTGCTCGGCACGCTGATCGACGAACTCGAGCGGCGCAAGCTGCGACGCGGACTGGTCACGCTGTGCGTGGGCGGCGGCATGGGCATCGCCACCGTCGTCGAGCGCGTCTGAGACGCCCGGAGCGACCGTCCTACGCCTGAACCCCGTTCCGTGCGAAGGCGGCCAGCAGTTCGTGCAGCCTGGCGAGTTGCGGCGGCTTGGCCATCACGTGCACGTCCCCGGGAGCATTTTCGCTCAACGTGTCGACACGAAACTCGCCAGACAGCAGAATCGCCGGCGTGCGCCGCCCTTCGATGCGGCGCAACTCGTCGATGAGGCGCAATCCGTTCCATGCGCCGGGCAGCCTGAAGTCCGAGATGATCGCATCGAACGAACGCTCGGCCGCTGCCGCCAGCACCAGCGCTTCCTCGCCGCTGGCCGCCGCATCGACCAGCACGCCCCACTGCTGCAGCATCTGGCCCAGCGCATCGCGCATCGAATCGTCGTCCTCGATGACGAGCACATAGGCGCCGACGAGAGCATCCGCGGGCGCCACGCCGCCCGATGCCGGAGCGACAACACCTCGCTCCGTCACGCCACTGCCGGTCGATTCAGCCAACATGTACCGGGCGACCGGCGTCTCGCAATGTGGGGCACCCAGCGACAGCGGCGCAGCGGCGAACGCCTGCGTGGCCCGATCATTCGTGAACGTGAGGACATGCGACGGCCCGTGGCGAGTCATGGACGCGGCAACCGGCGCATCCGGACATTCCGCGACGTCCGTTGCCTGCACCGCCGCCGCGGGCATCGACAGCGTGAACCGCGTGCCGCGCCCGGGACGTGATTCGAACTCGAGCGCATGTCCGGGCAGGCGCGAGACGGCCTCGCGGACGATCGACAGACCCAACCCATGTCCGTGCTCGGGGTTGCGCGCGTGGTTGGCGACCTGGAAGTATTCGTCGAACATGCGGCGTTGATCATCCGGCTCGATTCCGATGCCGTTGTCGCGCACCTCGATGACGAGGCTGCCACCCGAACGCCTGACACACACCAGAACCCATGCGACCCGCTCGGTCGACGCGAACTTCAGCGCGTTGCCGGTGAGGTTCGACAGGACGTCCCAGAGCCGGTTCTCGTTGCTGAGCGCGAACCGGCGATCGCTCCGCGGCGGGCGCACCACGAGTCGGACACCGCGCCGCGCGGCCTCGGCCGCATAGACGCTGTCGAGACGCCCCAGCACACTGCGAAGGTCGGTAGTAGACACCGCAAGGGGTGCCGCGCGTTCGCGCAGGCCACCGAGTTCCGCGAGACGATCGAGGTTTCCGCTCAGCGCAGCGACGCAGGCATCGAGCCGCTCGACAGTCCCCATCAGCCCGGCCGGTTCCAGCATATCGTTGCGCGTGCGCAACAATTGCGCATAGAGCGCCAGACTGGCCAGAGGTTGCCGCAGGTCGTGACTGACCGCCGCCAGCACTCGCGTCCTGGCTGAATTGGCATCGGCAGCATCGTGGGCCATTCGCTCGAGCGACCGCGTCGCCTCGGCCAACTGCCGCGAACTCCAGAAGAGCGCCCGCTCGCGCCGCTCGATCTCGACGGACATGATCCAGCCGATGACGTTGGCCATAAGCAGATACACAAACAGGGCACGAACATACTCATCGCCATATAGGCTTGCACTGGCCAGGATTGCAGACGATCCTGTGACGCACGCCAAAGCGACGATCACTACCGGCAGTCGTGTGAAGCCATAGGCGAGCCAGCAAACGAGACTCATAGCGACAGTCCACCTGCCGGACCTCGGTTCTTCAAGGTCGGCCGGCAACAGGCCCATGACCCCAATTGCCAAGCAGGCAGCGAAGACGGCTCCTCCAACAACGAGATCGTATTTTCTTAAGATCGGTTCGGGCCGTAACGCGACCAATAGCGCCATACAACCCATCCCGACAAAGAGCGCCAATCTAAGAGCCTGACGTGGGTTCGTCGGCATCTCATCGTCCTTGATCGACAAGACCAGGATGAAGAACACAAGTGCAAGGACGGATCCAAGCGAGAGCGCTAGCCGAACAAATCGCAGTCCCGATGATCGGTACTGTGCAAGGAACTCGCGCTCGACGTCGGCGGGTTCAAATCGTGTTGGTGCTCCGATCTGCATCATCCCTCGCCAATTGCGTCGCTGGCCCTGCGGCGACCTGTTACATGCCAGCGCAGTTCGACAGACCGAGTTCCACGTCCTGGGGATCTCGACAGGTACTTGACTCATGCTGCAGGCACGCTTACGCCCCGATATCGACAGAGTTCGCTCTCCAATTCACCCGAGCGGGCAAATTCGAAGGGCAGTTCCCAAGGCGAGCAGCGTTGGTTGCGACCGACATCCGACTTTACTCGCCCGGCATCAACCGGGAAAATCAGACCCGAGAGAGTAGATGCTTGTCTATAGGCCAAATGGCCAAGGTTTCCGATGCTCAGAACACTTGCCACGGATTTCCAGAAGGCTCCCACACCTTTCAGCGAGATCTCCATACGACCAGACACCCAGCGCCCACGAGCCGTGCCGCTGCCGTTCACGATCCGCCTCGTGAGAACTCATGACCAGCTGGCGCGCGCCGTGAATGTCAGGACTGCCGCATACGCCAAGCGTCTGCCCTCAATAGCATGCACCTTGGGAAATGCCGAACCCGAGGACGGTGAGCCGGGAAGCATCGTTCTCCTCGCCGAAGCAAAGGAAACGCAGGCGCCGGTTGGCACGCTTCGAATTCATACCAACCTTCATGGCCCGACGGAGTTCGAGCGGGAGTTGACTTTGCCTCGAACGTTCCAAGGACACAGCATCGCGCACGTCTCGCGCTTGGGCGTCGTCAGCGGGAGATTCGGCGGTCAGGTGAAACTCGCGTTGTTCAAAGCTCTTTACCGTTACTGCCTCGCCAGACAGATCGAATGGATCATGGTTACGGGTATCCCACCTCGCGATCGAGACTACGTCAGTCTTAAGTTCACGGATGTCTTCCCAGACGGGCGAATGGTGACGTTACCTTCTTCCATGGGCATACCGGCTCGCCTGCTTGCGTTCAACGTGAGAACCGCAGAGCAACGTTGGCGCGAGGCCGGCCACCAACTTTACGAGTTCATGTGCAACCAGATACATGACGACATCCGGATCTTCGACTCCGTCAGTGGCGCGTGGTCAAACAACAGGGCAAAGAAGCGCAACAGCGCCTCGACCAAGCGCATTTCGGAGATTTCATTTGACGTGCCGATCGTCTGACAGTTTGGGCTGATCCTTCCGAGATCGACTCACGCGGCTTTGATTCTGCGATATGTTGCGGAATCGCAACGTGACCCATTAACGCCGAGAATTCCACCTTTCGTCGGTATGGGATCCAGTCGAGAGCCAGTTCCCACAATCCTTGCGAGAGAACAAGGGGGGAACAAAGGTGATGTCGATTCCGCGGACTCTGGGATGGAGAAGGGGTTCCTTCTCACGAACTCCCAGAGGCGTGTCGCGCCCGCTTCATTTCATGAAGATGCTGGCCGCATCGACGGCGATCATTCTCGGGCTCATCTCCGCTGTGCTTCTCGTTTCTCAGAGTATCTCCGAGGAACTCGATGGCACGGTGTCACTGCGCTATCTTCCTGACCGGGACCGTAGCACTACGATTGAAACAGCCATCGCCCAGTTCATGTCAGGAACGGGGCATGTCAAACCTGGCGGTGGACTGACTCCCGAAGGCATGTTCTGGGTATCGCTCATCGTCGAGGTAAGCCCTAACGTCCCGGATATCTCCATTGAACTGCGTCAACTCCGCGGGAGTGACGTGGGATTCTGGCAACTTGGCGCAGATTCCAACGACTCCACTCGGCTCTCTGCCCAACGCTTGAAGGTCACCAAGACACGCAGTGGAATTGCCCTCGAGGCCCTTAAGACCACTAGTGGGCGCGTGCAGATCGTAGGACGGATACGAGGCGAGTCTGTAGTGAAGCCTCAAGTCGTTCTTCAACGCGGGGATGCGCTCGCCGAGCATGTCGCCTCGTCCGAAAGACTTGGAGGGCTTCTCTTCGGCGGGATGCTTGGCCTCACTGTCTTCGGCGCCATCGTAGCGCTGCTCAACCGTGACCGAACGTTCTTCTTGCTCGCAGCGCTGTTAGTCACGAGCCTTCGAATTGCCGGGTTCAATTTCGGGTGGGATCTGCAATGGATCGGGTGGACTCTGGATACACAGTTCGTCCCGATTGCCAAGAACCTCACGCTACTTCTCCATCTGATTCTGACGATCGCCCTCTTTCAGGAGTTGTTTGGCCGTCGGCTTCCGAAAGATCGGGCGTCGTTCGTCTTGCCGTCTTTGTACGCGGTTTACCTACTGAGTGCCGCCCTCAGCCTGGTATTATCAACCCATGCCAGTATTGCCCTAATCTGGGCTCTTGGAGTCGCTACAACTTTGACGATTTTCTACTTTCTGGCCCAAATCCTCCGCCGAGATCCCTCACCAGTTGCGGTCTGGTACGCCCTTTCGTGGTTCGTCACGGGACTTGGCATGTTCGGCGAAATCATCAATGCACTTGGCTATTCGAGTTCAGTTATCAAGGTAATGAACAGCCAGGTAGCAGCCATTTCCGCTGCGCTGTTGACTGGCATCGCGCTTGCCGCAAAGCTTCAAATCGAACAGCAGGCCCGCATCTCGGCCCAGCGCAGTGCAGTCAACGCCCTGCAGCGGTTCCGTGAGAACTACAACGCGATGCCGGTCGGCATCTTCGCGATGAAGCTCGACGGGACCATCATCGAGCACAACCCGACTTTCGCCGACATGTTCAGGGACACTGGGCGTGAACGCTCGAAGATCGGGGCGCGCTGGATCGAACTCACCAATGGCGAGGCACTGAAGTCGATCAAGGAGTTGACGGCGGGCAACCGGATGATGGACACGGAACTCGCGATCGAGCGAAGTGATGGCCGGCGGCGCTGGGTCCATCTCCGGGCAGTGCGCAAGGCCGACCGGTTCGAAGGGTGGATCGAGGACATCACCCCCCGCAAGGAAGCCGAAGGCCAGCTCAAGTTCCTGGTCGACCACGATTCCCTGACGGGGCTGCTGAACCGGCGCGGCTTCGAACTGCGGCTGCTCGCGGCCATTGCGTCGTCGAGCAATCGTCCGGTGTGCCTCGCTTACGTGGACCTCGACCGCTTCAAGCTCGTGAACGACCTGTTCGGGCACGCCGCCGGCGACCAGATCCTTCGGCAGATGGCCACCCGCATGCGCGAGGTGATCCAGCCACCGCATGTGGCGGCCCGCGTCGGCGGCGACGAGTTCGTGGTGATCATGGACGGACTGTCGCTCGACGCTTCGCGCGCGCTCTGCGAGAAGTTGCGCGACGATCTGAGCAACCGCACCTATCAGTACCAGGACAAGGCGTTCAACGTCACCTCGAGCATCGGCGTGATCAAGGTTCTCGACGAGATGCGCCCTGCCGATGCGCTCACTGCGAGCGATCGGGCCTGCCAGGAAGCGAAGGCCTCGGGGGGTTCGACGGTCGTCGCCTACGATTCGAGCAGCAGCGAGCTGATCAACTATCTCGACGAAATCAGGCTGGTGGCGGGCATGAAGGAGCGCCTGCCGGTCGAGAGATTCTTCACGCAGTTCCAGCCGATCGTGTCGCTGCGCAATCCGGAGTCGACCCTCTGCTACGAAGTGCTGATCCGGATGCGGGATTCCGGGGGCAAGGTCGTTCCGCCCGGACGTTTCATCCCGGCGGCCGAGCGCAACGGCCTGATGACGCAGATCGACCGCTGGGTGCTGCGCAGCACGCTCGAGTGGTTCGACACGCAACCCGCGCACCGCGACAGCGTCGACTTCTGCACCCTGAACCTGAGCGGCGCGTCGCTGAACGACGAGAAGTTCCTTCAGGACACGATTGCGCTGATTCGTGCGCATCCCGAATCGAGCAGGAAAATCTGTTTCGAAATCACGGAAAGCGTCGCACTGTACGACCTGAAGACGACCCGTCGCTTCGTCGATCGGGTGAAGTCGTTCGGAGCGATGGTCGCACTGGACGATTTCGGTGCCGGCTACACGTCGTTCAGCTACCTGAAGGAGCTTCGTGGCGATCTCGTCAAGATCGACGGCAACTTCATTCGCGACGTCAACCTGAACCGGGAGAACCAGGCGATCACGCGGGCAGTGGTCGATCTCACACACGAACTCGGCATGGGCTGCGTGGCGGAATGGGCCGAGAACGCGGCGATCGTCCGGTCGTTGATCGAACTGCAGGTCGACTACGCGCAGGGTTACGGGGTCTGTCGCCCCCTGGATCGCGAACGACTGCTCGCGGTTTCCAATTCGATCCCGCTGATCGATGACCGCGAGACCTCGGAGATCATCACCGGCAGCGCCGCCGTTTCGCGCCGTGTGGCGCCGAGGGTCGCGATTCCGATCTGAGCGCGCCCGGTTCCATTGTCGGCGACGCGCTGTCGCCATCTCGCCCGCGGGGCGCCCCTCCCGACGGTTTATGATTGGACGCTTCCAATCATTTCCGCCCCGTCCGGAGACTGCATGTCCAGCATCCGCTACGAGAAGGACGCCACCGGCGTCGTGACGCTGCTTCTCGATGCCCCCGACCAGCCGGTCAACACGATGAATGCGGCCTTCCAGGCCGGCCTGCGAAAAGTCGTCGATCGCCTCGCGGCCGAGCGGGAGCAGATCCGCGGCGTGATAGTCGCGTCGGCCAAGCGCACGTTCTTCGCGGGCGGCGACCTCAGGGCGTTGATGGCCGTCCGCGCCGCGGATGCGGCGGCGTTCTTCCGCGAACTCGAGGCGCTGAAGGCGTGCCTGCGCCGCATCGAACAGCTGGGGCGCCCGGTGGTGGCCGCGATCAACGGCAGCGCCCTCGGCGGAGGCTTCGAGCTTGCGCTGTCGTGCCACGCGCGCCTGTGCATCGACGACCCTGCGATCGAGATCGGTTTTCCCGAGGTCACGCTCGGATTGCTGCCGGGCGCCGGGGGCGTGGTGAAGACGGTGCGCCTGCTCGGCCTTCAGAAGGCTCTGCCGTTGCTGAGCGAAGGGCGCCGCCTCGCGCCGGCCACGGCGCGCTCGATGGGCCTCGTCGACGGCCTGGCCCGTGATCGCGACGAGTTGCTCGCGAGTGCGCGTGCCTGGATCGACGCGCACCCCGACGCGCGTCAGCCCTGGGACGAGCCCGGGCACAGGATTCCCGGCGGCACGCCGTCGAGCCCCGCGGTCGCCGGCGTGCTTCCGATCGCCCCGGCCATCCTTCAACAGCAGACGCGCGGCAATTTTCCGGCACCCGAGGCGATCCTCGCCGCCGCGGTCGAAGGGGCACAGGTCGATTTCGACACGGCGATGCGCATCGAGTCGCGCTACATGACCCGCCTCGTCACCGGACAGGTCGCGAAGAACATGATCGGTACGCTGTTCTTCCAGCTGAACGACGTGAAGGCCGGCAAGAGCCGCCCCGCCGGCCTGCCGCGCTGGCGTGCCGGGCGCGTCGGCATTCTCGGGGCCGGCATGATGGGCGCCGGCATCGCGTGGGCGTGCGCCAGTCGCGGCGTGCCCTGCGTGCTGAAGGACGTGGACCTCGCGACGGCGCAGAAGGGCAAGGAGTACTCCGCCCGGCTGCTCGCCGGACGCGTCGGGAAGGGGCGCACCTCGGCAGCCGAGGCCGACAAGGTGCTCGCGGCGATCGCCCCGAGCGCCGACGTCGCCGATCTCTCGGGCTGCGAGCTGGTGATCGAAGCGGTGTACGAGAACCGCGAGGTGAAGGCGCAGGTGACGCGGGAGGCCGAGGCAGTGCTCGACGCCGGTGCGATCTTCGCTTCGAACACTTCCACGCTGCCGATCACCGGTCTGTCCGAGGCGTCCAGTCGCCCCGACCGGTTCATCGGCCTGCACTTCTTCTCGCCGGTCGACCGCATGCAGCTGGTGGAGATCATCAGGGGCCAGCGCACATCGGCCGAGACGCTGGCCAGGGCGTTCGACTTCGTGCTGCAGATCGGCAAGACGCCGATCGTCGTGAACGACGCGCGCGGCTTCTACACCAGCCGCGTGTTCGGCACGTTCGTCAACGAAGGCATGGCGCTGCTTGGCGAAGGCGTGCCCGCCGCGACGGTGGAAAACGCCGGATGGCAGATCGGCATGCCGGTCGGACCGCTGGCGGTGCTCGACGAGGTCTCGCTGAAACTGGCCGACGACGTGCTGCACCAGGAACTGGCCGACCTGGAACGGGAGCGCCACGCACACGACCATGCGCACGGCCACACACACGAACACGAACACGAACATCGACATGACCACCACGGTGGCGGCCACGCAAAAGGGACCGGATCGTCCGCAGGCCATCGGCACACCCACACGGTGAAGAGCCGCCGCATACCCGAGTCCGCGGTCTACGTGCTGGAGAAAATGGCACACGGGTTCGGGCGCATGGGGCGCGCGCACGGCGGCGGCTTCTACGACTATCCGCAGCATGGCGAGAAGACGCTGTGGCCCGGCCTGGCGGTCTTCGAGCGCGGCGGGCGATCGATCCCCTTCGAGGACATCAAGGACCGCATGCTCTACGTGCAGGCGATCGAGACGATCCGCTGCCTGGAGCAAGGTGTGCTCGAGTCCACGCGCGACGCCAACATCGGCTCGATCTTCGGCTGGGGTTTCCCCGCCTGGACGGGAGGCACGATCCAGTTCATCGATCACGTCGGCGTGCGCGCATTCGCCGCCCGCGCGCAGGCGCTCGCACAGCGCTACGGCGAGCGTTTCGCGCCACCGGAGTTGCTGTCGAAACACGCCGAACAGGACACGCCGCTGTAGGACGGGACGCCCGGAATGCCTGCCACGCCACCGGCCAATGCATCGGAACCGCGCGACGCCGTCACGGTCGAGCACGACGGCCCGGTCACGATCGTCACACTGTCGCGCGCGCACGCGCGCAATGCGGTCGACCGCCCCACCGCCGAGGCACTCGCGATGGCGTTCGCGCGCTTCGACGCCGATCCGGCGAGCAGCGTCGCGGTCCTTCACGGCGCGCACGGCCACTTCTGCGCCGGCGCCGACCTGAAAGCGCTGGCCGACGCGGCGCGCCGCAACCGACTCGAGGCCGACGGTGACGGACCGATGGGCCCGACCCGGATGCTGCTGTCGAAGCCGGTCGTCGCCGCGATCTCGGGCTTTGCGGTGGCCGGCGGCCTCGAGCTGGCGCTGTGGTGCGACCTGAGGGTCGTCGAGCAGTCGGCCACGCTCGGCGTGTTCTGCCGCCGCTTCGGCGTGCCGCTGATCGATGGCGGGACGGTGCGGCTGCCGCGACTGATCGGGCTGTCGCACGCGCTCGATCTCATCCTCACCGGCAGGCCGGTGGCTGCCGACGAGGCACTGCGGATCGGCCTGGCCAATCGCGTCGTTCCGCACGGCGCGTCGCGCGCCGCTGCAGTGGCACTCGCGCATGACCTCGCGGGGCTCCCCCAGGCCTGCCTGCGCAGCGACCGGCGTTCGGCCTACGATCAGTCCGGATTGACGATCGACGAGGCACTCGCCCACGAATTCGCGCTCGGGATGCGCACGCTGGCCGGCGGCGAGTCACTGGCGGGCGCGGCGCGCTTCGCCGCGGGGGCGGGCCGCCATGGCGCATCGAACTGAACCTTCCCGCAGGCTTCGCACGTGACCACCACCGTTCGCCCCGAGAAGCGGCTGCACGCCTGGCGCGAGCCGGTCGCCGCGCGCCCTGCCGCGACGATCCTCCTGTTGCGCGACACTGCCGAGGGTCCGCAAGTGCTGATGACGCGGCGCTCGACCAGGGCCAGCTTCGCGCCCGGCGCGTACGTGTTTCCGGGCGGCACGGTCGATGCGCGCGACGCCTCGCCACTGGCGCGCGAGCGTGCCACGCGCCGCACCGATCAGGACGAGACGATTCTGTCGTATGCCACGGCCGCAGTGCGCGAGGCTTTCGAGGAACTGGGCATCCTGCTGGCGCGCGGTAACGTCGATGCCGCTGCGGTGGCCGCACTGGCGCAGCGGCTCAACCGCGGCCACGACGCCGACCTGTTTGCGCAGATTGCGCAGCACGGGCTGCGCCTGGCCCTCGACGAAGTGCACTGGCTCAGCCACTGGGTCACCGATCGCGACCTGCCGAAGCGCTTCGACGCACGTTTTTTCGTGGCCCGCATGCCCGAACACCAGCGCCCCGTCGCCGACGAGGGCGAGCAATTCGAGCCGACCTGGGTGACACCCGCCGAGGGGCTCGCGCGCCATGAGGAGGGCACGTTCGACATCATTTTCCCGACGATCCGCACGCTGCGCCGGCTCACCCGCTTCGGCAGCGTCGACGAGGTGATCGGGCACGCCAGCAGCCAGAAGCGCATCAGCATCTCCTGCCCGCGCGGCGGTTGGCTGCGTGGACGTATCGAGCGCTTCGGCGAGGAGGAACTGCCGTTCGGCGAACTCGAACTCGTCAGCCCGGACGGCAGTATCCGGCACTCGCTCGACTGGCAGTCCGGACAGGTGGTGCCGCTGCTGCAGCACGTGCATCGGCTCACCGCGCCGAATGCGGGCCGGATGACCGGACCGGGTACCAACACGTACCTCGTCGGCGGGCCCGGCGACTGGCTGGTGATCGACCCCGGTCCCGACGACGCGGCGCACATCGATCGCATCGCTGCGGTCGTCGGCGACGGCCTGAAGACCATCGTCTGCACGCACGCGCACCCCGATCACGCGCCCGGCGCCGGGCCGCTGCAGCAGCGCACGGGCGCGCGGATCGTGGGCCGCCCGAGCGGACCGCATTTCAATCCGGCCTGGACGTTCAGGCCGGACGAAACACTCGAGGACGGCGCGCGCCTGCGCGTGGGCGACTCGACGCTGCGGGTGCTGCACACGCCCGGACACGCCGAACACCACGTCTGCCTGCTGCTCGAGGAGGACGGCCTGCTGTTTTCCGGCGACCACATCCTGAACGGCTCGACCACCGTGATCGACCCGCCCGACGGCGACATGCGCG
>CAZNBS010000146.1:0-12448 GCA_964570955.1 uncultured Burkholderiales bacterium | reverse complement strand
CAACCCGCGCCCCTGGTGGGTACGAGACAAGCCAATCAGCGAGCCTGCGACGAAGCCGTTTCGGGCCGTCGCATACTACCGCCACTCGGCGCAGGACCGGCAGGAGAACTCCGTCGCCATCCAGCAAGAACAGGTGCAGCAGTGGGCGCGGGCCAACGGCGTCGAGATCATCCAGGAATTCGCCGATCGCGGGAAATCCGGCCTGACGGCCGAGGGCCGCGATGGCTTCAAAGACATGATGGAAAACTGGGTCAAGCGGCGCGACGACTTCCAGTTCGTCCTCTGCCTCGACGTCAGCCGCTGGGGCCGATTCCAGGACATTGACCTGTCCGCCACGTACAGCGCCGAGTGCAAGCGGCACGGCAAGCAGGTCATCTACACCACGCTGGGCAAGCCGAAGCCCGACGATCAGCTTCACCAGGTCTATGTCCAATTCGAGCGCTTCCGCGCCGCCCAGTACAGCAAGGAGCTGAGCGACAAGGTATTCCGCGGGTGCGTGAAGATCAGCCAACAGGGCTATTGGGCCGGCGGAAAACCGCCCTACGGTTTTCAACGGCAGCTGCTCGACGAGTCGCGGAAGCCGGTGCAGGTCTTGTCGCCCGGCCAGCGTAAAAGTATCCAGAATCAGCGCGTGACGTTGGCGCCCGGGAACGGGCAGCACGTGTCGGTCGTGCAGCGCATCTTCCGAGAGTTCACCAGAACGCTCCGCAGCACGAAGGAAATCGCAATCGGATTGAACCGCGACCACGTCGCTTCGCCCGGCGGGGGGGCGTGGGATGGCGCGAAGGTCCACCGGATTCTGACGAACGAACAGTACGTCGGAACGATGGTCTACAACAGAACCACCCAGAAACTGCGAACCCCCACCCGCCACAACCCCAAGGGCAAATGGATCAGGACGAGCGAGGCGTTCGAGGCTTTGATCGAGCGGGCCATCTTCGATGAGGCCCAGCGCGTGCTGGCCCAGGCGGCGCTTCGCTACACGCCGGAGTCCATGCTGGCTCAGCTCGAGCGGCTCTGGAACGAGCACGCCTTCCTCCGCCCCTCAATGCTGCGGGCAGATGGAGCCGCGCCTTCACCGTCGACCTATGCGAAGCGCTTCCTTTCCTTGGATGCGGCGTACCAGCAGGTGTTTCGAATTGCCCTCGCGGATGTCAGGACAGAGGTCGAGTCGCTGCTTCGCGCCGTCGTTCAGGACGTTGAGGCCTACGAGGATTTCCTCGTTCTCAACCGCAAGTTCACCGTCCTGATCCAGCCATCCGTGCCTGTGCCGCACGGCTACAGCCAGTATTGGTACTTCCGCCCGGACGGGCGCGGCGTTGTGGATATCACGCTGGGCGTTCCGGTGTCCGGCCCGAAGGGCCCGCAGATTCTGGGCTACCTGGCGCTGCCGCGCCTGCTCGTTCGAAACCGCGCCATTCGCCTGTTTTGCTCGTCGGAAACGCACCTTGACATGTATGGTCACCACGGTCTGGAGGTCATCTTCCAGTTAGCGAGGTCGTAAATGGAAACCGCACCGATTCTGCTGATGAAAGACCGGCGACGCGAGATGATTCCCATCGACAAGATTCGGGTCATCAACTCGCGCACGCGAGACGAGGCCCAGTTCACCCTGAACGTCCAGAGCATCGAGGCCAACGGGCAGCTCAAGGACATCCGCGTCAATGACAAGTTCATAGCCAAGGATGGATTCTACGAGCTGATCTGCGGCGAAGGGCGCCTGATCGCCCAGAAGCGCCTGGGCAAGACGCACATCCGGGCCGAGATCGTGACCTGCACCCGTAAGCAGGCCTACCTCGAATCGCTCGTCGAGAATCTGGCGCGCAGCCGGCCGGGGACGATGGAATTCGCGCGGGAGTTGAAGACCCTACACGATGAAGGATGGACCCATGAGAAGATCGCCCAAGTCGCCTGCCGCAGCGTCGAATACGTCCGCCAGTACATTCGCCTGGTGGAAAACGGCGAGGAGCGGCTGATACAGGGCGTCGAGCAGGACATCTTCCCGATTTACTTCGCCATCCTCGTGGCCCAGGCGGACGACGCCAGCATTCAGAACGTGCTCATGGATGCGTTCGACCAAGGCATCGTGAACTGCCAGAACTTTGCCAAGGCGCGGGCGATCATCAACGCAAGGAGCGACCATCGCAAGCGCCGCGGAGACCGCGCACCGGAGTACACCGTCGCCAGCCTGACCGACGACATCGTGAACACCACACAGGCCAAGGACTCATTCGTCCGCGAGGCACAGGCCAAAGAAGGCCGTCTGTTCGGTCTGCTCGACGGGCTGGCCACGCTGTGGCAGGACGCGGCGCTTCTGGAACTACTTCAGGCGGAAGGCGTCGGTGAACGACCCGAGCTGGCGGGCAAGTACAACGTCGCCGCTGCAACCGAGCACTTCTTACGAAAGGTGGAAAACGATGGACGAATCGCAAGGGATGGACATTCCGATCATCCGGCTGCGGCCTCTGCGTAACCGAAACGTCACCAAGCGCGAGTACCAGCGGATTGTCGCCAGCATCAAGGTCACGGGGTTGATTGAGCCGTTGGTCGTGTATCCGGAGGGCGAAGACTATCTGATTCTGGATGGCGTCCAGCGATATCGAGCCCTGTTGGAGCTTGGCGTGGAGGTCGCCCCTTGCATCCTCGGCAAGGAGCGAGAGGCCTTCACGGGCAACCGCATGGTCAACCGCGTCTCGCCCGTGCAGGAAAACCGGATGATTGAGAAGTCGCTGGAAGCCCTGGACGAACAGACCATTGCATCGGCCCTGGGCCTGGGCAGCATTACCCATCGGCTGAAGAAGACGTTGCTCAAGCAGCTCCATCCCGACGTGGCGGCGGCCTTTGATCAGGGCAAGATCACGCGGACCTGCGCGCAGGAGATGACGCACGTTAAATCGCTGCGCCAGAAGGACATCCTGTCGCAGATGGAGGGCTACAAGGATTACAGCGTGGCCTTCGCTCGCGCGTTGATCGTCAAGACGCCGCCTTCGCAGCGGGAGTCCCGGGGCCGGAAAAAGAACCACTGGGACAAGACCGCCAAGCGTAAGAGCGATCTGCTCAAGCAGCTGGCGGATGCCGAGCAGAAGCACGACTTCTACTCGCGACTCTACAAGCAGTACACGGTCGACCTGCTCAGGCTGGCAATCTACGCCCGCTCGCTTCTGACCAATAGCCGGATCCGCGTCTATCTGGACGAACAACACCCGTCCATCGTCGCGCGATTCGAGGAAGTCATCGCCGATGCGAGAGGATAGCGATGAAATGGACGCGCGAACAAATCATCCGGGCGATCCTGAAGCGCGAGGCGGCCGGCCTTCCGCTGAGCACGGGCGGCGATCAAGGCGTGCACCCCACGCTCTATCAAGCCGGCGCGCGGGCCTTCGGTTCCTGGTGCAACGCCGTGATGGCGGCGGGGGTTTCACCGGACCGGGTATTCACCCATGATCGATGGCCGCCGTCGAGGATTCTGGCGACCATTCGCACCCTGGCCCGCCGGGGGCGCCCGAGAAGAAAGGCCCTCCAACGGCGATATGCGTCGCTGGTGCAGGCCGCCGCGCGGACCTTCGGTTCATGGCCCAAGGCGGTCATCGCCGCCGGTGTCGATCCAATCAAGTTCAGGCGAGTGCCGCTTTGGACGAAAGATCGGATCATCGAGGCCATCCTGGTCCGCGTTCTCAAGAATGAACCGCTCGGCAGCACGACCGTTCGCCCGGAATCGTTGGCCGAAGCGGCTGCCCGATTCTTCGGTAGTTGGGGATCTGCGCTGGCGGCGGCGGGGCTTGACCCCAAGCGTTACATGGGCGCCTCGCCGCACGCTGGTCTCGCCGCCATCCATGAACCGCCGGGCAATGCCCAAGCGCCCGTTGCCTGGGTAGATGAAAATTCACCGGCGCCGGACAGATCGAGCCAGCGCTGGTCCCGTGAGGCGGTATGCCAGGCCATTTTGTCCCGCTTGCGCGAGCACAGGCCCATGAACGCCAGCGCCGTTCGCATCGATGACAAATCCCTGTACTGGGGGTCCAAGAAGCGCTTCGGAAGCTGGCGCGATGCCTTGCGAGCGGCTGGGCTGAATCCGGCGGACTTCCAGCAGCATGGCGGGCGGCGTCGCGCAGACGCGGCCGCATCGGATGGCAACGGCGGCAACCGGCGTCTCGGTCATGGCGCGTCGTGAGACTTGAGCGGGCAAGGTAACCATTGGCCGTGCCGAGCAGTTACGGATGGCAGTCTCACCATCTCACTATTCTGCAAAATGCGCCTGCGAGCCAAGCCATGACCGCAAGACGACACAATGCCACGCTGCCTCGGGAGGTGATTTCCCTCGCCACCTACGCGCAGCTTGACCTGTACCTGGCGAAATTCGCGGCCGGCGAGCTTGGACTGGTCCTTCTCTTGGGCCGGCACGGTACCGGCAAGAGCGAAGGCGTGAAGCGCGCCCTTGGAATCGCTCCCACGATGCAGCGCGGCCTGAAACCCACCGCCCAACCCGTCCTCTACATCGAAGGGCACATGCAGCCCTTCGGCCTGTATCGGCACCTGTGGGAGCAACGCGACCGCCCTGTGGTGCTGGACGACCTGGACAAACTATACGCCGACCCTAACTGCGTCCGCATCCTGAAGCCCTTGTGTAACACTGAGCGCAACAAGCGCATCACCTGGCTCACAAACCTCACCTTGAACGACCCTGTCTTGCCGACGTCGTTTGTCACGACCAGCAACGTCATTCTCATCGCCAACGAGTGGCGCACGGCAAACCCGAACGTGCGAGCGCTGGAGGATCGGGCAATCATCTTGCATTTCGATCCGTCCAACGCTGAGGTACACAGCCGGGTCGGCGAGTGGTTCAAGGACGCTGACGTGTATCAGCTCATCGCCGAAACGATGCCTTCTATCGCCGCGCTATCCATGCGTCACTACTGCAAGGGAGAACAGCTTCACCGTGCCGGCCTACCGGACTGGCAGCAGAGCCTGCTGCAGATGGTGCTTCCCGACCCGCGCATGGCGTGCCTCCTCACTTTGCAGCACGATCTGAGGCTACGCAGCGAACAAGAGCGCGTTGAGCGGTTCATAGCATTGACCGGATCGTCACGGGCAACGTATTTCAGGATGAAGTTGAGGTTGCCGCGCGCCGGATTGTACCGACCAGCGCCCGTACACGAGCATAAGACGAAAAACTGAAAACAGCGGCCCCGAAAATGGCCTCAGGCTGCGCATCGCGCTATTCCGACCAAGCGGCTTCGAATACTCTGTAGCCCGGACAACGTCGTTCGCATCTGAGCCTCTGCATCAGCCATCGCATTCTCAACGCGCAATCGAACGGCGGCCACGCCAATCGCTGCAGAAGACCGCACCGTCGAAGATTTGACGGCGGCTAGAGCGTCGATGTCATGCCGTACGCTGCACGAATGCCACGCACCATTGCTCCCGACGCAAACCGATTCATATTTGCGACGAATCTCTCCGTCTTCAAGTTCTGCCTCCAACACGAACCTCGCTGACACGCTTGCTTCTCCGTTGATCGGCAGGATCGATACGTCACCCGGCCAGCTTGAGTGTTGGAAGTGCGTGATCAGGGCGTCCACAAGCGGATGTCCGATACCCATGAAGTCGGCGTTCTTGCGCCGCATGGCGATGTCGCGCTGAAAGCAAGCTGTGTCGTAACGTGCGCCGACGTTTCGGTATCCTCGCAACACGGGCGGCGTTTCAATACGAGAAAGGTCGCCGTCGGGGATGAACACACCTCCCAGCCGCAGGATTCCTGCCTCGACAAAGACCCTGAGGTCGTCGAGCGTCAACTCGCCCTGAAGCTGTCGGTAGTGCTCCAGGTTGAATGCTGTGAGGTCCTGGGCCAACGACTGCAACGCTTGGCTTGCGGCTGCGGCGACGTGCATCATCTGAGCCATCTCTTCGGCAGTTCGGTGATAATCGCGGTCCAGGAGCGCTTTCCTGTAGAGTTCCTGATAATTTGGGGTGGAACCGAGGAAGCCGAGAATGTCGCCGCGGAAGTCCTCGGTCGCCGCGCCGGTAACCGCGTCGACCTTGCCGATCGTGCGTGCGATATCGAGCAACTTCTCCTCCAGAAGATCGTAAATGCGCTGTTCAACCGTGTCCTCGGCAACTAGGTTGTAAACCTGCACGGTGTCCTGCTGGCCGTAGCGGTGGATGCGGCCGATTCGCTGTTCGATAGCCATCGGGTTCCACGGCATGTCGTAATTGAACAACACACGACACACCTGAAGATTGATACCCTCCCCCCCGGCAGAAGTGCTCACGAGAAATCGAGCGCCGTCCGGCTCCCAAAACTGCTCGACTGCCGCAATCTTCTCATCCAGCGGGCCGCCCTTGACCGTTACGATGTTCTCGTCGCCGTACAGTTTGCCCAGTTCCTCTCGCAAGAACTCCAACGTCTCACGGTACTGGGTGAAGATCACGAACCGCTCATCCGGATTTCCGGCGCGTACCTGCTCGACGGCACGAACCAGAGTATCAAACTTCCGGTCGGTCCCCTCCGGCACGAGGTGGAGCAACTCGCGAACGATTCTCGGTTCGTTCGGAATCGTGGTCTCAGCGAGAACCACGTCTTCCGCGTCCTCGTCGCCATCGAGCGCCCAGCCCGTCACCTCGCCGTTCGTTCGTTTGGCCAGGCGCTGCTTCATCTGTGCCACATAGGCATCTGCTTCTGCCCAGCTCGAAGGGCCGATCCGAAGCCCCAGAATCTGAGCACCGAGGGAGCGCATCTCGTCCTGGAGTTCAACAATGCGAACGGGCAGCGACGGATCGGATGACCCCTGCGTGCGTTTGAATTCCAGCGACATTTGCTGCCGGACCAGCAGGACCAGCAATCGTCGCCGTAATGCTTGGCGAATCGCACGCGGGCTGCTCGACATGATCTTCTGGAACGCCGTCATGACGAACCCGACCGCGCGCTGCCCACTGCTGGTCCGCCCTTGGCCCACGCCGGCCACGCCGTACCCTTCGCGCAAGTAGTCCGTCAACCGCTCATAAAACGCCCGTTCGCGCGCCGCCAGTTGGAATCGCTCTGAGACAACCTGTCGACGCATGAAGATTGGCGTCCCGTCGGCGTAGGTCACTTCCCGCTTCGTGCGACGAATCATGACACGATTCAATAGACCGCGGTGCTCCAACATCGTGTCGGGCGAGTCGAACAGGCTGTCATCAAGCAACTGGACCAGCGACCAGAACTGGAAGGCGTCGCCCTGATGCGGCGTTGCCGAAAGAAACAGCACGTCGCGGGTGTGGCTCCGTATCGCCTCCGCCAGCCGGTAGTTCTGCGTGACCTCGGTCTTCTTCCCGTAGCGCTTGCGAGTAAGATGGTGTGCCTCGTCGAAGATTACGAGGTCCCAGTTGGGTCCGGCGAGGAGGCGCTCCATCCGCCGCGCCTGCTTCAGCGTGTCTATCGAAGCGATCACGCGGTGGTGTGTCTCCCAGGCAATACCGCTGTCCTGGAAGTCCAGGCCGAGCACATCAAAATGGATGCGAAAACACTCCCGCAGCTCTCGCTGCCAGTTCTTGATAAGGCCCGCGGGGCAGATGATGAGCACGCGCTGGGCCAGGCCGCGCGTCACCAACTCGCGGATAACCATTCCTGTCTCAATGGTCTTGCCGAGGCCCACGTCGTCGGCAATCAGCAGCCGGCGGCGTTCGGCCGCAATCACATCGCGGGTAAGCAGGATTTGGTGCGGGAGCAGGTCGGTTCGGCTGTTCGACAAGTCGCCGCCGCTGTTGTGAAGCGGCAATTGAATGGCAAGCTGTTTGAGCAGAAAGTCGAGCGGCGGATCAAAAGGACCGTGCTCCAGCCTTTGCCAGAGATCGACGATCGGCTCCAGCCGATCCACAGGAAAGGTCAACAGCCGGCGGCCGGACCCGTCCTCGAAGGCCACGTCCGCTTCGCATTGCCCGCCCGTAGCGCGGACGCGGACCACTTCGCCGCTGCCCAAGTCGCTCCTGCCGGCGACGCGGACCCACTGGCCTGCCGAGATGTCCGTTGCGTGCGTCATGGGCTGCTCAGGTGAAACTCGATGGGGTAAAACGCATTGCCGTTGCCATCTTCCTGGCGTCGCGGGCTGTTGAAAATGACGTGGATCGGCAGCGATGCGCCACGATAATCGAGCGTCATATGCGCGCCGCGAACGATGGCACCATTGAAGACGACCTGCACGTCCAAAAGCCGCCGCTCCAGGTCGCTGGCCGCCCGGTTCAGTCGGCCGTGAATCTCAGCGGCGATCTCCTCGTCTCGCGGGCGAGAGGCGAACAGCACCTCCTCCAGCCCAACTACTTGCCATCGGGAAAACTTCGAGAACGGAAACGGGTCCTCCTCCAGCTCCCGAAGGAAATCGAGGATTCCGATCACATTCGGTAGGGGCGCGATGCCCTTGGATTTGTGCGGTTGAAGCTGCGACAGCTCTATCAATCGGTAGCCCGGCATGGGAGTTTCCTATCCGAACAGTGGCGTGACGTCGATGAACTTCAGAATCTTCCCGCATGCGTCCGCGAAGCGAGGTTGCTTGTTCCGCAAGTACACGCACGCAGCCCGGATCTGCGGCGTCTTCCCTCGAAAGCGCTCCATCCACGGGCGCAGGTTTTCTCCGCCCTCGACGAGTGCGATCAGAAAATGCACGTAGTCGATGAACGGGAGCTGATCAGACGCGGCGGCCGCCTCTTCCATGCCGGGCAGAGCGGATTGAGCGGAATCGCCGGCTTGGTCCAGCCGTTCCTGAATCTCGGTGAATCGCTCCGCCGGCGACTTGATCTCAAAGTGACGGCCGCGCCCGATTCTCCCCTTTTTGATCAGCCCTGCCTTGAGCAACTCGTCCGGTTCGATCACGCCACGGGTGTACTTGTGCAGCTCGTCGCCCTTGATCTCGAAGGCCTTGTCCGCCAGGCACACGAGGTACACATAACTCACCGGGTCGATGTCGGCCAGTTCCGATGGGAGGGGCTGCTCGCGGCTGATGAGCATGTCCACCTCCATGCGAATGGCTTCGAGGGCCTCGTGGAGCGGCACGTTGCGGCCCGCATGGTCGAGAACATGCCCGTAGTGCCGGCTGTAGAGTTCCAGGCATTTGCCGATGAGGATGATGTTCACGTCGGCCGGCGAAAGCGGCTCGTTGCCGTACCGGCCACCTTCAATCGTCTCGATCTCCTGCCGTGCCCGGCGCCGGATTTCCTGTCGGACACCGGCCCAGCTGCGCGCAATGCCTACCGAATGCCGAATACCCGACCGACACACATGAATCAAGTCGTAAGAAACGGCACCTGCCATCTCCATGAGATGCAGAGAAGTCTCTGTTTCCGACTGGACGGGATAAACGGCTTCAATGACGTACCCGGCTCGACAAAGAGCGCTCAACAAGCGCTCCCAGGTGCGGTTTTCTGAGTGGTGAAAGGTAAAAACCAACAGACCAGTTTGCTTTAGAGCAGCCCCTGCCGAATCGAAGGCCTGCGTCAATCCCGTTTCAAACTCCTCAGCGGATTTTCCTCGGGCCGGATTCTCAACGATCTCTGCTGCCTTTGGCGTTTGGTCTGGCGCGAACGCACCTTCCCCATTTTCGATGGCTCGTAACCAAGAGTAATAAAAGTCAGACAATTCGGAATAATCGATGTTGCCGGCGTATGGGGGGTCAGTAACGACCATGTCTATTGAACCGGACGGAATCCAATCGAGATTCCTTGCGTCATCACACAGCAGCAGTGCGGCTTGCCTCATGGTATTCGCTAGCAGCTCTGCGGTTGTCACAAGTTGCGTTTTTGCTAGAGACTCAGTTCCCACAGTCAGGCGCCTGCGCCGTCCCTGATCGTCCGTATGGTAGCGGACTTCCCAGCCATCTTTTTGATATCGAAGTCCATCCAGAATCAACCAATATCGGCGGACGAAACTTCCTATCCCCCCCTCGGACAGCCCCCAGACGTTTTGCTCGCAAGCTGTAACTTTCGGATGGAAATCGTGTCGAGCAAAAATACCCTGCGCGGTCTGCCCTCCTTGTGAATTGCGGAGCGGCATGTAGCGTGTAAATATGTTATTCGTATCCGTCGTCGCGGACACCTGTAGGGTGAGCAGCGCGCGTGCTGCATTGTCGCGAGACTGACTGACCGCCCAGGCCAGCGTCCCAAGAGCTAATAACTGGCGATTATTAAACAACTCTTTCCATCTTGGATAGTTGTGCCCTAAGAGGTGAGTCTTGGTCTTCTGGCCTGATGGAACATCATTTGTTGGGTGAGGCAGGTGGTCGCAATGTCGAGCCCAGACTTGAGAGGCAGCCCCATAGAGCTCGAGATCGGTCGGCTCAATACGTTTGAAGAACTTGCCGCCAGACTTGGCAAGGAAACAGCGATGGTCGACTGCTATCGGAGCAGCGACAATCGCCTCGCGCTTTCCGTGGTCCTCGGGGCATCGGTCTGGCTCGAACAGTGCATGAATGTCATCATCGTCCGTCCCGTCATTTTTGCGACAGGCCGCGCAAAACCCGTGGATCGCATACATAGACATCGGTAGCGGCTGGTTCGGCTGAAGCGATCGGACGGAATTGAGAACGGTGTCCCTCTTGCCGCAGTGCACGCAAACGAAACTTCCCCCGCTGTGATTGCCCTTTGTTGGCTCGCATACGTGCTCGCAGGTAGGACATGCCACTTGCTCGGGAACTGAGCCACGATATTGCCACACCGCCTGACAGTCAGGACACAAGAGAACACTAAGCGGCACTTTTTTGCGGGCGGGCTTAATCTTGGCGGCGCCGAGCTTCGGTCGGACCGTCTCGCCGCACCAGGGGCAAACGACCGGTTCCTCAGTGGCGAAGGCCCACCGTTTATTGCCGCGGCCGACGCCGGCCCCGTCGGTGTCACTAACGACGGTTAGCGATTGCTCGGCGATCAGGCTGGCGGGTTCGATCTCCCAGTCGAACGATTTGTGGCACTTGGGACACGAGACATCCTGGTAGTAGCGAATGGATGGCTGCTTTGCGGCGACGAAGTAGTCGCCGAACAGCGGCACCTGTTTGCCACAGGTTGGATCGGTGCAGATGGCGGACTTGACCCAGAAGGCGTAGATAATGTCAGCGTCGGCATTGCCGCAGCACGGGCAGGTCGTCTTGTAGAGGTCCAGAAGCGTCTGCTTGAGCGGCTTGCCGGACCAGGGGACGATGCGCTTGGCCAGGTCATCGAAGGCACGCTCCAGTTCCTTGATGTCGACAGGCGTCGTTTCGCACTTGACGATGAACCACGCGACTGGGTTGAGATCGACGCCGATCACCTTGCAGCCGAGGCGCAGGCCCTCGACAACGGTCGTGCCGCCGCCCATGAAGGGATCGAGGATGACCTTGCCGTTGGTATCAGGATCGTGCGTGTGGTCCCTGTAGAACTCCTCCATGATGACCTCGGCGCCGCTCTTGGTCGGCTTGCCGTCCTTGTCGACCGGCAGCGGCTTAAGGCAACCCAGAAGTATGGCGCGGAAGACGCATGACGCCCGGCGCGCAAACCACTTGTGCATCTGGTAGATGGGCTTGAAGGCGTTCCGTTCGGGCACGGCGAGGCGGTTGATCTCCACGATGGGGAACGAGTCTTCGATGGCCCAACGCGTCATTTCCCGCCTCCCCGAACGGACTGAAGCATTCGAGCCAGTTGGACAATCGCCTTCGCCGGATTGGATCGTTCAAAGCGGATGTACTCTTGATCGCCGAAGATCTTGCCGTCCGAAACGACATCCGCCTCAATCAACCGGACGACGATTATCTTCCGGCCCAGCGCGTAGATTGCCTCTTGATTCACCCACGTCGACGCTGACCAGCCCTGCGGTGTTTGCACCTCCTTGGTCAGCACTGCGACGGCGACATCGCAGGAATCAATCTTTGACTTGACTTTTTCAGAGACCGACGTGGGGCGCGGATCATCACCCTCGACTACTTCGAATTCCATTGCCTGAAGTTGGCCACGCACGAGACCCACAAGTTCGTCGTTTTCGGCGCGAAACGAATACGACAGGAAGGCTCTCAGCGACGACCTGAGGAATGCACGCAATTGCGACTCAGGAAACCGAGACGCTCCGCCGATCGCCTTCGTCAGTGCCTGAATGGCGAAACAAATCGAGTCCCCCTTTTTTGGATTCTCAAAATCCGACGAGAGCGCCTCATCGAAGAAGCTGACGATCTGATTCGTGGCCGCAATGTGATACTGAAAGTACAGGCCAGGAATCTTGCGCAGCACGGGCTCAAGGCGTCCTAGCGTCTCGGACAATTGCTCACGCTGCTGTTCCTCTGAGCCGAAAATGTCATTTGGAGGCGCGGTGTAATCGTTGCGAGCGCGCCAGATGTGCGCGCAGGTCTCCTGATAACCTTTGAATCTGTCGCGGAAGGCACGAATCTCTTCGACAATGGTCATGCCGCGCTCTCGAACACAATCCACGGGGTAAGCATTTCCATGAGGGACAGGCCGCCGTGCT
>CAZNBS010000145.1:0-12562 GCA_964570955.1 uncultured Burkholderiales bacterium | reverse complement strand
GAAGACCTCGAAGACCAGGTGGTCGATCAGGCGACGGCCGCGCGCACCATCGCCGAGCTGGAGGCCGAGATCGCATCGATCCGCGAGCTTGAGCGTCTGGCCCGCGAGCTGCGGCGGTCCGGCGAGGATACCAAGTGGCGCGAGCTTGACCGCATCCTGGACGACCCCATCGTCTACGACCCGGCCAACGACGTGCGCCGCAAGCTGGTCATCTTCACCGAGTCCCGCGATACGCTGGAATACCTCGCCGCCCGTATCCGCGGCCGCACCGGCGACGACGAAAGCGTCACGGTCATCCATGGCGGCGTCCCGCGCGACAGGCGCCGCGCCGCCATCGCCGCCTTCAACGACGATCCCAAGGTGCGCTTCCTGATCGCTAACGACGCCGCCGGCGAGGGCGTGAACCTCCAGCGCGGCGCGCACCTCATGGTGAATTATGACCTGCCCTGGAACCCGAACCGGCTGGAGCAGCGCTTCGGCCGCATCCACCGCATCGGCCAGACGGAGGTCTGCCACCTGTGGAACATGGTGGCATCCGAGACGCGCGAAGGCGACGTCTTCCAGCGGCTTTTCGAGAAGCTGGAAATCGAGCGCGACGCCCTGGGTGGTCGCGTGTTCGACATCCTGGGTGAGGTGTTCGAAGACCGCAGCCTCAAGGACCTGCTGATCGAAGCCATCCGCTACGGTTCCGATCCCGAGGTCAGAGCCCGCCTGCTGCGCAAGGTCGAAGGCGCGCTGGACACCCGCCACCTCGAAGACATCATCAAGCGCAACGCCTTGTGCGAAGAGGTGATGGACGAGAAGCGCCTCTTCGCCGTAAAGGAGGAAATGGAGAAGGCCGAGGCCCGCAAGCTGCAGCCCTTCTTCATCCGCTCGTTCTTCACCCAGGCCTTCCAGCAGCTGGGAGGCGAGCTGCGCCCGCGTGAACCGGGCCGCTACGAGATCACCAACGTCCCGGCCATCATCCGCGAGCGCGACCGCCAGATCACCGGGCGCGACCGCCGCAACGCAGACCCCGTACTGCGCCGCTACGAGCGCGTCTGCTTCGAGAAGCAGTACGTCCGCGTGCTTGACCGCGTGGGCGCGCCGATGGCCAGCCTGCTGCACCCAGCCCACCCGCTGATGCAGTCGGTGACCGACCTGGTGCTCGAAGCCCACCGCAACAAGCTCAAGCAAGGCGCTGTGCTGGTGGACCCGGCCGACGTGGGCCTGACCCCGAAGGTGATGTTCATCATCGACCACTCGGTCAAGGAAGGCGCTGACCCGACGCACGTGGTGTCACGCCGCATGCAGTTCGTCGAGATCGACCCCAAGGGCAACGCCATCAACGCTGGCTGGGCCCCTCACTTGGACCTTGAACCGCTGGCACCGGCCGATATGGCGCTGATCGAGGATGTGCTGGCCGCGCCCTGGATCGCCAAGGACCTGGAGCAGGTCGCGCTGGCCCATGCCTCCACGCACCTCGTGCCCGAGCACTTCGACGAGGTCCGCGCCCGCCGCGAGAAGACAGTGGACAAGACGCTGGCGGCCGTCCACGAGCGTCTGGTCAGGGAGATCAGTTTCTGGTCCGACCGCTACATCAAGCTGCAGGACGACATCGCCGCCGGCAAGGATGTGCGCCTGACGCTGGAGAACGTCCGCCGCACCATCGATGACCTCACCGCCCGCCGCGAGTCACGCGAGAAGGAGCTGCTGGCCATGCGCCACGTGATCTCCGCTACGCCGGTGATCCTGGGCGGCTCGCTGGTCATTCCTGCGGGGCTGATCCTGCAACGCAAGGACCAACCAGGATGGACGGCGGACGCCGCCGCGCGTGCCCGCGTCGAGCAGATCGCCATGCGCGCCGTCATGAACGCCGAGCGTGCGTTGGGCCACGACGTCATCGACGTGTCGGCCGAGAAGTGCGGCTGGGACGTCACCAGCCTGCCCATGGCGCTGGACGGCAAGCTGCCACCCTCGCGCCACATCGAGGTCAAGGGCCGCGCCAAGGGTCAGACCACGATCACGGTCACGCGCAATGAGATCCTCTACGGGCTCAACCAGACCGACAAGTTCATCCTGGCCGTCGTGATGGTGGACGGCGAACAGCATGAAGGGCCGTTCTATGTGCGGCAGCCCTTCACCCAGGAGCCCGATTGGGCGGTGACCAGCATCAACCTCGATCTGGATCAGTTGCTCGCTCGCGCTGTCGCCGCAGGAGCGTCGCTATGAAGATTGCGGCGGCACAAAGAGAGACGCCTCCGCGAGGGCGGCGTCGGGCCGGAGATGCTATCTCCGCCAGCCTGCTCAAGCCGGGCCAGCAACTGGTGGCGACCCACTACGTCACCGCCCGCATCCCCGACAACGGTCGCAACGTCGATGACCAGAAGCGGCAGAACACCTACCTCGAAGCGCTGGCCTTGCGGGGGACGCAGTGCCAGTTCGGCCACTACCTGCAGAAGACCCGGCAATGCCGGGCCTGCGGCGCGACGTGGCCGGACTACGAAGAAAAGGTGACCGATGTGAACATCGCCATCCAGCTGCTCAGCGATGCCTTCGACGACATGTTCGACGTGGCCCTGGTCGTCTCGGGCGACAGCGATTTGACCACACCGATCCGGCGGGTGCGAGAGCGCTTTCCCGCAAAGCGGATCATCGTCGCCTTCCCGCCGGGCCGCCACTCCAGCGAACTCAAGCGCCATGCGAGCGGCTACCTCACTCTCGGCGAGGACAAGCTGCGCGCCAGCCAGTTGCCGGAGCAGATCGTCAAGCCCGACGGCTTCACGCTCCAATGCCCCGCGCATTGGCGATAAGAGGATGTCATGACCCACCACGACATCTTCGGCTCGCTGACCCGCAACGCCTTCGATTTCCTAGAGCGCGGCATCGCCGAGTTCGACAAGAGTCCCAAGTACTCGGTCATCCACTTCTGCGCCGCGGTGGAAATGCTGCTCAAGGCGCGGCTGATGAAGGAGCACTGGTCGCTGATCGTCTCCAAGCCCGATCAGGCCAATCTCGCCAAGTTCATGGCCGGGGACTTCACCTCGGTCACGCTGGAAGATGCACGGACGCGGATTCGTGATGTCGCGGGCGAGGACATCGGCGACGACGCCTACAACAGCTTCCGCGCGCTGGCGAACCATCGCAACAAGATGGTTCACTTCTTCCATAACGGGCTGGAGAGCGACGAAAAGGCCAGAGCTCAGATCGTCGCCGAGCATTGCCGCTCGTGGTTCCATCTGCACCGCCTGTTGAGCCGGTGGAACGGCTACTTCCACGATTTCGGCAGCGAAATCGCCCGGGCGGATTGCGCGATGCGAGAGCACGCGCAATACCTGGCCACCAAGTTCAAGGCGCTCAAGCCTGAGCTGGACGCCGCCCGCAAGACGGGCAGCACGCCGAAAGGGTGCAGCGCCTGCGGCTTCAAGGCAGCCATCCCCGACGACCTTGACGACCAGATCGCGTTGCTGCGCTGTCTGGTGTGCGATCACACCGAAACCCAGGTCGAGCTCGAATGCCCGCACTGTGGCGAATCCGTCGTCTTTGCGAACGAGGGCTACGCGACATGCGAACACTGCGGGGAAGCCATCGAACCCGAGCATCTGGTGGATGCGCTGACGGATCATGCCGCCGCGCACATCGGCATCAAGGACGGAGACGATAGCTGGGAGCCCGCCAATTGCGGCAACTGCGAGGGCTACCACACTGTCGTCAGGCGCGGCGATCACTACTTCTGCGCGAACTGCTTCGACATCTCGGATGGCATTGATCAGTGCCAGTGGTGCAACGAATACAACACCGGCGATATGGAACACAGTTATTCAGTCGGCTGCAGCCATTGCGATGGCAAGGTCGGCTGGGAGAAGGACGACTAAATGAACAACAACATCAAGACACCCAAGAAACTCATCGAAGTCGCCCTGCCGCTGGATGCCATCAACGACGCATGTGCGTATGAAAAGATGCCGGGCATTGGCGCTCACCCGCGAGGCATCCATTTGTGGTGGGCGCGGCGTCCGCTGGCGGCGGCACGGGCTGTCATCTTCGCGCAGATGGTCAACGACCCCGGGTACCAGCAGGGCGGCGGGTTCCGTTACGGCGTCAACAAGGAAAAGGCGCAGGCCGAGCGCGAGCGGCTGTTTAAGATCATCGAAGACCTGGTGCGGTGGGAGAACACTAACAACGAAGAAGTGCTGGAACGCGC
Organism: uncultured Burkholderiales bacterium; assembly: GCA_964570955.1. Classification (GTDB taxonomy): domain Bacteria; phylum Pseudomonadota; class Gammaproteobacteria; order Burkholderiales; family SHXO01; genus SHXO01. The sequence goes on along the minus strand of CAZNBS010000145.1, from coordinate 8,379 downwards.
CCGCGCCGAAATCCGCCGCTCGTGGCGCGAGGTCTGCGATCTGAACAAAGGCCACCCGCAGGCCGCCGAACTGTTCAACCCCGACAAACTGCCTGCCTTCCACGACCCCTTCGCGGGCGGCGGTGCGTTGCCGCTGGAAGCGCAGCGTCTGGGCATGGAGAGTTACGCCAGCGATCTCAATCCGGTGGCCGTCACCATCAACAAGGCCATGATCGAAATCCCGCCGCGCTTCCTGGGTCGCGCGCCGGTGGGGCCGGTGCCTGCGGGCGAGAAGCAGGCGAAGCTGCACAACGACTGGAGCGGAGCAAGGGGCTTGGCCGAGGACGTGCGCCGCTATGGCGCTTGGTTGCTGTCCGATGCCATGAAGCAACTGGGGCAGATTTATCCTCGTATCGAAATCAGTAGAAGCGTTGTTGCGGAACGCACTGATCTAGCGCACCTACAAGGGAAAGAACTGAAGCCGATCGCATGGCTGTGGGCGCGTACAGTCAAGAGCCCAAACCCTGCATTCGCCCATGTAGATGTACCCCTAATTTCCAGTTTTGTTCTATCGAACAAAGAAGGGAAAGAGATTTACGTCCAACCCGTGATCAACGGCGAGAGCTACCAATTCAAGGTGGTTCTTGGAAAGCCGGGGAAGGACGCCGAGAACGGGACGAAGGTGGGGAGCAAAGGCGCGAATTTCCTATGCCTTCTATCGAAGGCTCCCATCAGCGGCGCATACATCAAATCTGAAGCCAAAGCAGGTCGCATTGGTCAGCGACTCCTGGCAATCGTCGCCGAAGGCCCAAAGAGCCGTCTGTATCTCTCACCAACTGAAGAGCACGAGGCCGCAGCAAAAGGCGCAATCCCTCAGTGGCGACCGGACGTCGAGTTCTTTCAACAGGCACTCGGCTTCCGAGTCGGAAACTACGGAATGAGCAAGTGGAGTGATCTATTCACTCCTCGTCAACTCGCCACGTTGGACAGGCTTTCCAGCCTGATCGCATCGGTAGTTGACAAGGTGAAACAGGACGCTTTGGCGCAAGGCATCCCTTGCGATGGTCGCGGCCTTGACGCCGGCGGATCCGGTGCCCTTGCTTACGCGCAAGCCGTCGCAGTGTTTCTTGCCTTTGCCGTTGATCGGTGTGCCGACTTCTCGAATACGGGCACTCGATGGGTTCCGGGGAATCAGAAGGTAATGAACCTGTTTGGCAAGCAGGCAATCGCCATGACATGGGATTTTCCGGAAGCCGCCTTGCTGGAGAACACAGTCGGCGGATTTCTCCCTGCCGCCACCTACATTGCAGATTGTATTGAGACCCTGCCCCGATCTGGAGGTACTGGGTTCGCGTTGCAGGAAAACGCATCAACCAATACCACCAGTGCAAGCAAAGTGGTGTCAACAGATCCACCGTACTACGACAACATTGGCTACGCAGACCTTTCAGACTTTTTCTATGTTTGGCTCAGGCGAGGCGTAAGAGAGATATTTCCCAGTATCTTCGCAACGGTTGCGGTGCCAAAAGCCGAAGAACTCGTGGCTACGCCAGCCAGACACGGTGGGTCTGATGCTGCCGAAAGCTTCTTCTTGGATGGGATGACGCGCGCTATCCAGCGTCTGGCTGATCAAGCTCATCCCGCGTTTCCGGTCACCATCTACTACGCGTTCAAGCAATCGGACACCAGCGAAGAGACCGGCACATCAAGTTCCGGGTGGGAGACATTCCTTGCGGCTGTACTGGAGGCCGGTTTCGCCATCACCGGGACGTGGCCTCTTAGAAGCGAGCAGTCAAGTCGCATCAGAGGTCTGAGTTCTAACGCTCTCGCATCAAGCGTAGTCTTGGTATGCAGAAAGCGAAACACCGACGCAGCGACGACGAGCCGCCGCGGGTTCATCCGCGAACTCAATGCCGTGCTGCCCGAGGCGCTGGACGAGATGACGCGCGGTGGTGTGAACAGTCCCGTCGCGCCCGTGGACTTGTCGCAGGCCATCATCGGCCCCGGCATGGCGATCTTCAGCCAATACGCGGCTGTGCTGGAAGCCGACGGCACGCTGATGCGCGTGAAGACCGCGCTGCAGCTGATCAACCGCTTCCTCGCGGAAGACGACTTCGATCACGACACGCAGTTCTGCGTGCACTGGTTCGAGCAACAGGGCTGGGCCACCGGTAAATTTGGCGAGGCCGACGTACTGGCTCGCGCCAAGGGCACCAGCGTCGCCGGCCTGCAGGCCACCGGCGTGGTGGATTCCGGCAAGGGCGACCTGCGCCTGCTGCGTTGGGCCGAGCTGCCCCGCGACTGGTCGCCCGAAGCCGACGCGCGCATGCCGGTATGGGAAGCGCTGCACCACCTGATCCGTGCGCTGAACCAGGACGGCGAATCCGCCGCCGGCGCATTGCTGGCCCGCATGCCGGCCCAGGCCGAGCCGATTCGCGCACTGGCCTATCGCCTCTACACCCTGTGCGAGCGCAAGGGCTGGGCCGATGACGCCCGCGCCTACAACGAGCTCGTCACCGCCTGGAGCGCGATCGAGCAAGCCGCCGGAGAAGCCGGTGTGGTCGGCGCGCAGGCGCAACTGGATATCTGATCGGGGAACCACAATGACACTGAAACCCTGGCGCGAGGTCGCCGTTCCGCACGAGGACGTGCTCAAAGGCACGTTCCAGCAGGCCGAGTTCGCAGCCGATCTGTCGCGCGTGCACGCCGGCACGGCGACCGGCGAGTACCAGAACCCGGCGCTGTTCTTCCAGCGCACCTTCATCACCGAGGGCATGCGGCTGCTGCTGGACTCGGTGGTCCGGCGTCTCGCCGGCAAGGGGGGCGACCCGGTGATCCAGTTGCAGACCGCGTTCGGCGGCGGCAAAACGCACACGATGCTGGCGGTCTATCACCTCGCAAAGGGCGAGGCGCCGGCCAGCGACCTGCAGGGCGTGGGAGAGATCCTGGGCGCCGCGCAGATTGTCGAGCTGCCGCGCGCCCGGGTCGCGGTGCTCGACGGCAACAAGTTAGCGCCCAATCAACCCGTCAAGCGCGACGGGCAGTCGATTCGCACGCTGTGGGGCGATCTGGCCTGGCAGTTGGGCGGCGCCGAAGGCTATGCGCTGGTCGCCGAGGCCGACGCGTCGGGCACCTCGCCCGGCAAGGCGGTGTTGGAGACGCTGCTGGCACGCTGCGCACCGTGCGTGATCCTGATCGACGAGCTGGTGGCCTACGTGCGGCAGTTCGAAGAAGGCAAGGCGCTGAGCGGCGGCACATTCGACTCCAACCTGTCGTTCGTGCAGGCGCTCACGGAGGCGTTGAAGGCCGTGCCCACTGCGGTGCTGCTGGCCTCGCTGCCCGAGTCGGACAAGGAAGCCGGCAGCCAGCGCGGCGTGAAGGCATTGGAGGCGCTGTCGCATTACTTCGGCCGGGTGCAGGCGCTGTGGAAGCCGGTGGCCACCGAAGAGGCGTTCGAGATCGTGCGGCGGCGGCTGTTCATGTCGATCAACGACAAGTTGGCGATGGAGTCGGTGTGCCGCGCGTTTGCGGACTTCTACACCGCCAACCGCGACGACTTTCCACAGGAGACGCAGGAGAGTCGCTACTTCGAGCGGCTGGCGCATGCCTACCCGATCCACCCCGAGGTGTTCGACCGGCTGTACGAAGACTGGTCCACGTTGGACAACTTCCAGCGCACCCGCGGCGTGCTGAAGCTGATGGCGAAGGTGATCCACCGGCTGTGGAAGGACGGCAACAACGACCCGCTGATCATGCCGGGTAGCTTGCCGCTGTACGACGCCGACGTGCGTAACGAGGTCATCTACTACCTGCCGCAGGGCTGGGACCCGGTGATCGAGCGCGATGTGGATGGCGAGCGCGCCGAGACTACCGAGATCGAGAACAAGGACACCCGTTTCGGCAGCGTGCAGGCCTGCCGCCGCTCGGCACGCGCGGTGTTTCTGGGCAGCGCGCCCAGCACCACGAACCAACTGGTGAGGGGCCTGGAGCTGGAACGCGTGATCCTCGGCGTCATCCAGCCGGGTCAGCAGATCGGGTTGTTCAAAGACGCGCTGCGCCGCCTTGGCGATCGGCTGCACTACCTGAACCACGCCAACAACCGGTTCTGGCTCGACACGCGGCCCAACCTGCGTCGCGAGATGGAGGAGCGCAAGCGCCGATTTCAGGACAAGGAAGACGTGTTCCCGACCGTCCGCGAGCGCGTCCAGCGCGGCTTCGCTAGTGGCGTGTTCGGCGGCATCCACGTCTTCACCGACAGCGGCGACGTGCCCGACGACTGGGCGCTGCGCCTGGTGGTGCTGCCGCCCGACGCCGCCTTCAGCAAGAGCGGCCAGAGCCTGGCCATCGACCGCGCGACCGAGATCCTGAAAAAGCGCGGCGATCAGCCCCGCTTCAAGCAGAACCGGCTGATCTTCCTAGCCGCCGATTACGACAGCGTGAGCCGGCTGAAGGACCACGTGCGCTCGTACCTGGCGTGGCGCAGCATCGTCGCCGACTACAAGGACAACCGCATCGTCCTCGACAACCTCATGGCCAAGCAGGCGAACGCCAGCCTGGAACAGGCCGAGGAAACCGTGCGCCGCATGATCCGCGAGACCTACAAGTGGCTCGTGGCGCCGATGCAGGAGGCGCGCCCCGGTAAGGGCCTGTCCGAATTGCGGTGGGAGCACTTTCAGGTCAATCCGGGCGCGCAGAACTGGTCGCAGGAAATCGAGCGCGTGCTCAAGGAGAACGAGCTGCTCATCAACGAATGGGCGCCGATCCACCTGGCCAAGGTGCTGAAGGACTGGTTCTGGAAGGACGACGTCAAGGAGACCAGCGCCCTGAACGCTTGGCAGCAGAGCTGCCAGCAGCTCTACCTGCCGCGTCTGAAGGACGACACCGTCTTCCAGATGACGATGGCCGCGGGCGCGGAGAGCCGCGACTTCTTCGGCTTCGCGCAGGGCAAGGAGGATGGCCGGTACGTTGGATTCAGCTACGGCAAGCGCACGTCGCTGATCATGGACTCGTCGCTGCTGCTGATCGAGCCGTTCGCTGCGGCCGCCTACATGGAGGCGCTGCGCGCCGCGGAAGAAGCCTCGCGGGCCAAGGCCGCCGATGCTGGCGGTGGTGCGGCCACGACCGTTCCCGTTGATGGCGGCACGCCGCGCGCTGAAGACTCTGCGAAGGGGGACTACGCCACGGGCGGCGCCACGGCGGCGCAGGCCGTCAAGAAGCAGTTCTACGGCAGCATCGAGCTCGACCCGATCCTGGCAAAGAAGCAGTTCGCCGACCTGGTCGACGAGGTCGTCCAGCAGTTCACCATGCGCACCGGCGTGAAGGTCAAGATCGCCATCGAGATCCAGGCCGGATCGGCCACCGGCTTCGACGACGGGCTGCAGCGCGCGGTGAAGGAGAACTGCAACGTGCTGAAGTTCAAGAACGCCGAGTTCGAGACGGACGAATGAGCCCGCCGAAGGTCTTTGTCAGTCACGCGAGCGAAGACAAATCTCGCTTCGTGGTCGACTTCGCGAGGCGCCTGCGGGAGAACGGCGTAGACGCTTGGCTGGATCAGTGGGAGATGAAACCCGGGGACAGCCTGGTCGACAAGATCTTCGAAGAGGGACTGAAGGATGCCCGCGCTGTCATCGTCGTACTCTCGAAGTCCAGCGTTCAGAAATCGTGGGTGCGGGAAGAGTTGAACGCCTCCGTGGTCAACAGAATCAGCCGCGGGACGAGGCTGATACCCGTCGTCATCGACGATTGCGAGGTTCCGGAGAGCCTTCGATCTACGGTCTGGCAGCGAGTCGATGATGTCAACGACTACGACGAAAGCCTGCAGCGCATCTTGTCGGCGATTTTCGACGTAAGCGACAAGCCGACGATTGGCAAGACGCCTGCTCGGTTTAGCGGCGCAGCGCCGTTGATCGCTGGGCTGTCGCGCGTCGACGACTTGGCGCTGCGTGTAATTGCCGGCCTGGTAATTGATGAGGACTTGGGCCTTGTGCAATGGGATCGACTTCGCACGGAGGCGTCACTTCAGCATGTTCCGCAGCAAGAGCTGCTCGACTCCCTGGAAATCCTCGAACAGCGCTACTTCATCAAGATCGGTCGGGTCCTCGGAGCGCCGCTCTCTCACGTAGTGCTGACGGACTTCGGGTTTCAGCAGTACGCAGAGGCGTACGTCGATGACTATCAGGACGTGGTGAATCAGATCGCCGCGCTGTTGGTCAACGAGGACGTGAGGCAGAACGACGTACTCGCAGGCCGTGTCAAGAAGCCTGTGCCGTTCGTCGACTTCGTTTTGAACCTGATGGAAGGCAACAACCACATCAAGGTCTCGAAGTCCATCGGTGGCCCGTCGCACGTGTGGGAGGTTTCCGCATCGCTACGTCGAGCGCTGCAGCAAGGGTAGGGAGCGTTCAATGGGCGTACGACGGGCAATTCTTCACATACGCATTTGCAGACATCCCGTTCTTGCATTTTGTTGGCGAGCGTAGGATTGGCGGTGTAGCTACCAAGAATCGAGCAGGTCGGTACATGTTCGGAATCAGCAGCAAACTGTCGGGCTTCATGGCGAGCGTCGCGACGCAACTCCGAGTTGCAATTCACATAGGCATCCCGGTCGAGGACAGCGCGGAAGGGCGTCGCCCTGCCAAATGCGAGCTGACGCTCGATCCATCGGGAACGCGACTGTGGGATGACGCCCCTGGGCGCATGACGCGAAACGGTCTCGGTAGCCTCGAGATCGGCGCCGGTAAGACGCGGGTCGACGAGTAGCTCACCATTGACCGGTTGCGCCTCGATCCTTGCCAGTACGATCGACTTCTTCGGCGATTCCGGATGTCGCCGGTGGCGCCGTCGGCTTCGGCTTCGGGCCGGCGACCGGAACGCCGTCTTTGTCGAAGTGCCACTCGCTGATCGGCTCGATCTTTCGCGGAGTGCCGAGATTTGGCGCGCTCGCGTTGGCGCCCACCGTATCCCAGACCGCTCGGTTTCCCCCGTGATGCGGGCTGATTTTTCCGATGCGCACCGACGCCTTGTAGTTCGCGCTGAGGGATCCGGCGTCCTGCGACGTTTGCGTGCGCCCCCTGTCGATCGTGGCCATCGTCTGGGCTTCGCTGTCGCTGAGGCGATTGGCCAGATCATTGTCCGTGGCTTGGCCAAGTACATCGTGCTGACGAGTCTGGTGAGCACGAATCTCGGATTCATTTGCCGACGTCCGTTGTCCAAGTGCAATCTCATCCGCTGCGCCCCGGTTCGCATCGTATTGCTCCTTGAGCGTTGAATCAGGCCATCCCAGGACTTCCGACAAGGGCTGCGAGGGACCGAGCGGGCTGTCGCTGGGGACGTAGCCTGCCACCGAACTGCCGCCGCGGGCGTAGGAGTAGGCGATCTCGGTCACTGCCCGTTGTAGCTTGTTCGGATCTTCCTCGCGCAGGAGTCCGCGCTCGGAGAGACGCTGCGCTGCGTAGTTCGTGAAGTCGGTTTGTACGCCGCTGCTCCATTCGCGCAGGAACTGAGCTGTACGCGCGAGCTCACGCGCGCGACCATGCGCATTGTCGCTGGAGGTCTGCCGCTCGCTTGCATCACGGAAGGACGAGTCGTAGCCTGCGGTCGATGTCGTCCGGTTGCCGCGCGCCCACTGATAGGCATCTGAGGATCGGAAGTCCTTGATCAAAGCGCTCGCTTCGGTGAGTTGCGTACTCTCGACCGCCTTGCGGGCGAAGTCGTAGGCACTTTGCAGGGTCTGTTGATCAATCTGTTTGCCTTCGGTTCTCGCTTGGGCTCCGATCTGGGTCAGCGGGATACTGGCGCCAACCGAGGCCGATGCAGCGACGCCCTTGCCGACAGTCGAATCGTCACTCAGCCCCAATCGTCGATTGACGTCACGGGCCACCGAGTTGAGGGTCTGGAACTGCGTGCTGGAGGAGCCGCCCTCGGATGTCGTCGTTTCGCCCGATCTTTGTCCGGAGCGCTCGTAGCTTTCCTGAATGCCGAGCGCCCGGGTCAGCGCAGTTGCCTGGCTGCGCTGCATCGCCTCGCGTTCGGTACGTGCGAATGTCTCGGCTTCGCGTGCACTTTCACCCACGGCGTTTGCCTGACGTTCGGTGACGGTAAAGGTGCTGATCAACCGTGAGAGATTCGCCTGGTAGCGGAACACGCCGGCATCGGGGCCGCTGCCCAGCGTGGTCGTGCCGTGCGCGTCGGTCGTCGTCGACATGAAGGCCGAAGACCGCGTCGGAGCGAGCTGCCGCTGATCTATCGAGACTGCGCTCTGCGTGATGCTGCCTTTCGAGGTGGCTGCGGCTTCTGCCGATGCAGCGGACTGGATGGCGCCGACGCCGGTTACCGCCTGGAAGGCAACTTCGCCGCCCTTGATGATGGCGGTGGCGATGATCGGGATCGAGATCACCATGT
>CAZNBS010000144.1:0-12637 GCA_964570955.1 uncultured Burkholderiales bacterium | reverse complement strand
TACGAGCACCACACCACCAGCCTGGTGTTCAACGATCCACCGCTGCACACGCGCGTGCGCCGGCTGATTCTGGGCGCACTCACGCCGCGTGCGATCGAGGCGATGGAGCCGGGGCTGATACGCCTGGTGGATGCACTGCTCGATGGCATGCAGCGCCGCGGCACGGTAGACCTGATCGAGGATTTCGCCGCCGCGATACCGGTCGAGATCATCGGCAATCTGCTCGGCGTACCCGTCGCGGAGCGCGGTCCGCTGCGCGCCTGGTCGCTGGCGATCCTCGGTGCCCTGGAACCCGCGCTCACCGCCGAGGCGCAGGCGCGCGGCAACGATGCCCTGCGCGAGTTCCTCGATTACCTCGAGCGGCTGGTCGCGCAGCGCCAGGCGCAGCCGGGCGATCCCGAACGCGACGTGCTCACCCGCCTGATTCGCGGAGAGCGCGACGGCGAGCGTCTCGCGCACCACGAGCTGTTGCACCAGTGCGTGTTCCTGCTCAACGCGGGGCACGAGACGACGACCAATCTGATCGGCAATGCGCTGCACGCGTTCGCACATTGGCCGGACCAGCGCGCGCGGCTGATCGCACAACCCGAGCTCATCCGCAGCGCGGTCGAGGAATGCCTGCGCTTCGAGAGCTCCAATCAACTAGGCAACCGCATCACCACCTGCGAGACCGAACTGGGTGGCGAGCCGCTTCCGCCTGGCACACCGGTGACGTTGTGCATCGGCGCGGCCAACCGCGATCCGGCGCAATTCCCCGACCCGGACCGGTTCGACATCGCGCGCACGCCCAACCGCCATCTGGCCTTCGGTTCCGGCCCGCATCAGTGCGCCGGCATGCACCTGGCACGCCTGGAAGGCGTAGTGGCGATCGGCCGCTTCCTGGCGAGGTTTCCGCGCTATCGCCTGGACGGAGAGCCGCAGCGCGCGCGGCGTGCACGCTTTCGCGGCTTCCAGCAATTGCCCTGCAATGTCTACGGAGGCTGAGCGACCGCCTGCCCCAACAGGCTGCCGGGCGAAGGTTTAGTAGCTTCCCGAGGCCTTCGGCCCCGCCTTGCCGGTGCGCATCTCGCTCACGGCGCTCTTCGCGGCAGCGGCCAGGAAGGCATTGTCGGCGAGCAGCGTGACGAACTGGTAGCCGATGGCGATCATCTCGTGCGCCATCTGCGTCGAGCCGCAGTGGATGCCCGCCGGGATACCGTGGCGCTTGCCGGCCTGCGCAATCGTGCGGATGGCGTCGAGCACCGTCTTGTCGGTCGGCGTGCCGGAAGGCGCGCAGCCCAGCGTGATCGCCAGGTCGTTGGGTCCCACGTACAGGCCGTCGAGGCCGGGAACGGTGAGGATCTCGTCGATGCGCTCCACCGCCTGCTTCGTCTCGATCATGGCGATCGCCAGCACGGTGTCGTTCGCGTGCTTGAAGTAGTCCGCTCCGCCGTACCAGCCGGCGCGCACCGGACCGAAGCTGCGATACCCGGCCGGTGCGTAGTGGCAGGCGCCGACGAAAGCCTCGCATTCGGCACGCGAGTTGATCATCGGGCAAATGATGCCGTAGGCGCCGGCGTCGAGCAGTTTCATGATGATGCCCGGCTCCATCCACGGCACGCGTGCCAGCGGGATGGTGGGCGTGGTCGCGATCGCCTGCATCATCGACACCGCCGTCTGATAGTCCACCAGTCCGTGCTGCAGATCCACGGTCAGACTGTCCCATTGCGCCTGCGCCATGTTCTCCGCGGCCACGGAACTGGGGATGCCCAGCCAGCCATTGATGACGGCCCCGCCGTTCTTCCAGATGGTCCTGACCGTGTTCTCTCTCATCTTCCTGCGGCTCCCCTGTTCGTTGTCCCGCGCGGCACGAGGCGCGCCCGGGTGCATGATAAGCCAAAGCCTCAATTTCGAAACGGCGCGGTTCGGATCGTCTAGAATTGTCCACTGTAATACCGTGACCTCCAGGCATGGACGCCCTGCTCATTCCCGCCGCACAGCTGCAGACCCTGGTGCGCGATATCTTCGCCGCCGCCAACTGTCCCCTCGACGAGGCCGAGCGCATCGCGCTCTATCTGGTCAGAGCCAACCTCGCCGGGCACGACAGCCACGGGGTGGTGCGCGTGCAACGCTACATCCAGATGAAGAACGACGGGCTCATCCACGGCGGACGCGAAGCGAGGGTCGTGGTCGACACGCCGGTGCTGGCGGTGGTCGACGGCCAGTTCGGCTTCGGCCAGACGGTGGCGCCGCGCGCCGTGCAGATCGGCATCGAGAAATGCAAGGCGACGGGGCTCTCGGCCGTCGCGTTGCGCAATGCCGGTCACGTCGGCCGCGTCGCGGACTGGGCGGAGATGGCGGCGCTCGACGGCCTCGTGTCGGTGCATTTCGTCAACGCCGCCGGCAGTGTGCTGGTGGCGCCGTTCGGCAGCTTCGAGCGGCGCTTCTCCACCGCGCCCTACTGCGTCGGCGTGCCCGTGGCGGGACGCGAACCGGTCATCCTGGACTTCGCCACTTCGCTGGTCGCCGAGGGCAAGGTGCTGGTGGCGAGTCAGGGCGGAAAGCCGATTCCAAAGGACGCGCTCATCGGTCCCGACGGCGTGCGGAGCGACGACGCCAGTCTGCTATACGGCGACTACCGCGCCACCGGCAAGCGCGACATCAAGGTCGGAAAGGGTGCGCTGCGCACCTTTGGCGACCACAAGGGCTCGGGCCTCGCGCTCATGTGTGAACTGCTGGGCGGCGCGCTCACCGGCAATGCCTGCGCCACGCCGGGCCGGCCGTTCGCCAACGGCATGCTGTCCCTGTACATCGACCCGACAGCGCTCGATCCCGAAGGCATGTTCCCGCCCGAGGTCTCGCGCTACCTCGAGTTCGTGAAGAGCGCGAAGGCGGCACCCCCCGCCACGGAGACCCTTCTTCCCGGCGAACCCGAGGCGCGCACGCGCGCCAGGCGCCTGGCCGAGGGCGTGCCCCTGCCGCGCGAGACCTGGGAGTTGCTGCTGCAGACCGCCCGCAGCGTGGGGTTGGAGGTGCGGAGCTAGCAGCAGCGCTTTCACTGGCACGAAGGAGCAGCAAGAATCACTAATCGCGTTCACCACAGAGGCCACAGAGGTGCACGGAGGAATTGCGATGAAGAAGGATGGGCATGCTTTTCCTCAGTGGTTCTCTGTGCCCTCTGTGTTTGCAGTTCTTCGTGTTCCTTCGTGTCCTTCGTGGTGAATGAGCTTTCTGGAACGTAGAGACAACCCTGATGGCCAAATACAGGATTGCAGTCATCGCCGGTGACGGCATCGGCAAGGAAGTGATGCCCGAGGGCGTGCGCGTGCTCGATGCCGCGGCGCGCAAGTTCGGCATCGAGCTGCACTTCGACCACTTCGACTGGAGCTGCGACAACTACGACCGTCACGGCTGGTGGATGCCGCCGGACTGGCGCGACAGGATCGGCGGCCACGATTGCATCTATTTCGGCGCCACCGGCTGGCCGGCGCGCGTGCCCGATCACGTGTCGCTGTGGGATTCGCTGATGAAGTTCCGCAAGGGCTTCGACCAGTACGTGAATCTGCGTCCCGTACGCTTGATGCCTGGCATTGCCTGTCCCCTCGCCAATCGCAAGGTCGGCGACATCGACTACTACGTGGTGCGTGAGAACACCGAAGGCGAGTACTCCGCGGTGGGCGGGCGCATCTTCGAGGGCACCGATCGCGAGATCGTGGTGCAGCAGTCGACGTTCTCGCGCAAGGGCGTGGACCGCATCATGAAGTACGCCTTCGACCTGGCGATGAAGCGCCCGCGCAAAGAAGTCACCTCGGCCACCAAGTCGAACGGCATCGCCATCACCATGCCGTACTGGGACGAACGCTTCGCGGCGATGGCGAAGCACTATCCCCAGGTGAAGACCAGCCAGTACCACATCGACGGACTCACCATCCAGATGGTGCTCAATCCGCAGCGCTTCGACGTCATCGTTGCCTCCAACCTGTTCGGCGACATTCTTTCCGACATCGGTCCGGCGACGGCGGGCACGATCGGCGTGGCGCCGTCGGCGAACATCAACCCCGAACGCGAGTATCCGTCGCTGTTCGAGCCGGTGCACGGCAGCGCGCCTGACATCTACGGTCGGCAGATCGCCAATCCGGTGGGCCAGATCTGGTCGGGCGCGATGATGCTCGACCACCTCGGCCACGCGCAGGCGGGCGATGCGATCGTGCGCGCGATCGAGACCTGCCTGGTGGATGGCCCGCGCACGCCCGACGTCGGCGGCAAGGCGAGCACCGAAGACATGGGCCGGGCGATCGCATCCGCGGTGTAGGACGTTTCAATCGATCATGTGAGGAGCAAGGCGACATGACAGACGAGAAGTCCCACGATGGCAGCTGCTTCTGCGGCGCCGTGCAGTTCACGGTCACCGGCGCCCCGGCGGCGGAGGGCTACTGCCACTGCGACTCCTGCCGGCATTGGTCGGCGGGTCCGGTGAACGCTTTCAGCCTGTGGAAGCCCGACGTGGTGAAGGTCACCTCGGGCGCCGAGCACATCGGCACCTACAACAAGACGGACCGCAGCTATCGCAAGTGGTGCCAGAAGTGCGGCGGGCACCTGTTCACGGATCATCCCGGCTTCGGTCTGGTCGACGTATATGCCGTGCTCATTCGCGGCCACAAGTTCGAGCCGCATCTGCACGTGTTCTACGAAGAGACGAAGCTGCGCATCAAGGATGGCCTGCCGAAGTTCAAGGACATTCCCTCCGAACTCGGCGGTTCCGGCGTCACGCTACCGGAGTAGGACGCCCGCTCTCATGAGTCGCGTCGACCGCGAGACGCTGCTGCGCGACGGGGTGCGCGCGCGCGTGCGCGCCGACGGGAACGGACACTTGCTTCTGCCCGACGAGGCGGTGGAGGCGTCGCTCACTGCGATGCTGACGCAGCGCTCGCTGAGCGCGCCGGTCTGGGTGTTTGGTTACGGCTCGCTGATCTGGAGCCCCATGCTGCAGTTCGCCGAGCAGCGCGTGGCGCACGTGCGCGGTTATCACCGCGGCTTCTACCTGTGGTCGAAGGTCAATCGTGGCACACCCGATCGGCCGGGACTGGTGCTGGGTCTGGACCGCGGCGGTGTCTGCGGCGGGGTCGCCTATCGCATCGACGAGGCGCTCGTCGCACGGGAACTCGCGCTGCTATGGCGGCGCGAGATGCTGATGGGTACCTACCTCCCGCGATGGGTGCATGCGCGGACTCCGGCGGGGCCCGTCCGGGCGATCGCTTTCGTGGTCGATCGCAGCAAGCCGGGCTACGCCGGCCGGCTCACCGACGACGAGATCGTACGCGTGGTCTCGACGGCACAGGGACAGTACGGCTCTTGCGCCGACTATCTGCTCAGCACGGCAGAGGCCCTGGGGCGGCACGGCATCGCCGACTCGCGTCTGAGCCGACTGCGCCGGCTGCTCGACGCGCGGCCCTGAGCGCTTGGCGGCGCAGGTCCTCAGGACCGCACGGCGCTCAGCAGGCGTCCAGATGTCGCAGCGGATGTGCGTGCGCCGGCCAGGGGCTGACGAAGAATTCGTGCACCATGTCCTGCGTCACCTCATCCACCGACGCAGGGTTCCAGCGCGGCGCATGATCCTTGTCCACCGCCAGGGCGCGAATTCCTTCCACCGTCTCGCTCTCGGCAGGGGGGCGCAGGTGAAAGCAGTTGCGCACCAGGTCGCGCTCCATGCGCAGGTTCTGCGCCAGGCTCATGCTGCGCCCGCGCCGGATCTGCTCCAGGGTGACGCTCATCATCAGCGGCGAGCGCTTGCGCATCGCGGCCAGCGTGGCCTGCGCCCACTCGCCCGGATCGGCTTGCAGCGAGGCCATGATGTCGGCGACGCTCGCCTCGCTGAAGTGGCGGTCGATGTCCGGCATTCGCTGCCAGAGCTGCGCGGCAGGACCGGCTTGCGCCTGCCCGCGGACCACGCGCAGCCAGTCCGCTTCGGTCGCGACGGTCGCCGCATCGACTGCCGCAAGCAGGTCGGCAAGCGCAGAGGCGGGCAGGTAGCCGTCCGCGAGGCCGAAGGCGATCGCATCGCCTGCACCGAGCACCTGACCGCATAGGGCCAGATACTCCCCGGCATGCCCGGGGCAGCGCGACAGGAACCATCCTCCGCCGACGTCCGGGAACAGCCCGATATTGGTTTCGGGCATGGCCATCTTCGTGCGCTCGGTGACGAGGCGCACCGCAGCGCCCTGGCTGATGCCCATGCCGCCGCCCATCACCACGCCGTCCATCCATGCCACATAGGGTTTGGGATAGGCGTGTATCAGGTGATTGAGGGAATACTCCTCGGTGAAGAAGTCTTCCAGCCGCGGGTCGCCGGCGAGCGCCGCCTGGTGGAAGAAGCGGATGTCGCCCCCGGCGCAGAACGCCACCCCCTTGCCTTCCTGCAAGGCGCCGCGCACGAGCACGCCCTTGATCTTGGGCTCGTCGCGCCAGGTGCGTAGCACGGTGGTGAGGTCGCGCAACATCGGCAGCGACAGCGCGTTCAGCGCGCCCGCCCGGTTGAGCGTGATGAGGCCGATGCCGTTGCGGATTTCGGCGACGATCTGTCGGGCGGAGACGAGGACGGGCAGCGGAATGGTCATGGGGCGGTGCAGGCAATTGCGCAGGGCATGCGATTATCGCATCGCTCCCCATGGTGCAGCGGCGGCTCGAACGGATGCCGTTACAATTCAATTTTTTGCAGCCCCTTCGATGCACACCTCCGATACGCCCTCCGGGTTCGCCGCGCTCGGCCTGAACGATCCGCTCGCGCGCGCGTTGTCCGAACTCGGATACGAGACGCCGACCCCGATCCAGGCGCACAGCATTCCTGCACTGCTTGCCGGCCGCGACCTGATCGGGCAGGCGCAGACGGGCACCGGCAAGACCGCCGCCTTCGCCTTGCCGCTGCTGCAGCGCCTCGACCCGGGCATCGCCACGCCGCAGGCGTTGGTGCTCACGCCAACGCGAGAATTGGCGATCCAGGTGGCGGAGGCGGTGCACGCGTATGCCAGGCACCTCGGCCGGGTGCGTGTGCTGCCCGTCTATGGCGGCGACTCCATCCAGAAGCAGGTGGCGCGTCTGCGCGCCGGGATCCAGGTGGTGGTGGGCACACCCGGGAGGGTGATGGATCACCTGCGTCGCGGCACGCTCGATGCGTCGGGACTGCGCAGCGTGGTGCTGGACGAAGCCGACGAGATGCTGCGCATGGGCTTCATCGAGGACGTGGAGTGGATCCTCGAGCAGACGCCGGCCCAGCGACAGCTCGCGCTGTTCTCTGCCACGATGCCGCGGGAGGTGCGACGCATCGCCCAGAATCACCTGCGCGACCCGGTCAATGTGGAGGTACGGCACAAGACGCTGACCGTGCCCTCCATCGAACAGTTCTACGTCCAGGTGCCGCCCTCCCAGAAGCTCGATGCGCTCACGCATCTGCTCGAGGTGGACGCAGGCAGTGGCGAGCTGATCCTGGTGTTCGCGCGCACCAAGGTCGGCGCAGCCGACATCGCCGGAAAGCTGCAGGCGCGTGGCTATGCCGCCGAGGCGATGCACGGCGACATGAACCAGCAGCAGCGCGAGGCGGTCGTGCGGCGCATGCGCACCGGACAGGTCGAGATCGTGGTGGCGACCGACGTCGCCGCGCGCGGCCTCGACGTCGAGCAGGTTGGCCGCGTGATCAACTTCGACATCCCCAATGATCCCGAATCGTACGTGCACCGCATCGGTCGCACCGGACGCGCAGGGCGGACGGGGACGGCGATCCTGTTTGTCACGCCGCGCGAGGGCCGCATGCTGCGCGAGATCGAGCGCTACAGCGGCCAGCGCATGAAGCCCAGGAAGATTCCGACGCAGGCGGACGTGGCGGCGCGGCGCATGGCGCTGTTCAAGCGGCGCCTGCTCCAGGCGGTCGAGGAGGACGGCCTCGACGTCTATCTGACTCTGGTAGAGGAACTGGTCGAGGAGAGCGGACGCGACATCGCGGAGCTCGCGGCGGCGGCAGCGCGCCTGGCGGCGGGCGAGAAGCCGCTCGAGGTCGCGCTCGAGCCGCCTGCGCAGGAGATCGCACCGGGTGAGCCGGGAACGGTTCGTCTCTTCATCGCCGCGGGGCGCCAGGACGGTGTGCGTCCTGCCGACATCGTCGGCGCGATCTGCAACGAGGCCGGCGTCCCCGGACGCGAGATCGGCTCCATCGACATCTACGACGCCTTCACTTTCGTGGATGTACCGGAGCAGTATCGTGAGCAGGTGCTGCAGAGTATGTCGCGCGTGCGCATCCGCAACCGGCCGGCGAACCTGCGGCTGGCCACCGCGCGCGACGTCGCCTCGGGCGACGACGCGTCCCGCAGGCCGAGCGGCGAACGTGCGCCCGACACGCGCCGCCGTGGCCCCGCACGCGACGGCGATGGCTCCCGCCCACCCCGTCGGCCGCCCGCCGGTCCCGGGCGGCGAACGCGCTGAGGGCCGACCGCGTGCGCATCTGGGTCGATGCCGATGCCTGTCCGAATCCGCTCAAGGAGATCCTGTTCCGCGCGGCGGAGCGTTGTCAGGTGGAGGTCGTCCTGGTGGCGAACGCGCCGTTGCGCGCTGCGCCCTCGCGCTTCGTGCGCACGATTCAGGTGGAGCGCGGTTTCGACGTGGCGGACAGCCGCATCGCGCGGGACGTTCAGCCGGACGACCTCGTGGTCACGGCCGACGTACCGCTCGCGGCGCTCGTGGTGGAGCGCGGTGCGCGTGCGCTGGATCCGCGCGGCGTCCTCTACACGCGCGAGAACGTCAGGGAATACCTCGCCATTCGCGACTTCATGACCGGGTTGCGCGACAGCGGCGTGCAGACAGCGGGGCCTGCGCCGCTCGACGCGGCCGACCGGCAGGCCTTCGCCAACCAACTCGATCGGCTGCTCGCACGCGGCGCCGTTTGACGCCGGGCAGTCCGTGTCCCTCAGGGCACGGGAGGGTTGCCGATGGAGAGCTGTGCCATGATGTCCCCCCGTCCATGCGCTACACGAGGACAGACGCCGCAAGCGATGTGCCGCGTGCGCGGCCGCACCGCGTTGGCTGGTGCGCACGTTCAGTTCGCCGCGTCGTGGCGTGCGCGTTCCACCGCGGCGTGGGCGAGCAGGTAGGCGGCGGCGCTCCAGGACTGCAGCGGCATGCCGCGCGGGCGGGCGGTGCGACCATGTAGCCACTCGTTGAACTGCCAGTTGCCCACCTGGTTCGCGCGCGCCAGCTGCAGCAGTTCGACCTGCGCGGCGCGAGCGCCTTTCCACTGCGCCACGGCCGCAACCCAGAATCCGCCGAGGAATGGCCAGATGCCGCCGTTGTGGTACTGCCATGCCAGGTTCTGTCGGTGCCGGTGCATGTAATCGCGCCACAGTGGATCGTCCTGACGGATGGGCCCGACCACCGCGCGGACCGGGTAGGGACGATGCACGCCCGCGCGCACGAGCGCATCGAGGACGCGCTGCGCAGCATCTGCATCGGCCACGCCGCAGAGAAGCGCGAGCAGGTTGCCGAAGACGTCGCCTTCTTCGCCCCAGAAGGAGAAGTTTACGAAGCTCAGGTAGAGGTCGCGGTTGCGCGCGCGGCGCAGTACATAGTCGTTGAGCAGGCGCGCACGGCGGTATTCCGCCAGGCCGGTGGAGAAAGGGTGGAACAACTGGTTGCAGGACGCGCGCGTGGCGCGTTGGTACGGCAGCCGGTAGCGGCGCTTGACGAGGTACCATAGCGCATTGGTATAGAGCACGAAGCCCGAGCGCGGCATGATGTCGGCCCAGTCGCTCGCTTCCGGCTGGATCAGCAGGCGGAAGCGCTGGTGCTCCTGGCAGTGCAGCCAGTCGAGCGCGCGCACGGCATGCCGTGCCAGTCGGGCGCGCAGGCCCGGATGCGTCGACCGGTCGAGAAAATCGACCGCGATCAGCCACCACAGCGTCGAGTCGATACAGCCCAGGTACCAGAAGTCCGCTTCCCTGCGTGCGGGCGCGACGAACTTGGGCATCTGGCCGTTCCTTGCCTGGTGCGCGGCGAGGGTGAGCAGGCCGCGCGCGGCGCGCTGCTGCAGAGTGGGATCCCCGGACAGGGCCATGCCGACTGCGCAGATGGCAGCGTCACGGCCGAAGATCGCCGTATAGTCTCGCTGGCGGGCGCGCTCGCTCGGCGCAGCCGCCAGCATGCCGGCTGCCGAATCGTTGCCTGCGAGCAGTCGCAGTGCACGGACGCGACAGGTCTCGATCAGAGCGGCGTCGTCGCTGGACAGGTGGGGATGGCGCATGCGGCCAGTCTACGCAGGGAACGGTGATTGCTCCATGGCCTCCTGGCCTGCGGAGCGATCCCGGTGTACGCAAACGCAGGAACAGTGCAATGGAGGATGTCATGACCGACGAGAGCGTGCAGCGATTGGCGGCAGTGCTGCGCCAGGTCGCGTCCCGGGCCGACGAACTCATCCAGGCGGTGCGCAAGGAGGGCGGCGACCGGCACCTCGCCTCGATCCGGCGATTGGAGGTGCAGTTGCGCCGCACGCAGCAGGATCTGGAGTCGCTGGAGCGTCGGCTCCTGCATCGCGCGCGCTCGGCCCTGCATACGGCCGATCGGGTCGCGCACGATCACCCGTATGCGACGGCCTCGGCCGGGGTGGCGGTCGGAGCGGTTCTCGGTGTGCTCCTGGGGATGGCCCTGTCGCGCCGCTGACTCGCTGACCCGCCTCAGGGACGCGGGGTGAGCGCCTTGTCGAGGCGCTCCTCGAGTTCCCCGAAATACGCCGAGAGACTGTTGGTCGACTGCTCCAGATCATCGCGCAGCGTGCGTTCGGTCAGCGCGACGCGCGCCGCGACGTCGTCCGCTTTCGCCTCGGTGGCCACACGCAGGGCCGCCAGCTCGTTCTCCAGGTAGCTGCGCAGTTCCGTGAAGCGCGACGCCTCGGCGTGATCGGCCAGTTCGCGCTGCGCCTGCAGTTCGCGCGCGTTGCGGCGCGATTCGAGCAGCAGCGAGGTCTGCATCGTCACCACGAATAGTATGAAAAGCAGTGTGATCAGGGCCGTTGCCGCGAGCATGATGAGCCCCAGCGGCGCCTGCACCGTGGTGAACAGCAGCGACAACTGCGTCGGCGTGGTGAAGGCCGACCAGTTCAAGGCGGCGAACACCGTCAGCAGCGCCAGTACCAGCACGATCACGAGGCTGCGCAGGTTCATCGATCGACCTCCTCCGGTTCGGACATGCCGACATGATACCGGCTCGTGGCGCGATCCATTTCAGGCGACGATGTCGGCCACGACCGGCAGGTGGTCGGACGCGCGCGCCGCATCGCCCGCCACGGCCGCGAGCCGCACCAGACGCGAGCGTGGATGCACCCAGATGCGGTCGAGCGCGAACAACGGCAGGCGTGCGGGAAAGGTGCGCGGCGACGGCGTGTAGCCGAACCAGTCGTGCAGCCAGCGCAGCGGCCGGCCCCACAGGAACCATTCGTTCAGATCGCCCATCAGCACCGTGAGACGATCGGTGTCGCCGTCCAGGATGCGCAGCAGTCGCCGCATCTGGCGACGCCGCTCGCGCGGCCGCAGGCCCAGGTGCGTGCTCAGCACGCGCAGCGGTGTGCTGTCGGTGCGCAGCAGCGTGTCGATCGCGCCGCGCGGCTCATGCCGGTCGATGGTCAGGTCGATGCGCTGCACGTCCAGCAGCGGCAGCCGATGCAGGAGCGCATTGCCGTAGTGTCCGTTCCTGCGCAGCATGGTGGGTCCGGCGATGGGGGCGTACCCCAGGACGTGCGCAAACCTGTCGAGCAGGTGCAGGGCCTCGCGCGAATCCCACAGCAGTTCCTGCAGCGCGATCACGTCGGCGTCGAGGCGGCGCAGCACCTCGAGGATCCGATCGGGATGGAACTTTCCATCGCTTCCCACGCAGCCGTGGACGTTCCAGGTGACGAGCCGCAGCGGCATGTCACGGATGGGGTGCGTGCCGCGAGCGCCGGCGGGCAAGCCAGGTGCGCGCGCCCCAAATGCCGACGACGATGAGGGCGATCACCGCGCCGAGCGTGCCGAGGGTGAGCAGGGAAGGCTGACGGACCGCGGCGAGTACCCGGTCGGAGAACAGCGTGATGGCGAGGATGCCGGGAAGCATCCCGATGAAGGTGCCGAGCAGGAAGTGGCGCATGCGAATCTGCGCGGCGCCCGCGGCGAGGTTCACGACCGTGAAGGGAGCGATCGGCAGCAGCCGTATGGTGACGATGGCGAGCAGCCCGCGCTGCTCGAGACGGTGGTTCAGACGCGCCAGACGCGGTCCCGCAATGCGACGGATCAAGTCGCGGCCCAGGGCTTGGCCGGCGCGGAAGGTGACGGCAGCCGCCAGCAGGGAGCCGGCGAGCGCGTAGAAGAGCGCGTCGAGGGCACCGAACACCATGGCGGTCGTCATGATCAAGATGGTGATCGGCACCGCGAGGCAGGAGGCGGCGACGTACAGGCCCAGCACCCACAGCGGTGCCAGGGGTGCATCGCGCAGTGCGGCGATCAGCGCAGCCAGCCGGGGCATGTCCAGCCACTGCGCCATCGGCGTCCAGCGCCAGGCGGCGGCGAGGGCTGCGAATCCGAGCAGGAGGACGGCGCCGGTGACGAGTCGCCGGATCGTGCGCCGGCGGGTGCCAGCCGGCACCAGCTGCGCG
>CAZNBS010000143.1:12147-12707 GCA_964570955.1 uncultured Burkholderiales bacterium | reverse complement strand
ACTTCAGCCAGGGCGACGGCGAGATCACCTTCTGCGGCGCGATCGAGATGGCCGGGTGGGTACACATGAAGGTGAGCCTGATCAAGGGCGGCATGGCGAAGTACGGGATCAGGAATCCCATCTTCAAACCCAGCCCGATCACGCCGACCTACAACGACTACCTGATCTTCGAAGGCATCTCGGTGGACGAGTGGGGTAAGCAGCACTACCTCGACGTGCACGTCGCCTACCGCCAGGCCTGCCTGAACGCGATCGAGTACATGACCAAGTTCGGCTATTCAAAGGCGCAGGCCTACGCGATCCTGGGCACCGCGCCGGTACAGGGTCACATAAGCGGGGTGGTGGATATCCCCAACGCCTGCGCGACGCTGTGGCTGCCCACGCAGATCTTCGAATTCGACATCAACCCCAGCGCCGCCGGACCGGTCAGGGCGATCAGCGGTGGTGTCGACATCCCGATGTCGCCCGACAGGTGAGGGGAGCGCCATGCCCGTTTACGAATACCTGTGCGAGGGCTGCGGCACCGATTTCTCGGCGGTGCGGCCGATGGCCCAGTCCTC
>CAZNBS010000143.1:0-12137 GCA_964570955.1 uncultured Burkholderiales bacterium | reverse complement strand
CGCTGCGGAGGCGAAGCGCAGCGGGCGCTGCTGTCCCCACCGGCCTATGCCGGCATGTCGGCGGCGGACCGCCAGGCGCACGCGGTCAACGAGCGTGCGCGCCACGAGCCGAAGTCGTCCTCGACGCTGGGACACGCGCACGGTCCGGGCTGCGGGTGCGGCAAGCCGGGCAAGTCGACAGTGGTCGCGCCGGACGGCAAGAAGAGCTTCCCGGCCAAGCGGCCGTGGATGATCAGTCACTGAACGCCAGTCGTCGTCCCTGCGCAAGCTCGAATCCAGCGACCCGGCGCGCTGCGCAAACCAAAGCAATCTGCGTTGCCGCGTGAGCGGAATCCTGCATGCGGGTGGCGTGACGGCGGCCCGTTGGCGGGCGGTTCATGCTGGCCACGGGCGCGGTGCCGTCCCGACGCGCCGGAGGTTCCAGTTGAGCAACGCCCAGTCGAGCACCTCGCGCGCACCAGCCCGGTCCAGTGTGTCAGGGACCTCCTGCCCGAGGAAGCGCAGTACCTGTGCCAGCGTCTTGCCCGCGTGCGCAGCGACCACGGCGGGTGCGTGCGTCTGCTTGGACAGTTTCTCGCCCTGCGCGTCGAGTGCGACCGGCAGGTGCGCGAAGGTCGGGATCGGGTATCCCAGTGCACGCAGCACGAGGATCTGGCGCGCGCTCGATTCCAGCAGGTCGGCGCCGCGCACGATGTCGGTCATGCCCATGTGCGCATCGTCCACCGCCGATGCGAGATGGAACGACCACACCCCGTCGGCACGCAGCAGGACGAAGTCCCCCGCGTCGCGCGCCAGGTCGCGACGCTGCATCCCCAGCACGCGATCGTCGAACTCGACGTGCGCACCCGACGTTCGCATGCGCCACGCTCGCACGCTCGCCCCCGGCGGGATGCCGTCGCGGCAGGTCCCCGGATAGATCGGCCCGTCGACGCCCATGCGGGCGTGCGCGGCGATCTCCCGGCGGCTGCAGGCGCAAGGATAGACGAGCCCGCTGCGCTGCAGTCGCTCGAATGCGGCGGCATAGGCACTGCGGCGCATCCCCTGGTAGGCGACCTCTCCATCCCAGTGCAGCTCGAAGGCCGCGAGGCAGCGCAGAATGTCGTCGGCAGCTCCTGGCACGACGCGCGGCGGATCGAGATCGTCAATGCGCACGCGCCATGTGCCGCCGCGCGTGCGCGCCTCGAGCCAGCTTCCGGCGGCGGCGACGATGGATCCCACATGCAGCGGACCGGACGGAGTGGGCGCGAAGCGGCCGCGATAGCTCATGCGCGCGGGGCGCGCACGTACAGCGCGCAGCCTGCGAACAGCCCCCAGGCCAGCAGCAGTTCGGCCAGCGCGTAGTGGCGCGAGGGCGCGGCATCGCTCCACGCCCGCACCGCGCCCTCGGCGACATAGACCAGTGCGAGCAGCAGGGTCCACTTGTACGTCATGACATGGCCGCGCAGCAGGCCGAACAGCGGCAGCAGCAGCGGCAGCGCCTTGAGCACGAGCCACGATCCGCCGGGACGAAGCGGGGCGAGCAGCGTCTCCCACAGCAGGCAAAGCGAGATCAGCGCGAGCAGGCTGGCGATCGTGCCCCAGTGGGCGGCGCGCAGAGCAACGCCGCGGCCGATCATTTGCGCGTGCGAGCCCGCTGCGCGAGTTCGACCAGCGCGTTGCGCGCCTGGCCGGGGTTGCCGATCGGGGCGTCGAACGCGAAGCGCAGCAAGTCGGTGTCGGCGCGCACGTCGAAGCCGTCGCAGTCGATGCCCACCATCTCCACCTCCTGTGGATCGCGCTCGTGCACGAGCCGGCAGTAGTCGCGCATCGCCGCGATGTGATCCTCGTTCATGTGATCGACGATCGAGGCTTCGGCATCTTCCAGGCTCTCGGCCGCGAGATAGCTCTCTCCGGAAATCCAGTGCAGGCCGCCGAAGCCGTGGATGTAGCGGACCTGCACCGGTTCGAGCACGTAGAAGCGGAACCCGCCGATGTGCAGGTATTGCTCGTGCTCCGGGTAGAAACGCAGGTAGCGCTCCTGGAGCGACTGCGCGTGCTCCATCGCGCGCACCTGACCGAGGACGGTGGCGCGCGCGTGTGCCTGCAGCTCGGGTCCGCTGTCGAACACGATAAAGCTGGCGTGGGGATCGGCGTCGAGATTATGGGTGTGCTCGGCGAGGTGACTGATGAGCAGTACCGGGCGGCCCCGGTGATCGGTCACGTGCGGGAGCGCGGAGCCGTACGGATACCCCGGGAACTTCACCGAATGGCTCGACAGCACGCCGCTGCGGTGACGGCGCATCAGCGTGCGCGCTTCCCTGCCTGTGTTCATCGTGCGATCTCCCGGATCAGTCCCGCGCCTGCTTCAGTGCCACCTTCGCGAGCCGCCGGCCCAATGCGATGCACAGGCGCTGCTCCTCGGTCGCGATCGGGTGCTCGCCGTTCATGCCCGCCACGTGGCTGGCACCGTACGGTGTTCCGCCGCTACGCGTGCTCGACAACTCCGCCTCGGTGTAGGGCAGGCCCACCAGGATCATGCCGTGATGGAGCAGGGGCAGCATCATCGAGAGCAGCGTCGACTCCTGGCCGCCGTGCATGGTCGCGGTGGAGGTGAACAGCGCAGCGGGCTTGCCCTCCAGCGCACCGCGCAGCCACAGTCCCGAGGTCGAATCGATGAAGTGTTTCAGCGGCGCCGCCATGTTGCCGAAGCGCGTCGGGCTGCCCAGTGCCAGACCGATGCATTCCTCGAGATCCTTCAACTCCGCGTACGGTGCGCCCTCGGCCGGGATGTCCGGGGCCGTGGCCGCGCACACGGCGGAGACCGGCGGCACCGTGCGCAACCGGGCGCGTGCGCCCGGCACGCCATCGATCCCGCGCGCGATCATCTGCGCCATCTGCTTGACCGCACCGGTGCGACTGTAGAAAAGGACCAGAACCTCGGCCACGCCTAGCGAACCAGCCCGGTCGCGAACTCGACCACACGCGCCGCATCGACCGTCTGCGGTGTGCCCGCGCGGCGCGCCACGTACTCGACCAGCCCCTGCTTGAGGCCACGCTCGCCGATCGTGATCCGGTGCGGCACGCCGATCAGTTCCAGATCGGCGAACATGACCCCGGGCCGCTCGTCGCGATCGTCCAGCAGCACGTCGATGCCGCGCGCGCTCAGCGCCTCGTGCAAGCGGTCGGCGAGCGCCCTGACCTCGGCGCTCTTGCCATAGCCGATCGGCGCGATGGCGATCTCGAACGGGGCGATCGGCAGCGGCCAGACGATTCCGCGCTCGTCATGGTTCTGCTCGATGGCGGCGGCGACGATGCGGGACACGCCGATGCCATAGCAGCCCATTTCCATCGGGCGTGACTGTCCGTTCTCGTCGAGGTAGGTGGCGCCGAGCGCCTCGGAGTACCTGGTGCGCAGCTGGAAGATGTGCCCCACCTCGATGCCTCGACAGATCCCGAGGCGGCCGTGCCCGTCCGGGCTGGGATCGCCCTCCACCACGTTGCGCAGATCCGCGACCTCCGACGGCTCGGGCAGATCGCGACCGAAGTTCACACCCGTGTAGTGATAGCCGGTGTCGTTCGCGCCGCACACGAAGTCGCTCATGGCCATGACCGCGCGATCCGCCACGACCAGCAGGCCGTGGTCCCCGACCGGACCGACGGACCCGACGTCGGCGCCCAGACGCGCGCGCACTTCCGCCTCGGTGGCCATGCGATAGCCTTCGTTGAGCAGGAACTTCCGGGAGGCCTTGACTTCGTTGAGCATGTGATCGCCGCGCAGCAGTATCAGCGCTTCGCGACCGTCGCCGGTGACCACCATGAGCGTCTTGACGATGCGTTCGGGCGGCAGCTTCAGGAAGGCGCTCACCTCCTCGATGCTGTGCTGCCCTGGCGTGGCCACCTTGCTCATCAACTGTGCGGCGGGCGGACGCGGCGTTGCCGGCGCGAGCGCCTCGGCCAGTTCCACGTTGGCCGCATAGTCCGACTCCAGTCCGTAGGCGATGGCGTCCTCGCCCGAATCGGCCAGCACGTGGAACTCCTGTGAGCCGGTGCCGCCGATCGCGCCGGTGTCGGCCGCGACGGCGCGGTACTGCAATTTAAGCCGGTCGAAGATGCGCGTGTAGGTGTCGTGCATGCTGCGGTATTCGCGTTCGAGATCCGCAAAGTCGGCGTGGAACGAATACCCGTCCTTCATGATGAACTCCCGTGCGCGCATCACGCCGAAGCGCGGCCGGATCTCGTCGCGGAACTTGGTCTGGATCTGGTAGAAATGCACCGGCAGTTGCCGGTAGCTGCGGAGCTCCCTGCGCGCGATGTCGGTGATGACTTCCTCGTGCGTGGGCCCGAAGCAGAAGTCGCGCTCGTGACGGTCCCTGATCTTGAGCATCTGGGGGCCGAACTTGTCCCAGCGGCCCGACTCCTGCCACAGTTCCGCAGGTTGCACCGCCGGCAGGAACAGCTCCAGCGCCCCGGCCCGGTTCATCTCCTCGCGTACGATCTGCTCGACTTTGCGCAGGACGCGCAGACCCAGCGGCATCCAGCTGTAGAGCCCGCTGCCGAGCTTCCTGATCAGGCCGGCGCGCAGCATCAGCTTGTGGCTGACGAGTTCGGCTTCGCTGGGGGCTTCCTTCAAGGTGGAAAGGAAGAAGGCTGAGGTGCGCATGGGGTGCCGGAATCCGCAGGCAAAACCGCTATTCTACAATCCGCACCCCCGCACCCGGACCGAGAAAGGTTTCAGCCCGATGAATCTGTTCACGCGCCGTCGCCGGCGTCCCGCCGCAGAAGGCGTGCACCTCAGTGAAGAGGACGGCATCCGCTACCTTCACCTGGGCAGCGACACCATTCAGAGCGGGATGCGCATGAGCGATCCCACCGAGCTGGTCCTGTCCTACACCCGCAGCATGCTCGCCTTCCTGCTCTTCATGCCGCAGCCGCCGATGCGCCTGGTCAACATCGGGCTGGGTGGAGGTTCTCTGGCGAAGTGGGTGCACCGCCATCTGCGCCGCACGCAACAGGTGGTGATCGAACTCAATCCGCAGGTGATCGCCTGCGCCCGGCTGTACTTCCACCTCCCTCCCGACGATTCCAGGCTGAAGGTGATCCAGGCAGACGGCGCTGCGTGGGTGGCGGGACATCCGGGATGCTGCGACACCATCCTGGTGGACGGATACGATGGCCGCGCGCTGGCCACCGAGCTCTCCGACGATGCGTTCTACGCTTCGACGGCCGCGGCACTCAACCCGGATGGCATTCTCGTCGTCAACCTGTGGGGCAACGATCGGCGCTTCGACGCGAACCTGCAGCGGATCCAGCGTCACTTCGACGGGCGGGTGTGCTGTGTGCCGGCGGCGCAGCGGGGCAACGTGGCGGTGCTTGCCTTCCGAGGCCAGCCACACGGCACCCGCTGGGACGAACTGCGCATGCGGGCGCAATCGCTGCAGCAGCAATACGGCATCGAGTTTCCGGATCTCGTGGGCAGCATGAAGGCGCTCAATCCGCACACTGCGGTGCGCTTGCTGATCTGACGCGTGCTGCAGCGCACCCAGACGGCGATTGCCTTGGCTACCGCCTTTGTGAAAGAATTGCCGGTGAGTGGTTTCCCAGAGGTGACTAGAGCATGATCGATCGAGACGGGTATCGCCCGAACGTCGGGATCATCCTGGTCAACACCCGCAACGAGGTGTTCTGGGGCAAGCGCGTGAAGGAACACGCGTGGCAGTTTCCCCAGGGCGGCATCAAGTCGGGGGAATCTCCGGAACGGGCGATGTATCGCGAACTGACCGAGGAAGTCGGGCTGGAGTCGCGACATGTCCAGATCCTCGGCCGCACCAGGCATTGGCTGCGATATGACGTGCCCTCGTCGTGGCTGCGGCGCGACTGCAGGGTGCAATACCGCGGACAAAAGCAGATCTGGTATCTGCTGCGCATGCTCGGGCGCGACTGTGACGTGTGCCTGCGTCGCAGCGAGCGCCCAGAGTTCGACGCGTGGCGCTGGAACGAATACTGGATCCCGCTCGACAGCGTGATCGAGTTCAAGCGCGACGTGTACCAGCAGGCCCTGAACGAACTGTCGCGCTTCATACCTTCGGTGGCTGCACGCCGACCGGATACCGGCGAACTGCCGTCGCCTGCGTCCACCAGCGAGGACTCCCTGCGCGTGGGCTGAAGGCTGCGCTCACGTTACATCGGGCAGGTCGCCGCCCAGAAGATCGCGTCTGCCGTGCAGCAGCACGCAGAAGTGCATGCCTTCCTCTCTCCAGTAGGTGGCGGCGTCGCGCAACACACCCCTCAGCATCTCGTAGTCCTCGGCGGCGTGCTTCGCGAAGTTCTCCAGCCCGGTCACGGTCATTACCACGCCGGGCCCCTTGGAAACTGCGTCGAGGTCCATGAGGCAGTCAGCCAGTGCGTCCCAGTTGGCACCGAACCATTCGGGCAGGCGCAGGTCGCGTGCGAACGCCTGGAGCACGCCATCCTTGTCGCGCACGCCGGTGCAATGCACGTCGAAACCCTGCAGGCCGCGCTGGTGGCGAAGGTCGGACACACGGGAGTGCGGGACCTCGGGCGAGAGAACGTAGACGCCCGAGTGTGCGCCGTCGAGCAGGCGGGCGAGGGACACGCTGGTCATCGGATGATCCGTTGGAAGCTGCGGTAGTGGTCGGCGGTGTAGTAGCGTTCGTCCTGGCTGCCGGCGACGATGCGGCGCGCGCCGCGATCGCGCGCGCCGGGCGTGGGCACCGTGTACTCGCGGTAGTAACCGTGCGAGTGGATGGGCAACAGACGTTCGCGGTTGCCGAAGACGGTGCCGTCCCTGCGATAGGGGAACGGCCCGCCGCGCTCGATCAGGCGCAGCGTGGCCTGTGCCTCCGGCGGCAGTTGTTCGAACGGTACCT
Organism: uncultured Burkholderiales bacterium; assembly: GCA_964570955.1. GTDB lineage: Bacteria > Pseudomonadota > Gammaproteobacteria > Burkholderiales > SHXO01 > SHXO01. The sequence continues at coordinate 5,271 of CAZNBS010000143.1, read as the reverse complement.
GCGGCACCTCGACGCTCTGGCGCGCATCGGGCGGCGCCAGCCCGAGCCCGAGCAGGAGCAGCAGCAGCAGAAGGGCGGCGGTGCAGAGCAGCGCCGCCAGGGGCGTGCGCAAAGCGTGCATCCTATGCCGCGACACTGAGCAGGATCTTGCCGATGTGGGCGCCCGACTCCATCATCGAATGCGCCGCGGCCGCCTGTTCGAGGGGGAATACGCGGTGGATGACCGGACGGATCCGGCCCTGGGAGAGCAGCGGCCACACCTTCTCGCGCAGCGCGGCGGCGACCTGCGCCTTGTACGCGATGCTGCGCGGACGCAGGGTGGAGCCGGTGATCGTGAGGCGCCGGTAGAGCACATCGCCCATGTCGAGGGTAGCCTTGCTGCCCCCGAGGAAGGCGATGATCGACAGGCGCCCGTCGGTGGCGAGGCACTTCAGCTCGCGCTGCAGATAGTCGCCGCCGACCATGTCGAGGATCACGTCCACGCCCTTGCCGCCGGTGAGCTGTCGGACCACTTCCGCGAAATCCTCGGTGCGGTAGTTGATCGCGCGCTCGGCGCCGAGGTCCTCGCACGCGGCGCACTTCTCGGCACTGCCGGCAGTGGCGAATACGCGGCTGCCGAACGCACGCGCCATCTGGATTGCCGTCACGCCGATGCCGCTCGCCCCGCCCTGGACCAGCAGCGTCTCCCCCGGCTGCAGGGCGCCGCGCTCGAAGACGTTGATCCACACGGTGAAAAACGTCTCCGGCAACGAGGCAGCCTGGGTCAGGTCCATTCCGTCGGGCAATGGGAGGCAGTGCGAGGCCGGCGTCGCGCAATACTGCGCGTAACCCCCGCCAGGCGTCAGAGCACACACCCGGTCTCCGGGCTTCCACTGCGTGACCCCCTCGCCGATCGCGGCGATGGTTCCAGCCACTTCCAGCCCGGGCAGATCGGACGCACCGGGCGGCGGAGCATAGCTTCCGGCGCGCTGGAAGCAGTCGGGCCGGTTGACGCCCGCCGTGTGTACTCCGATCACCACCTCGCCGACGCGCGGCTGCGGAGTCGGGCGCAGCACGGCGCGCAGCACCTCCGGTCCGCCCGGCTGGGTTATCTCGATCGCGCGCATCTGCGCGGGAAGTGGCTGGTTCATGCTGCTGGCTCCCGGACAAAGGCTGCAGTTATAGCGCATGCGGTTGCCGGCGTGTGCCGTCCTCGCGGTCGGCGCGAGGGGCACGGCATCGTTCAGTGCGTGGCCGCACGGTCGATAGGGCGGTATCCTCCACGCACCGTGACCGTCATGCGCCTCGAAACCCCACTCGTCCGCCGTGCAGTCGTGCCCGCCATCCTGCTCTGGATCACGGCAGCAGTATTCGTTGCCGGCTGTGCGGGCCCGCGTCCTTCCGCACCGCAGCGGCCGCCCGTGGTGCCAGCGCCGCAACCCGGTCCGCGCGCGGTCGAGGTCAACGGCTACGAGCAGCGGGTGATCGAGGCGACCAATGCGTTCCGCAGCAGCCGTGGGCTGCACGCGCTGACGCCCTCCGTGAGCCTGATCGGCATCGCCCAGGCCCACGCGCGCAACATGGCGCAGCGGGACCGCTACGGGGACAGCGACCGCAACGGGCACGTGCTGGACGGGCGCGACATGGAATACCGCATCCGCGCGGGCGGCTATGCGTTCGTGCGCGTGGCGGAGAACGTCGGCTACCAGCTCAATCGGCCCGATCCGGTCGCCAGTATGATGCAGGGTTGGCGCCAGTCGGCCGGGCATCGCCGCAACATGTTGCTGGACGACGTGACGCAGACCGGCGTCGGTGCCGCGCGCGGCCGATCGGGACGGTGGTACTTCGTGCAGTTGTTCGGTCGCCCGGCGCAGCCCGCACATCCGGTGAGGACATCCCGATGAAACGATTCAGCCTGTCGCGCGCTCGGCGCACTTCCACCGCGGTCGCCGTCGCTTTGGCCCTCGTCGCCGGTGGCGCGCGCGGCGAGAACGGCGGCGACGCCGCGGACGAGGCTGCAGTGCCGGAAACCACTGTCGACGGCGTGATCATCGAAGCCGAGCCGCTGCGGCTCGAGCGCACCATCGAGGAACTGATGCAGCGCTTTCGCGAGGCCCTCAACCGCGACCGCTTCGAGCTTCCCTTCCGGGAACGGCCGCTGCCCGGCGGGGCGCTGGAGGTCACCACGCGCTTCGGCCGCTTCTGCGTCGTACCCCTTCCGACCGTTTTCGGTTCCGACCTGGCGCGCGGCATCGAGCTCGCGCAGCGCTGCACCCCGTACTGAGGGCGCGCACCGCGCCGCCTGCAGGCGGCGGCACTTCTTCTCAAGATCGTCAAACGGGGTCCGATACTGACGGGGAGACCTGCCGCGCATACGAGCCCCGATGTTCGCAATACCAATAGCGTGTTCCGCGATCGATGGCCCCGTCCTGCCCGGTTCGGTGGCGGCGTCGCGCCGCCGTCCTTTCGACTGGCTGCTCGTGGCTGCGGCGCTGCTCGGCTGGTCCAGCCTGGTCCCTGCCCAGTCCCTGTCGCAGGACGAGGAGCTCGACTCCCTCCTGTACACCTTCGCCTCGTTCACGCGCTGGCCCACCGGGACACTGCGCACCGGCGCCGACCCTCTCCTGATCTGCCTGCAGGGCAGCAGCGCGAGTTTGCGCTCCCAGCAGCCGGTGACGCGCGGCGCGGGGACTGGAATCGCCGTGCGCCGCGTCGTGTCCACGGATGATCTGCGTCGCTGCCACCTGCTGTTCGTGCCGGCTGCCGAGCAACACCGGTTGCGCGACATCGTCATCAGCGTCACGGGCGCGCCCGTGCTCATCGTCTCGGACGCCGACGGCGCACTGGAGGAGGGTGCGGCCATCGAACTGTCGTCGCAGATCGAGCGGGTCCAGTTCGAGGTCAACCTGGAGGCTGCCCGGCGCAACCACCTCGTGATCAGCTCCAAACTCCTGCGCGTGGCGCGCAGGGTGGTGCACACCGCGAGCAATCCGTGAGCGCGTCCAGAGGCCTCGCCACCCGGCACGCGCGCCGCACGAGACGTCTGTGGCGCATCGGCGTCATCGTCGCGCTGGTCATTGCCTGCGCGGGACTGACGCTGTTCGAATTCTGGTCGCTGCGCCAGTCGCTGCGGGCGCACATCGAGGTGCAGGCGCAGATCGTGGCGGACAACAGCGAAGCGGCGCTCGTGTTCCGCGACCGGTCGGTGGGTGCGGAAGTCCTGTCGGCGTTGCGCGCCTCCCCCAACGTGCGCCAGGCCGTGATCCTGGACGCCCGGCGGCGCAAGTTCGCGGCGTTCGAGCGCGAGCCGTTCGACACGCCGCTGCCCAAGGATGGCAGCGGGCTCGAGCCGCACCAGAGCAGCACCTCGCTTGCCGTGATGCGGCCGGTGATGCGCGCAGGCAAGCCGATCGGCTGGGTGTACGTGCAGGCGGGGCTCGACTCGGTCTACTGGCACCTGCTGGTGTATGCGGCGGTGGCCTTCGTCACTGCGCTGCTGGGCATGGCCGCGGCCTCCCTGCTGGTGTCGCGCCTGCGCCGTGCGGTCGAGCACGCCGAGGCGCGCCTGGACTACCTCGCCTACTACGATCCGGTCACCAACCTGCTCAACCGGCACGGCTTCAACGAGCGCATCGCCTTCGCGCTGTCGCGCGCGCAGCGCTTCGGCGGACACGTCGGGCTGCTGCTGCTCGACCTCGACAACTTCAAGGTGATCAACGACACCATGGGGCACCAGGCCGGCGATGCGCTGCTGTCCGCGCTTGGCTACCGCCTGCGCGAGGCGCTGCGCCAGGGCGACACGGTGTGCCGGCTCGGTGGGGACGAGTTCGCGGTGATCGTCGACAACGTCGGCAGCGCCCACGAGGTCGAACTGGTCGCGGGCAAGATCGTCAGAACGCTCGAGACGCCGCTGATGGTATCGGGCCTGGAGGTGTACGTCACGGCAAGCTGCGGCGTGAGCCTGTACCCGGAGCACGGTACGGATGCCAAGACGCTGGTGCGCACGGCCGACACGGCGATGTACTGCGCCAAGGAGGGGGGAAAGAACGCGTATCGCGTGTTTCGCAGCGAGATGAACCAGCGTGCGTTCCGTCGCATGAGCCTGGAGACCAGCCTGCGCAAGGCCATGGAGAACGGCGACCTGCGCCTGCGCTATCAGCCCAAAGTCGATTTGCGCACCGGCCGGGTGGTCGGCGCCGAGGCGTTGTTACGCTGGGTGCATGCCGACGACGGCAGCATCAGCCCGGCCGAGTTCATTCCGGTGGCGGAGGAGTCGGGACTGATCGTGCCGCTCGGAACCTGGGTTCTGCGCACGGCATGCCGCGAAGCCAGGCGCTGGGAGCAGGCCGGGCTGGGCAGGATTCCCGTGGCGGTGAACCTGTCGGCCCGGCAGTTCAAGGACCAGGGCCTGCTCGCCGCCGTGCTGCAGGCTCTGGACGAGACCGGACTGGCACCCGATCAGCTCGAACTGGAGCTGACCGAGAGCATGCTGATGGAGAACGTCGAGGCCAACATCGAGCTGCTGCGCGAGCTGTGCGCACGCGGCGTGCGGCTGTCGATCGACGACTTCGGCACCGGCTACTCCTCGATGGGTTACCTGAAGCGCTTCCCGATCCGTTCGCTCAAGGTCGATCGCAGCTTCGTGCGCGACATACCGCACGACCGGGACGACTGCGCGATCGCAGGCGCCATCGTCGCGCTCGCGCATCAGCTCGAGCTGGACGTGGTCGCGGAGGGCGTGGAGAACGTCGAGCAGCTGCGCTTCCTGGCGCAGCACGACTGCCACGTTCAGCAAGGCTTCTACTTCAGTCCCGCCTTGGCGAGCGACGAGTTCGAACGCTGGGTGCGTCAGCACCACGGCAGGTTCCGCTACGCCGCACTGATTCCCTCCGCGCGGTCGGGCGCACCGCGCTCAGGCGGCTGGAACAAGGCGCTCGAGCGCCTGGCGTAGCGGTGCGGGCAGCGGTGCCGGACGGCGCGTGGCGCGATCCACGTATACGTGGACGAAGTGGCCCTTGGCTGCCGTCACCGGATCATCGTTGCGGAAGATGCCGACCTCGTAGCGCACGCTGCTGTTGCCCAGCCGGGCAACGCGCAACGCACCCGTGACCACGTCCGGGAAGGTCACCGACGAGAAGTACTGGCAGCCCGTCTCCACCACCAGGCCGATGGTCGTGCTGGTGTCGATGTCGAGCACGTCCTGCTCGATCAGGTACTGGTTCACCACCGTGTCGAAGAACGCGTAATAGACGACGTTGTTGACGTGGCCGTACACGTCGTTGTCCATCCAGC
>CAZNBS010000142.1:9410-12723 GCA_964570955.1 uncultured Burkholderiales bacterium | reverse complement strand
CGGCAGTCAGCGTGACGCTGCTCCTGGCGCGAATCGACTCTACGATCGCATCGGCCTTGCGCAGCGTCCGCGAGGCGATGTGGATGTTGCTGAACTGCCCGCTCCAGGCGATCTTGTGGGCGGCCACGTGCGCGACGCCACCGGCGCCGATGATGAGGATGTTCCGCTTCATTCCGATTTCGCTTCCTCTGTCTTGCCTCTTCGAACTCTCAAGAAAGGCTGTTGACGTAGTCCTGGTACGTGAACTGCCGCACCAGGTGCTCGCTGCCGTCCAGTTCCCGGACGACGATGGACGGCATGGTCAGGCCGTTGAACCAGTTCTTCTTGACCATCGTGTATCCGGCTGCATTGCCGAGGGAAATCCGGCTGCCGGCTTGCAGAGTTTCGGGAAAATCGAACTCTCCGAAGATGTCCCCCGCGAGGCACGAGCGGCCACACACGAGGTAGCGGTGCGGACCGGCGTCAGGCTCGATGCGCGCGCGCTCGCGATAGATGAGCAGGTCGAGCATGTGCGCCTCGGTCGATGCATCGACCACGGCAAGCGGCTTGCCGTTGTGCAGCGTGTCCAGCACCGAGACCTCCAGGCTTGCGCTTTCGGTGACGACGGCCTCGCCCGGTTCCAGGTAGACCTGCACACGATGGCGTTCCGCGAAGTCCCGAAGCCGCGCACAGAGAGCGGACAGCGGATAGTCCGGTGCGGTGAAGTGGATACCGCCCCCCAGGCTGACCCAGTCGACCTGCTCGAACAGCGCACCGAAGCGCTCTTCGATCCGGTTCAACATGGCATCGAACCGGTCGAAACTGCGGTTCTCGCAGTTGTTGTGGATCATGAAGCCGTCGATGCGCGGGAGCGCGGCGGCCACACGCACCGGATCGCTCTCGCCGAGGCGACTGAACGGACGCGCCGGATCGGCCAGATCGAAGCTCGATGAACTGACACCGGGGTTCAGGCGCAGGCCCAGCGGCTTTCCGCCAGTGCGCCCGGCATAGCGTTCGAGTTGCCCGAGGCTGTTGAAGATAACCTTGTCGGCATGCACCGCCACTTCGTCGATCTCGTGGTCTGCATAGGCCACGCTATAGGCATGCGCCTCCCCGCCGAACTTCTCCTTGCCCAGCCGGACTTCATACAGCGACGACGCCGTGGTGCCATCCATGAACTGGCGCATCAGGTCGAACACCGCCCACGTCGCGAAGCACTTCAGCGCAAGCACGACCTTCGCGCCGGACTCGCGGCGCAGTGCTTCGACGCGATGCAGATTGGCAAGCAGGCGCGCTTTGTCGATCAGGTAGTAAGGCGTTTGCACCATGCGTCCCCGCGCAGACGGTCGCGTGCGCCGCTGCAGTGTGAAATGGTCCCATCCCGATGTGCCGCGAGGGCGACACCGGAACATGAATCACAACCCGTTCAGGGGTTCTTTCAGGAAGGCCGCTGGCTGCGCAGCAGTGCGGCGTAGCACCGGGCGTGGTGCAGGCAGGAACGCGGCAGAACCTCGATTTCCGAACGGCCGTGCGGGTCGGTCGGAAGATGCTTCACCGGCACCGTGCGGCGCGCAGGCGCGCGCAACGGCGAGGCGCTCCGGCTTGCCGAGGCGCCACGGGTCGAGGTTTCCGTTTGGGAGGTGCTCAGACAGACTGAAACCATCCCCAATTGGAACAGGGCGTCGCTTGTCATGGCGTCCTCTCCAACCAGCAGATGAACATCCGAGATGTTCTCGGGCGAAGTGCGGATCGTACGCAAAAAGCGCGCTCGATGCAAACCGCCCACGCGGCCGGCCCCGACTCCGGGCGCTAGCGGTTGCGCATCGCGCTCGCGAGTTCGTGCTGACCGCGCCCGGCAAGCGCCTCGGCAGCGCCCAGTCGGTCGCGCACCTCGCGATTCTGTCCCACTTTCGACTTGCCCTCGACCCGCGTGATCTCCACCTCGATGCCGACTACCGCCTTCAGCATCGCGTCGATGTAGTCTCGCGGGGCATCGGACATGCGCCATGCCTTGCCTGCATCGATTCTCGCCTCGTGCGTCCCGGTGAGCCGGGACACCAGCCCGCGCACGTACTTCTCGTCATCGCGCAAGTAAAACCGTCCGTGCACGTGCACAACCTCGTAATTCCACGTCGGCACGTGTCGATGGTGTTCGTGCTTGCTCGGATACCAATTGGGCGAGACGTAGGCGTCGGCCGCGCGGAAAATCACCAGTACGTCCGCGCCATCCAGGGCCTGCGCACAGATCGGATTGGCTCGCGCCACGTGCGCACGCAGCCGGCCGCCCTCTCCCGCGTTGCCATCCAGTTCGAACGGAAGGTGATCGGCGTCCAGACCCGCCGCTCCGTGCCTGACGAGGGCGCCGAGCGGGTTGTGTTCGATCAGGCGACGCAGTTCCTCGGGGCGGTTCTCGACGAAATGTGCTGGCATGTACATCGTGCGTCCTCGATGGAGCTCATTCGGGCATCCGCATTCTGCCGGTGATGCCGCAGGAGCGTCCAGTCGACGTCCACCGCGCCCGGCCTGGTCCGATCCGTCCGCATCGCCGTTCGGCTCGAGAATGCATCGATTCGCCGCCCCGCTGCCGGCGCCCGTCGTACCAGTGGTTCACAGCTGCGCGTCGATCCGCAGCAGGCGTGCCAGCCACGCCTGAAGTTTCCGTGCGAACGTGGCGTCGGGGGCGCTCACGTGCACGGCATCGCCGTCGCTCCAGCGCAGCTTCTCGGCCTCTAGCGTGACACGCCACGCGCGTGCGGGTGCGACCTCCAGCCGAAACAGGTCGTCCAGCTGGGCGGCGATGTGCGCGTCCTCGACGAACACGCCCTGTTCGGTGTTCAACGAGGTCGAGCGTGGATCCAGGTTGTAGCTGCCGACGAACGCCCGCTCACCGTCCACGGCGAGCGCCTTCGTGTGCAGGCTCGCTCCAGAGGAACCGAACAGGCTCGACTGCGCCATGACGCCGCGCGAGGGCTTGAGCTCCCACAGATTCACACCGCCCTCGAGGAGCGGCTTGCGCCATCTGGAGTAGCCCCCATACACCGCGGCCACGTCGTTGGCAGCCAGCGAGTTGGTCAGCAGATTCACTTCGACACCCGCTTCGGCAAGTTCCACCAGCGTATCGGCGCCCCGCCTGCCCGGCACGAAGTAAGGCGAGATGACGTTTACGCGCCGCCGGGCCGCACGGATCATGGGACCGAGTGCTTCCAACACCTGCGATGCCGTCTCCGCGCGCCGTGCCGCCTTCAGCGGATCGTCCGCGACGAACTGGTACGTCGACGCCCAATCGATCGGCGCTCCGCCGGCCACGAGCCTGCGCACGTCCTCGTCCGCAGCC
>CAZNBS010000142.1:0-9400 GCA_964570955.1 uncultured Burkholderiales bacterium | reverse complement strand
GCGGCGTAGCGTGAACGTCTCGCCTCCTCGACGCCCGGAATCATCTTCGTTCGCAGCGCATCGAGCGCCTGTTCGGTGACATCCTTGCGGGCGAGCAGACGCACGGGATAGGCGGCCTCGGAGTTCCAGTAGCGGTCGAAGGACGCCGACACCTCGCGAACGATCGGTCCGATCATCACGAAGTCCAGATCCACGAAATTGACCTGCTCGCTCGCATTGAAGTATTCGTCGCCCAGGTTGCGTCCGCCAACCAGGGCGATGCGGTTGTCGGCGATCCAGCTCTTGTTGTGCATCCGCCGGTTGATCCGCTTGAAGTCCCCGAGCGCCTCCAGCATGAAGCGTAGCCTCCCCGCGCGCGACTGGAACGGATTGAACAGACGCACCTCGATGTGGGGATGCGCGTCGAGCGCCGCGAAGCTGTAGTGGTTGCCGCGGGCGCTCATGTCGTCCACCAGCAGACGCACGCGCACTCCGCGATCGGCGGCAGCGAGAATCTTGTCGGCGAGCGCGACGCCGGTCAGATCGGCATGCCAGATGTAGGTCTGTACGTCCAGGCTGCGCTCGGCGAGCATGGCGCTGCCCGCGCGCAACACGAAGGCCTCGGTGCCCTCGCTCACCAGCCGGAAGCCGGAGGCGCCGGGATGCGTGGATTTGAGCGCCGCGATGCGTCGGTCGAGTTCGGCATCCGACGAGATCGGCCGTGCGGTCTCAACCGGCAGCGACGGACGAGGCTGCAGGCCGGCACATCCGGTCAGCGCCGCGAGGAACAGGCAGACGAGGAGTCGATCCATGCCTTACTTGTGGGTCGCGAAGCTTCGCGTGGTCAGGTAGGTCACGATGGCCGAAAGCGAGGCACAGGCGGCGAGGAAGTAGAGCGCGAGGTCGAAGCCGCCACTGCTCTGCCTGAGCCAGCCCACGACGAAGGGACCGGCGTATCCGCCGAGGTTGCCGAGCGAGTTGATCAGGGCGATGCCGCTGGCGGCGGCAGCGCCGGTGAGGAACATCGAAGGCAGCGGCCAGAACGTGGGTCGCGAGCCGTAGGCGCCGATGGCCACGATCGACATCGCCAGCAGGGCCCAGTAGGAGGCGCCGACCCAGGCGAGGCCGACGAGGCCGAGTGCAGAGACGGTGAGCGCGGCAATGAGATGCCAGCGCCGCTCGTTGTTCCTGTCGGACGAATAGCCCCAGGCCAGCAGCCCGACGACCCCCACGCAGTAGGGAATCGCGGTCAGCGCGCCGGTCATCAGGTTGGAGTGTCCCAGCTGCTTGATGATCTGGGGCAGGAAGAAGGTGATCCCGTACCCGGCCGTGACGCTGAAGAGATAGATGGTTGACAGCGCCAGCACGCGCCGGTCGGTGAGCGCCTGCCAGATCGTGCGGGTGCCGCCGTGTCCTTCGACGCGGGCCCGCTCCGCGCGCAGGGTGGTCTGCAGCCAGGTGCGTTCGTCGGCGCGCAGCCACTCCGCGTCGGCGGGCCGGTCGGTCATGTTTCTCAGGACGACCAGCGAGAGCAGGACGGCCGGCATGGCCTCGAGAATGAACAGCCACTGCCAGCCTCGCAGTCCGAGGATGCCGTCCATCTCGAGGATGGCGCCGGAGACGAGCGACGCCACGGCGTTCGACACCGGCACGGCGATGAACAGGGTCGAGATCACGCGCGCCCGGTAGGCCGCAGGGAACCAGCAGCTCAGGTAGTAGATGATGCCCGGGAAAAATCCGGCTTCGGCGACGCCGAGCAGGAAGCGCAGCACCAGAAAGCTCATCGGCCCCTCGACCAGCGCCATCATCCCCGAGACGATTCCCCAGGTGAACATGATGCGTGCGATCCAGCGACGCGCGCCGACCCGCTCCAGGACGATGTTGCTCGGCACCTCGAACAGCGCATAGCCGATGAAGAAGATGCCCGCGCCCAGACCGTAGACGAAGCTGCTCAGGCCGACGTCCTGGTTCATGGTCAGCGCCGCGAAGGCGACGTTGGTGCGGTCGATGTAGGCGATCAGGTAGCTCACGACGATCAAGGGCAGCAACCGCCACGACACCTTGCGTATCGTGCGCCGCTCCAGCGCCGCCGCGCCCGTACCGACGTCGTGCATGACCACTCCCCCCGTTCGGCCTGGCGAACCCTCCGATCCGTGGAGGGCGCGATCCGGCGCATTGTCGTTGTTGGATCGGCGTAGCGCGCCGAACGCCTCGCACACTACCCAATCCTGCAGCCTGCTGCCAGTGCGCCGCGGCCGCATGCCGGGGCCCGTATCGCCCGCCGGTGCATCGGGCGCGCATCTGCAGCACTGCTACACTGCCTCTCGTTCGCGGAGGAAACCGCTTGGCCGACCTCACTGTCTCGCACGCGCACGCCCGCCTGTCCGGGCTGGTCATGCACTACGTCACCGCCGGAACGGGCGATCCCGTCGTCCTTCTGCACGGCTGGCCGCAGACCTGGCGCGCGTGGCGCCGGGTGATTCCGCTCCTGGCCGCCCGACACCGTGTCATTGCCCCCGACCTGCGCGGCCTCGGGGACTCCAGCCGTCCGCTCGATGGCTACGACAGCCAGAGGCTGGGCGCGGACGTGGGGGAACTGGTGATCGAGCACCTCGGCATTTCCCGCTTTCACCTGGTGGGACACGACTGGGGCGGGCCGACGGCCTTCGCCCTCGCCTGCCGGCAAATGCGGGCGGTGCGCTCCCTCGCGATCGTCGACGTCACCATCCCGGGCATCGGCCCCGACCTGTCGCAGGGCGGCAGGCGCTGGCACCATGCCTTCCACATGACCCCCGACCTGCCCGAGTGCCTGATCGCGGGCCGCGAACGCGACTACCTGCAGTGGTTCTACCGCGAATTCTCCTGGCAGCCGGGCGCCATCGACGCGGCCGACATCGACGAGTACGTGCGCACGTACACGCAACCCGGGGCGATGCGCGCCGGCTTCGCCCTGTACCGAAACATCCCGCGCAACATCGCCGACAACCGCGCCCTGCTCGAGTCGGGCGTGCGCCTGCGCATGCCGGTGCTGGCCGTGGGCGGCGCCCGCATCGAGGCGCGCGGGCGCGCACGGGAACCGGAACTGTCGCTGCGTGAAATCGCCGATGACGTCGAGGGCGTGGTGATCGACGAGTCCGGACATTTCATCCCGGACGAGCAGCCGCAGGCGCTCGCGCAGCAGCTTCTGCACTTGTTCGATCGCGCGCCCTGAGAGGCATCGTGCGAAACCCCGAGACCCGCCGAACCATCGGCACCATCGCCGCATCCGTCGGAGCCGAACGATGACCGCCGTCACTCCCAACATCCCCGGGCACGCAGCGCTGCCTCCACTCGCCTCGCGCTTCGTCGACGTCGCTGCATTGCCGTGGATCGCCAGTGCGCGCTATCCCGGCTGCGAGTCCAAGGTCCTGCTGCTCGAGCGCGACAGCGGGCTGCTCACGATGCTGATGCGCATGGCGCCCGGCGCGCGGCTGCCAGATCACGAGCACGTGCAGATCGAACAGACGTTCGTGCTCGAAGGCAGCCTGGTGTGCGCCGAAGGCGAATGCGGGGCCGGAGACTTCGTCTGGCGCCCCGCCGGCAGCCGTCACGAGGCGTGGGCAGGGGCGGCAGGGGCGCTCATCCTGGGAATGTTCCAGATTCCCAACCGCTTCTTCGATCCCGACGGCAGCGTGCGCGACTTCGCCGGCAACGACTGGGAAGCTGCGTGGGGTGACGCCCAGGTGCGCCGGGTGCAGGCGGCGTTCGACTCGCCCGGTTAGAGCGGCAGCTCGACCTCCTCGAGATAGTCAGGCACCTCGCAGATCCAGCCCCGAGCGCGCTCGACACGCTGGCGCAGCGCATCGGCGGCGGCAGGCTCTCCATGGGTGATGAACACCCTGCCCGGGGCGTGCCCGAAGCTGCCCAGCCAGTCCAGTGTCTCGGATGCGTCGGCGTGCGCGGAGAGCATGTCCAGCATGTCCACTTCCGCGTTCACCGCGGTGTCCTGACCGTGGATACGCACGGTGCGCGCGCCCGACAGCATGTTAGCGCCGCGCGTGCCGCCCGCCTGGTAGCCCGAGAACAGGATGGTGTTGCGCGCATCGGGCGCAAGCGCCTTAAGGTGATGCAGGACCCTGCCGCCGGTGGCCATGCCGCTGGCCGCCACGATGATCGCCGGCTCGCGCAGCGAGTTGAGCGCGATCGACTCCTCGATCGAGTTCACGAAGCGGGCGATGTGGCAGGTGGCCTCGCACTCCTGCGGGGACAGGCGATGCTCCCCCAGGTGCGCCTGAAAGATGCGCGTGGCGTCCACCGCCATCGGACTGTTCAGGAAGACCGGCAGGTCCGGGATACGCCCGGTCGACTTCAACGTCCAGATCAGATGCAGAAGGGTCTGCGTGCGGCCCACGGCGAAGGCCGGGACCAGCACGATTCCACCGCGTGCGCTCGTGCGGTGCACGATCGTGGCCAGTGCCTCGCCCGCATCTTCCTCGCTGTGCTCGCGATCCCCGTACGTCGATTCCAGCACGAGGACGTCCGCCTGAAGGCCGCGTTCGGGCGGCCGCATGACCGCATCGTGCGGCCTGCCGAGATCCCCGCTGAAGAGTATCTCGCCGCGCGGTGCGCGCACCCGCACCATCGCCGCCCCGATGATGTGTCCGGCGCGGCAGAATTCGAAAGTCAGGCCCTCGCCCAGCTCGACGGGCTGATGGTAGCCGACCGTCTGCAGCAGCTCCAGGCTGCGCCGCGCATCGGCTTCCGTGTACAGCGGCAGCGCGGGCTTGTGCTTCGAAAAGCCCCGCTTGTTCGCATAGCGCGCATCCTCCTCCTGCAGGTAGCCGCTATCGGGCAGCAGGATGCCGCACAGATCCCGTGTCGCCGGCGTGCAATAGACCGGGCCGCGGAAGCCATTGCGTGCCAGCAGCGGAAGGTAGCCGCTGTGGTCGAGGTGCGCGTGGGTCAGGACGACCGCGTCGATCCCCGCCGGATCGACCGGCAACTGCGCCCAGTTGCGCAGACGCAGTTGCTTGTAACCCTGGAACAGGCCGCAGTCGACCAGGATCCGCCGACCGTAACCGCTCAGCAGATATTTGGACCCGGTCACCGTGCCCGTCGCACCCAGGAAGCGCAGTCTCATCCCCGTCTCGGCCGTCATCGGCCCTCCTTCGCATTGGAAACTTCTTCAGTTGCATTGAACCGAAATGCGCGCTGCGCCGGGTCCAGTTGACGTCGATCAAGCTACAGTGGGCGCTTGCGCGCATCATGCCTGCATCCGGCGGCACACGCCGGGACCGAACCGAAGAGGTCTCCGATGAGCCAGAGAATCTGGGTGTGCGACGACGAGCCGAGCGCGCGCTATCCGGTCTGGACCCGCGGCAACGTCGGCGAAGTCTTCGTCGAAGCGACCTCGCCGCTGACCTGGAGCCTGCTCGGGCGATACGCTTTCGAGCCCGGGTGGCGCGAGGCCTTCTACGAGATGGGGGTGTTCGCGCCCGAGGACTTCCGGCCGGCGGAACAACCCGAGGTGGTCGGCTGCTTCGGCGGCTACATCTACATCAACATGTCGGTCACCCGCGTGATGGCTGTGCGCATCCCGGGTCTCACGGTGGAAGCCATGGACAGATCCTTCTTCGGGGACTACCCAGGTGCTCCGCCGTATCGACCCGATCCCCGTGACGAGAACGCCGCTCGTAGTGCGGCGGCGGCCACCTGGCTGCAGATGGTGTTCACCACCGATGCCAAGCCGGCCACTGACACCGACCGGCACCGCCTGGACACCCTGCTTGCGCGGCAACCCCAACTGAGCATCCTCCCGGACACCCAGCTGCTCGACTACTTCCGCTCGCTCGCAGGCGAGGTGCGACTAGGATTCAAGCGGCACGTGCTCAATACCTACGGGGCCAACGTGCTCACCAGCGTCATCGCGCAGACCGCGGCAGCCACGGGAACGCCCGAACTGACCTCGCAGGTGACCGCGGCGGTGGGCGAGGTGGACTCGGCGGACCATTCCTTGGAACTGTGGCGGCTGTCTCGCACGGTGCGTGCGATTCCGGCGGTATCCGCGGCCTTCGACGCCGGCGTGGACGGCCTGGTCGAGCGCATGCGCGCCTGGCACGATCCATCGGTCGCGCTGTTCCTCTCCCAATGGAACCGCTTTCTGCAGGAGTGGGGGTTCATCGGTCCCAGCGTCTGGGACTTCCGCTCGCCCACCTATCGCAGCGAGCCGGCCATCGCGTTGCGCATGCTCGACCGCCTGCGCAAGGCACCCGATAGCGCGGACCCGGCATTGCGCACTGCCCGGCTGCGCGCCCTGCGGAAGGCGGCGATCGACCGCATCGCGGCTGGTCTTCCCTCCGGCTCGCCTGCGCAGTCGCAGTTTCTCGCCGCCGCACATCAGGCCGGCAACTACCTCGCCGCGCGCGAGCGCAGCAAGATGCACTGCACCTTGATCATCGACCACATGCGCGACGTCATCCGCACGCTGGGACAGCGCTTGGTGCAGCGTGGGCAACTCCGGCAGTGGAATCATGTGCTGCTGCTCAACGACGACGAACTGGATGGCTTCCTCGCCGATCCCGCGGGTCATGCCGGGCTCGTCGCCGAGCGCGCCACGCGGCTGGCCGATCTCATTTCGCGCGAGCCGCCATTCATCTTCGAGAACCAGGCCCCGGCGCTGTCCGCCTTCGTTCCCCGCCAGTCCACGGCCGCGGGTCGTGCGGCGTCGGGGCGCGAACAGCTCACCGGCATGGGGGTGTCGCCCGGACTGCACACGGGACGAGCCCGCGTGATCCGCTCGCTCGACGACGAGAGCGAGCTGGAGCCGGGCGAGGTCATCGTCGCACCGATCACGGATTCTTCCTGGGGACCTCTGTTCCTCACGGCCGGCGCGGTCGTGGTCGAGACCGGCGCAACCGTCTCGCATGCGGCAATCGTGGCACGCGAACTCGGCATTCCCGCCGTGGTATCGGTCCTCGGCGCCACCCAGCGCATTCCCCAGGGCGCGACCGTCACGGTGGACGGCCATTCGGGCGTGGTAACGGTTCATTGATGGTGGAGGGTTCGCCTGCGTGAGACGCGATGCCCCGGCGGGCAAGCCGCCCCTGGTCGTGGCGCTGGACGGCCGGACGCACCTGGACAAGGGCGTGCTCGGTTCGAAGGCATGGGGAGTGAACCGAATGGCGGCACTCGGCCTGCCGGTGCCCCCCGCCTTTGCCGTGACAACCCATGCCTGCCGCGCGTTCTTCGCGCAAGGGCATGTGCTCGACGACAGGCTGTGGGCGCATGTCGTCGACCAGGTCCACGCGCTGGAGGCACGAAGCGGCCGCCAGTTCGGAGCGAAGCATCGCCCGCTGCTCGTGTCGGTCCGATCTGGCGCTGCGCGCAGCATGCCCGGCATGATGGACACCGTCCTCGACCTGGGCATCAACGATGCGGTCGAGGCATCGCTCGCCCGCGAACACGCGAACCCGGCACATGCACGCGACACGCGCAGCCGGTTCGTCGAGCAGTATCGAAAGGTGGTGCTGGCGGGGCAGCTGGACGCGGTTCCCGAGGATCCCTGGGTGCAGCTGCGCGCGGCGGTCGCGGCCGTGTTCGGTTCCTGGCACTCCCCGCGTGCACAGGCCTACCGCCGCAGCCGCGGCCTGTCGGACGACGATGGTACTGCCGTCACCATCCAGGCGATGGTCTTCGGCAATGCCGACGGCCACTCGGGGACGGGCGTCCTGTTCTCGCGCAGTCCGATCGACGGTGAACCGCCGGCGTGGGGCGAGTGGCTGCCAGGCGCCCAGGGCGAGGACGTGGTGTCGGGCGCGCGCACACCGCTTCCCGTACAGGCCCTGCGCAGGCAGATGCCTGACGTCTTCGGCCAGCTGATGGCGGCGGCAGCGATGCTCGAGCGCGATGCACGCGACATCCAGGACATCGAGTACACCGTGGAGTCCGGGCGGCTCTGGCTGCTGCAGACGCGCACGGCGAAGCGCTCGCCGCAGGCGGCCGTGCGCGCCGCCGTTGCGTTTGCCGAAGAGGGCCTCGTGTCGCGCAAGGAGGCAGTGCGGCGGCTGACTGCGGAGCAAGTCCGCCAGCTGCCCTCGCTGCAGTTACTGCCGTCCGCCGAAGCCCGCCCGCCCGATGCGTCGGGCGAGCCCGCCTGTCCTGGAGTGGCCACCGGTGTGGTGGTCATGGATGCGGCCGAAGCGGAAGCGCGTGCGCACCGGGGCGAAGCGACGATTCTGGCGCGCCCGAACACGAGCCCCCAGGATCTCCCCGGCATCCTCGCCGCCGCGGGCCTGATGACGGAGGAAGGCGGATCCACCTCCCATGCCGCGGTCGTATGCCGCGAGCTGGGCCGTCCCTGCGTGGTGGGTTGCGGTCCCGGCAGCCTGAGTTCGCTCGCTGGTGCTCGGGTGACGCTGGACGGTGCGACGGGCCGGGTCTGGCGTGGAGACCTGGCAGTGGACCGCAGCGACGAGAGCTCGAGCGCTGACGTACACACGCTCACGCAATGGGGACTGCCGCTGGTGTCCGTGCAACTGCTCCGGCCTCTGGAGGCTCCGCCGGACACCGTGGACCTGGACCCGCTGAACGACGGCTGGCGTGAGGCACTGCGCCCCGGCATCGTGCTGCGAGGCGCAGTGCTGGAGACCGACGAGGGCGTCCACACCGCCGTGGCGGCGGGCGTGCAGGGACTGGTGGTGCGCCATAGCCTGCCCGCCCTGCTCGCCTGCCTGGCGCTGGGCACGGTGGAACCCCGCGCGTTGCCATCGCCCCAGGAAACCCTGCCGCTCGACGGAGATGATGGCGAGCTCACGCTCCTGCGTCTCATCGCCCTCAAGGGCCGCCCCGGACTCGACGTGCTTGCCGAGGCGCTTGCGCTGCCTGCACAGTCGGTCGCGGCTCACTGCCGAGCCTTGTTCGACCGAGGCTTGTGCAGCGATCCGGCACGGCCGCTGCGACTGACACCCGGCGGCCGTGAACGGCAGCAGTGGCTGCTGTCCACGGAGCGCGACCGCCTCGACCCCAGCACCGTACGAGCGCTCTACGATGACTTCCTCCCGCTGAATGCGGCGATCAAGCGCATCCTGACGGCATGGCAGGTGAAGCAGGACGGCCTACGCAACGATCACGGCGACGTCGAATACGATGCACAGGTGCTCGAGGATCTCGCGCGGACGCATGCACAGTCGAAAGGGCTGATGCAGCGGCTCGCAGAGCTGGCGCCGCGGCTGGCCCACTACGGCATGCGCCTGGAGCGCGCCGCGGCGCGCGTCGCCGCGGGCGATCACGACCATGTCGCGAGTGTGCTGACCGACAGCTACCATTCGGTGTGGTTCGAACTGCACGAGGAGTTGATCGGCCTGCTCGGCCTGACCCGCGTGGAATTGGTCCAGCAAGGCGACCCGAACGTCGCCTAGGGAAACTCTGCAAAACCCCGCTGGTC
>CAZNBS010000141.1:0-12757 GCA_964570955.1 uncultured Burkholderiales bacterium | reverse complement strand
CCCGAACTTCCTGCGCTACCTAGGTGGCGGAGGCGTGCTGAGCGAATCGTTGATCTCGCTGGATGCCGGCGCGCACTGGATCGACGTCCGGGCAAGCGGACCGCAGGCCGCGGCCTTGCGGCGCGAAGCCGCCCCGGCGGGGGGCGGGAACCTGATCAGCACGTACGAACAGCAGGTTCCCATCAGCGCGCAAGCGCCAACCGGCTGGCAGGCGATGAGTGCCCGATCGTCGGATTACGGCGTGACCTGGGGTGGGGACGCAGCGATTGCGGGTGTCGAGAGGCGGCTGCGTCCCCCGGCCTACCTGGGCGACGGCCGCTACGTGGCGATGAGCCGACGCTTCGTCCGGTCCGACACCTGTCCGTTCGGGATCTGCAACTACTACGAAGCGGTGCTGTTGCAGACCCACGATGCGGGTGCGACCTGGCAGGAGGCCGCGCTGATCGATCTCGACCATATCGTGCATTTGGGCAGACACTCGACGATCGAGGAGAAGCTGCTGGCGGATCCTGCGGGAGAGCCGGTGCTGCTCGGTAACCGATACCTGCCGTCCGGCCCATCCCGGCACGAATTCGTCCGTTCGCTGGACGGTGGTCTGACGTGGGCGCCGGTCGGCTTCCCGGCGGAGGTGCAGTACGGCGCCCCGGACTATTACACGCTCTGGCAGTTGACGGTGGTGGGCAAGGGCGTCGTCCTCGCCTACTTCCACGACAACGGCGGGACCAACCGGCATGTGCTGTTCAAGTCGGTCGATGCAGGCGAGACCTGGGAACGCGCCGGCAATCTCCCCGCAAATACCGCCGATCCGGGCCTGTTCGGGATGGCCTTCATTCCCCTGAACCGGAGCTTGCCGGGGATCGACGTGGCGTTCCAGTGATCGTGCACCCATGGGAGAAACCAAGCATGCAAGCACGTACCGCCCCGCGTATGGCAGTAGACACACTCACATGCGGTCTTCTGCTCGTTGTCCTGCTGCACACATCGCCGGCCGTCGCAGCGGATCCGGTGCGCGTCGCACTCGTCGGCGGGCCGGTCCACGTTCTGCGCGATCTCACTCAACTGCTCCGTCCGAGTACGTCGCCGGCCAACCGAGTCTGTTCCGGGAAGGCGGGTGATACCGGCGTGGTGCTGGAAACCGTCGCGTCGGACGCCTCGCCCGCGTACTGGGTGCGCATTCGATTCGATTCAGGCGGGTGCGATGGCAAGGAGGGCTGGGTGGGATCCGACGTGGTGCGTGTGCAGTGAAGCCTTCGGTCCCGGCATTCGCCGGGACGACGGGCGCATGTCGACCGCGGTCGAAGCGGTCGCGCCGTCCGCGGGAAACGATCAATCCTGGCGCTTCAATTTCTCGTTGTACAGCCTGACCTTCTCCACGTAGTTCTCCGCGTTCATGCGAATGCGCAGGAGATCCTTGTCGTTGATCTCGCGCACCACCTTGCCGGGCGAGCCCATCACCAGGCTGTTGTCCGGAATCTCCTTGCCTTCGGTGATCAGCGAGTTCGCGCCGATGATGCAGTTGCGGCCGATCTTCACGTTGTTCAGGAGCACGCTCTTGATTCCGATCAGGGTGTTGTCGCCGATCTCGCAGCCGTGCAGCATGACCATGTGACCCACGGTCACGCCCTTCCCGATGCACAACTGAATGCCGGGGTCGGTGTGAAGCACGGCGCCGTCCTGCACGTTGCTACCCTCGCCGATTACGATCAGGTCGTTGTCACCCCGCACCACGGCGTTGAACCAGACACTGGCCAGGTGCTCCAGGATCACGGACCCGATCACGGTGGCGTTCTCGGCAATATAGGTCTCGCCGCGGCACTCGACCCGGCGCTCTGCATACTGGTACTTCACGATTCCGTTGCTCCTCGCGTAGGGCATTCCCCTCGCAGGCTATCATAGCGGGGTGCGCAACGACGCCGTCCGAGGGCATTCTGCGAGCGGGCGGGGGCGCTACTTGCTGCTTGATTTACTTGGAGGAAGAGGGAAATGGCTGGATCGAACGCAACCACCGACATCGAGGCCCTGCTCGGCGCCGACGCGGGCAATCTGCTCAACCACGTGTGCAAAGGCATTCCCAAGTCTTCCCTGCACCTGCCCGGCCCTGACTTCGTCGACCGGGTGTTCGCGCTGAGTGACCGTTCCCCGGCCGTCATGCGCGGCCTGCAGCAGATCTTCAACCACGGCCGCCTGGCCGGCACCGGCTATGTCTCCATCCTGCCCGTCGACCAGGGCATCGAGCACAGTGCCGGCGCATCGTTCGCGAAGAATCCGGCAATGTTCGATCCGGAGACCATCGTGAAGCTCGCGATCGAAGGCGGCTGCAACGCGGTGGCCTCGACACTGGGTGTGCTCGGATCGGTTGCGCGCAAGTATGCGCACAAGATCCCCTTCCTGCTCAAGTTCAACCACAACGAGTTTCTGACCTATCCCAACAAGTACGACCAGATCGCCTTCGCCAGCATTAAGCAGGCGCGCGACATGGGCGCGGTGGCCGTCGGGGCGACGATCTACTTCGGCTCGGCGGAATCGTCGCGTCAGATCGTGGAGGTGAGCGAGGCCTTCCAGATCGCGCACGAGGAGGGCCTTGCCACCGTGCTGTGGTGCTACCTGCGCAACAGCCATTTCAAGGCCGACAAGGACTACCACGTCTCGGCCGACCTCACCGGCCAGGCCAATCACCTCGGCGTGACCATCGAGGCGGACATCATCAAGCAGAAGCTGCCGGAGAACAACGGCGGCTACAACGCGCTCAACTCGAAGGAGAACCCATACGGCAAGACCGACAAGCGCGTGTACAGCGAACTGACCAGCGATCACCCGATCGACCTCACCCGCTACCAGGTGGCGAACTGCTACATGGGCCGCGCAGGACTGATCAATTCCGGCGGCGCATCGGGCGAGAACGACTTCGCCGAGGCGGTCCGTACCGCCGTCATCAACAAGCGCGCAGGCGGCATGGGCCTGATCTCGGGCCGCAAGGCCTTCCAGCGCCCGGTGGCCGAGGGCGTGAAGCTGCTCAACGCCATCCAGGACGTCTACCTGGACGCGCGCATCACCATTGCATAGGAGGAAGCGCATGACCCGACCCACCAGCATTGCGGCATTGATCCTCGGCCTGACCTTCAGCGCCGCCGCCGGCGCACAGAGCGTGCGCGCCTATGCCGACATTCAGAGTTGCACCGACACGCCGGTGTCCGGCCGCATGGTGCTGGTGGAGCGGGCATCGACCGAGGGCGTCAAGGTGGTGGACGTGATGCTGCGCGTGAAGGGACTGCCCGACGGCAAGCACGCGGTGCACATTCACGAGGTCGGTACGTGCATGCCGTGCGGGGACGCCAAGGGGCACTTCGATCCCGGTCCGGCCGGCATGAGCAGCCCCGACGGCAATCATCCCTACCACTCCGGCGACCTCGTCAACATCGACATCAAGAACGGCGAAGGCGTCATGCAGACGTTGACCAGCCGCGTCACCCTGTCGCCAGGCCCGCTGTCCGTGTTCGACGAAGACGGCTCGGCGGTGATCATCCACGTCGATCCCGACAGCTACTGTCCGGAAGGCGAAGCGAAGGGCTGCGCCGGCGGGGCGCGTGCAGCGTGCGGCGTCATCGATCGACCGTAGCCGCGGCGATGCGAGCCCAAGGCACACTCGGCTTCGGAGCGACGCTGCTGGCGGCGCTGGTCTCGATGCCCGCGTCGGCAGGTGGCAGCGACGCCGAGGCAGAACTGGCCAGGCTGCGCGGGGAGATCCAGGCACTTGCCGGCAACGGTCGCTGCGACGACGTCGCGCAATGCCGCGCCATCCCGATCGGGAAGCGAGATTGTGGCGGGCCGGAAGAGTACGTCGTCTTCTCCACCATGACGGCCAAGGCCGACCGGCTGCAGACCAAGGCACTCGAATACACCATCCTGCACGAAGAGATCCTGCGCGGCAAGTCCGGCGTGGGTCCGTGCGAGATCGTTCTCGAACCGACGCTTGCCTGCATCCGGCAGCGCTGCCGGGCCGTCGAGGAGTGAGGCGAAGCAGGCGCCGATGACCGCGACCAAGCTCATCCCCAGTCTCGGCGTGTCCGATCTCGAGCGCTCCCTGGACTTCTATCGAACCTTCTTCGGCTTCGACGTGGTCGACTCCTACGATGACGAAGGCCGGATGGCGTGGTGCTGGCTGCGTACCGGACCTGCCGACCTGATGCTGCAGCAGTTGTCCGCCGACCAGCAGATCCGCCTCAACCCCGCCATCGGCCAGAGCTGGGTCGTTTACGTGTGCGTGGACGATCTGGACGCGACCCACGCGCGGCTGAAGCAAGGCGGTTTCCTGGTCAGCGAGATCGACGAGACCGAGTACGACACGCGCGAGTTCTTCGTGCCCGATCCGGACGGCTACGAGTTGTGGATCTCGGCGCCGGGAGATGGCGAGGAAGAGTAGGCGCGTCACCGCGTCACCGCGTCGCTTCGCTCACGAAGCTGACGAACGGCTCTCGAGATCTGGCCACTGCTCGTGCGGGGTAGCGACCTCGCAATACTGCATGCGGTCCCTCGCGCACAAGCGCGAATTGCCACCGTCTGGTGCCGGGCTCGATCGCGCAATCCTTGTCAGCCCCAGATTCAGCCGGCGCGCGCAGGCCGTGAACATTCTTCCGGTCTTGTCCCGGCCGGGCATCGCCGGATGACGATCGTTCGGGAGTTCGATCATACGCCGAAGGCCCGCAGCGGGCGCCTGACATTCAGTTCCAGTCCGGGGTACACTCCGGTATGTCAAACGCACTTATATGCCTTTGTTGTAGGTAGCATTTTCCGGCGCTCTTCGCATCGAAGCGCCGCTATCCACCGAAGGAAATGCTCGTGCCGCCAGTCGTGGAAGCGACCGACAGCTTGCAACGTCGAATCCGGGCTCGTCGCCCGCGTGAATTGCCGAGATCAGCCTACGTGTCGGGGTGGGTGCAGGCGGCTATTCAGATCGCGGTCTTCAGCGGCAGCATTTGGTTGCTGCAAGGCGAAATCCGCCCCCTCGCGGTCATCGGCTATTCGCTGGCGTTCGGATGGGCGTGGTTTTGTCTGCTCATGGTCGGTCACGATGCCATGCACCAGGCGTTCTTCCCCAACCGAACGCTGAACCAGATCGTGGCGTTCCTGACTCTCGACTGCCTGCTGTTCAGCCGGGCTTCCTGGGTATACGGGCACAACGTCGTTCACCATGGACGACCGTACTCGGCCGAGGATGGCATGTATCTGCGCGGAGACTCGGTCGCGAGCGATCTCTGGAATTTGCTGAAGATGGTCCTGACCTACATCGCGTGGGACCTCGCCCGGCTGTTCAAGCGTCCGACCTGGCACGAGTGGCTGGGCATGCTCATCCGCCTGGCGCTGCTCTGGTCACTTCTTCCGCTGGCCCTGCTTCCTGCGGTCCTGTTCCTGCTGTTGTGCGGCAGTTATCTCGGTCTGCTCTCTCACGCGCTCCCCGTCGGCCGCCGTACGCGGGACCCCGTGCTAAGGCAGTTGCGTACCACATGGGATCTGTATCCGCACTCCTTCCTCGCGTCGCTGCTCACCGGAGGACTGAATGCCCATGCGACGCATCACGTCTACCCGTCGCTGCCGCGCGGCGCTCAACCCGAGGGGTCCCGCATCCTGCACGAGGAGGCCGGCGCGGAACACCGCTGCGTCGACACGCTGGCAGGAATGTGGACACTGTTCCGCTTGCGGCGCTATTGCACCCCGGACGTCGCGACGATGGAATCGATCATTGCCGACCGCGCAGGCGGCGGTTTCATGCTGGTGCCCAACACCGGCGTCGGAGAACTGGTGTCGGACACCGCGCTGCCGGGTCTGCTGCAGTCGGACGGCTCGCTCAACCCGGCACTGGAACGTCGGGTGACCGAGCGACGCCTGAGACAGCTTGCGATTGCGTTTCCTGACCGGAGAAAAGGGGATCGCCGGGCGGGCCTGACTGCCCTACTGCAATAGATTGCCGGTGATCGGGCACCCCGCATGTGAGCCGGCGCTGTTCTTGCGTGTGAGACCGCGACGTGTAGTGCATTTTGCAATCTTAAAGACTTGACGCATAAGGTCGAAGTAGGCTGGCAGGCTGCGGGCGCGGAAACGTCCCGGGCTCGCGTTCTCGGCATTGATTCGAAGCACTTCGGCCCCGTGTCGTTCAGACCGACAAAGAGATCGATCACCATACCTGACCCGGCGGTGCAGCGGCGACGCCGTAGTCATCGATCCACCAAGAGTCGTTGAGCTCCCATGGCTGGAACCCCTCGCGGTCTGCGCTCATGGCCGTTCAAACTGCAGCACATGATGCCGGGAAGTACGCGGCTGCTGCTGCTCATCTGGCCGTTTCTGGCCATCGTCGTTCTGCTCGTCGTACTCGCCATCCAGGTCACCGACATTCTCTCGGCAGCCCGCGCGTTCGTGGAAGGTGAGAGCCGCTGGTCCAAGGCACAGAAGGAATCCGTCTTTCATCTGATTCATTACTCGGAAACCTTTTCCGAACATCACTACATCGAGTATCTCCGGAACATCTCGGTTCCGCAGAAACTGGGCGAGGCGCGCGCGGAGATGGAGAAGCCGCGCCCCGACTACGATCGCGCCTGGCAACTGCTGTTGGAGGGCGGTGATCATCCGGACGATATCGATGGCGTGATCCGGCTATACCGGCGTTTTCGCCACATCTGGTACATCGATCAAGTCGTCCGCGTCTGGGAAGAGGGCGATCGTCACATCGCCGACCTCGACGCGACTGCGCGCGAGCTGCACCTGCTGATCAGGAGCGGCGAGCGCTCCGAGCGGTCGATCAGCCCCATCGTGGCACGCATTCACGCGATCAACGCGCGTCTGACCCCCCTCGAGGTCGAGTTCTCGAATACCCTGGGTGATGCCAACCGGATCACGAAGATCCTCCTGCTGACGTTGACGCTCGCCATCCCCGCTTTGCTGGTTCCGCTCGGTGTGTACTTTTCGCGTCGGATGTTGCGCCGGAGCGAGGGAGCGGAACGCGCGCTGAAGCTTTCAGAGGAACGCTTCCAGCTTGCCGTCTCGGGAAGCAACGACGGGCTGTGGGACTGGAGCATTGCGACCGATCATTGGTACTTCTCCCCACGGTTCAAGCAACTGCTCGGCTACGAACCGGACGATGCAGAGGGCGCGCAGGCCACACTCCTCTCGCGATTGCACCTCTCGGAGAGCGAGACGTTCCGCCACGCCCTGCAAGCGCACATCGATACCGGCATCGCGCTCGATGTCGAGCTGCGCCTGATGATCAAGGCGGGGGAGTACCGGTGGTTTCGGGTGCGCGGGCAGTCCGTGCGTGACGCGGTTGGAAGGCCGATACGGATGGCAGGCGCCCTGACCGACGTCACCGATCGCAAGATCGCCGCTGCGGAACTGTTCGCCGAGAAGGAACGGGCGCAGGTGACCCTGGCTTCCATCGCCGATGGCGTCATCACCACCGACACGGAAGGTTGGGTGACGTATCTCAATCCCGTTGCCGAGTCGCTGACGGGCTGGGTTTCGCACAACGCCTACGGCTTGCCCGTGCAAGCCCTGTTCAGACTCGTCGACGAGGCCAACCGCAAGCCAGTGCCGAGCCCCATCGAACTGGTGCTGCGTGAAGAGCGCTCCACCGATTCGAACACGCAAATGCTGCTTCAGCGGAATGATGGTGTCGAGATCCCGATCGTGCAGTCGGCCGCGCCGATCCGCGACCGCGCCGGGCAGGTCGTCGGTGTGGTGCTGGTGCTTCATGATGTGAGTCGGGAGCGACAGTACGCCGCCAAGCTGTCCTACCAGGCGAGTCATGATTCCCTAACGGGGCTCATCAACCGCTCCGAGTTCGAACGACGCCTCGGGCTTGCGCTGCAGTCGGCTGCACAGCACAACCAGCAGCATGCGGTGCTGTACCTGGATCTGGACCAGTTCAAGGTCGTGAACGACACCTGCGGCCATGCGGCAGGCGACCAGCTCATGCGCCAAGTCAGCGGTCTGCTGCAGCAGGCGCTGCGCGACGACGACACGCTGGCGCGACTGGGAGGCGACGAGTTCGGCGTGCTCCTGGAGAACTGTCCGGCGGACGTGGCAGTGCGCATTGCGGACAAGTTGCGCCAGACATTGGCCGACTTCCATTTCGCTTGGGCGCATCTGAGCTTCAACATCGGCGTCAGCATCGGGCTGGTGAACGTTACCGACGGTCTGTTCACGCTGGCCGAGGTGCTCAGGGCTGCGGATACCGCCTGCTACATGGCCAAGGAGAAGGGCCGCAATCGCGTGCAGGTCTATCACGCCGACGATAGCGAGCTCACGCTGAGGCAGGGCGAGATGGAGTGGGTGGGTAGGTTGCAGCGGGCGCTGGACGACAACCGATTCGTCCTCTACTCTCAGGACATCCAGCCGATCAACCGTCGCGGCGCGCAGGGGGTGCACTGCGAGTTGCTGGTCCGCATGCTCGACGAGCAGGGCAAGATGGTGCCACCGATGGCATTCATCCCGGCGGCCGAGCGCTACAACCTGATGCCTGCAATCGACCGTTGGGTCATCCGCACCGCAGTTGGCATGCTTGCGCGCATGCGCGACGGAGGCGAGGCAATCGAATTGTGCTCGATCAACCTGTCGGGCGCCTCGATTGGCGACGATCGCTTCCTGGATTTCGTGCGCGCACAGCTGCAGGCCTCCGGCGTGCCGCACGAGTCGATCTGTTTCGAAATCACGGAGACCGCGGCAATCGCGAATCTCGACAAGGCAATGCACTTCATCCAGGAGATGAAGGCGCTCGGATGCCGCTTCTCGCTCGACGATTTCGGCGCCGGCATGTCCTCGTTCGCCTACCTGAAGCACCTGCCGGTCGACTACCTGAAGATCGACGGCGTGTTCGTCAAGGACATGGCGGACGATCCCATCGACCGGGCGATGGTCGAGGCCATCAACAACGTCGGGCACGTGATGGGCAAGCAGACCATTGCGGAGTTCGTGGACGACGAGCGCGTGATGGCTGCCCTGCGTGAGATCGGCGTGGACTACGCACAGGGCTACGGCGTTGCCAAGCCCCAACCCTTCGCGGCACGGCTGAATCTCGCCTCAGCATTTGCCTGAGGACGACTGTTGCCCGCAGGCAACATTTGCTTGCCGCTCGGAAGAATTGTCCCTACACTCGACCGTCAACGAGTCGCCGGGCGCCCGGCAGGGCGAATGGCGATTCGAGTTGATCGTCCCTGTTCATTCATCCTTGGCTTTGGGGGGACAGCGCCGGGCCTTCATGCTGAAGGGAGTGCATGAATCGTATAAACGGTGTCTCGGAGCCATGGGCCAACGACTAGAAGAGGTTTCCGAATATGGGATCAATGTACGAGCTTTCCCCACATCCTCAGTGGGTCGACTCGCTGCATAGCTATCTGCAACCGTACTGGAACGCGCTACTGCATAGCGACTGGGCTAGCGCCGTCGGCAGCGGAACGATGTCGGTGAAGGGTATGCAGGGATGGATCATGCAGATTTATCCTTTCATCCACGCCTTCCCCAAGTTCCTTGCGGAAGCGCTGATCAAGGTGGAGGATGATTATGCGCGCTCCTACCTGATCGACAACATCCGGGTCGAGAAGGCGCATGCCGAGCACTGGTTGTGGATGGGACAGGGATTCGGATTGAAGCAGCAGGACATGCTGGATCTCGCGGATGGCAAGAAGCCGATTCTGCGCGATGTCCAATCACTCACGGACTGGCTCTGGTACATCAATACCAAGGGGTCGCTGCCCGAGGCCGTCGCCGCCACCAGTTTCGCCATCGAGGGTATTACCGGAGACCTGTCCCGGCGCGTGGTGGACGGCTTCGAGTCCTATCGCGGCCGTGAAGGGGTCGACATGAACCCGCGCACGTACAAGTGGATGCGTGAGCACGCCAAGTACGACGACGAGCATCCCAAGATCGCGCTGGAAGTGGTCAAGCGCTACGCGACCACCGAACGCATGCAGGGCAAAGTGATGTCAGCCGCCAAGCGTAGTCTGCAACTCCTCGATCTGGCGCTGCACACCTCCTACCGTGCGTATGCGGAGGCACCGGAGCGTCCTGGTGTGGCCCCCGAACGGGAACATCGAATTTCCGACCGCCGCCAGCGCCAGGTGATGATCCAGTTCCCCGACCGTCGATTCGGCGAACGCCGCGGTCGCGCCGCTGCGGCTGTTGCCTGATTTTTCCTCAGCAGCCCCGGAAAACGAAAAACGCCCCGCTTGTGCGGGGCGTTTTTCGTTGGTGCAGCAGTCCTAGCGCGCTTAATGTATGAGGCTCACCTCAACCCGTCGGGCTTCGGCATCGGATCCACTGCCGGTGACCGTCTCCGGTTTCTCCATGTCGATGCGATCTTCCGCAACGCCGGCACCGACGAGCGCATCGCGTACCGCAAAGGCCCGAGCCTTGGCCAGTTCCTCGTTCTGGACGGGGTCGCCGCTTGCGTCGGTGAACCCCGAGATCTGCAGCCTTGCGGCACTGTCGCTCCTCACACCTTCCACCATCCCGGCGAGCTGGGCGGCGGCATCCACGGGTAGGCTGCTCTGCCCGACCTCGAACAGGATGGCCACCGGTGGAATGGAGGCGGCAGGTGCCAGCGCCACGGCAGGCGCCTCGGCGATCGGCGCCTCGGACGTTGCCTGCGGCGCGGCGGTGGCGTACACCCCGGCCAGCACCGGAACGATCAGCAGTGCGACGAGGTTGATGATCTTGATGAGCGGGTTGACCGCGGGCCCCGCCGTGTCCTTGTAGGGATCGCCGACGGTATCGCCGGTCACCGCCGCCTTGTGGGCGTCGGAGCCTTTGCCGCCGTGGTGGCCTTCCTCGATGTACTTCTTCGCGTTGTCCCAAGCGCCGCCACCGGTCGTCATGGAGATGGCGACGAACAGGCCGGTGACGATGGTTCCCATCAGCAGGCCGCCGAGCGCTGCGGGTCCGAGGATCAGGCCGACCAGGATCGGCACGATCACCGGCAGCAGCGACGGGATCATCATTTCCTTGATCGCCGCGGTGGTCAGCATGTCGACGGCGCGGCCATACTCGGGCTTGGCCTTGCCTTCCATGATGCCCTTGATGTCCCGGAACTGCCGGCGCACTTCCTCCACGACGGAACCGGCTGCTCGACCGACCGCTTCCATCGCCATGGCGCCGAACAGGTACGGAATCAGCCCGCCGATGAACAGGCCGATGATCACGTTGGGGTCGGAAAGGTCGAAGCTGGCCGCGATGCCGGCACCCTTGAGCGCGGCGGTGTAATCCGCGAACAGCACCAGTGCAGCCAGGCCGGCCGAGCCGATCGCGTAGCCCTTGGTCACCGCCTTGGTGGTGTTGCCCACGGCGTCGAGCGGGTCGGTGACGTTGCGTACCGACTTTGGCATTTCCGCCATCTCCGCGATGCCGCCTGCGTTGTCCGTGATCGGGCCGTAGGCATCCAGCGCCACGATGATGCCCGCCATGGAGAGCATGGCCGTGGCGGCGATGGCGATGCCGTACAGGCCGGTCACGCCGCCGCCTGTCACCCAGTACGACGCTAGAATCGCCGCGCACACGGCGAGCACGGGCAGCGCACACGCCCTCATCGAGACCGCGATCCCGGCAATGATGTTGGTCGCATGACCGGTGGTCGATGCCTGCGCCACGTATTTCACCGGCTTGAACTGCGTGCCGGTGTAGTACTCGGTGATCCACATCAGGGCGCCGGTGAGGAGGATGCCGATCGCCGCGGCCATCCACAGCTTCATCGGAGTGACCACGCCGCCCGTCACGTCTGCCACGCTGCCCATCAGCCAGGTGGTGATCGGGTAGAACGCGATCAGGGACAGCACGCCCGCCACGATCACACCGCGATACATCGCATTCATGATTTTGCCGCCTTCCTTCGCCTTGACGAAGTAGCAGCCGATGATCGAGGCAATGATGGAGGCGCCGCCGAGGGCAAGCGGATAGAGGATTGCCATGTCGCCGAAGTTGGCGAAGGCCAGCGCACCGACCAGCATGGTCGCAACTACCGTCACGGCGTAAGTCTCGAACAGGTCGGCCGCCATGCCGGCGCAGTCGCCGACGTTGTCGCCCACGTTATCAGCGATCACCGCGGGGTTGCGGGGATCGTCCTCGGGGATGCCGGCCTCGACCTTGCCGACCAGATCGGCGCCCACGTCGGCGCCCTTCGTGAAGATGCCGCCGCCCAGACGCGCGAAGATTGAGATCAAGGAGGAGCCGAAAGCCAGCCCGATCATCGGGTGCAGGAGGTGGCGCATGTCACTGGTGTCGGCGCTGAAGTGCACCAACAGGGCGTAGAAACCCGCGACGCCCAGCAGACCAAGTCCTACGACTAGCATTCCCGTGATGGCACCGCCGCGGAACGCGATGTCCAAAGCGGCGCTCAGGCCCTGC
Organism: uncultured Burkholderiales bacterium; assembly: GCA_964570955.1. Taxonomy (GTDB): domain Bacteria; phylum Pseudomonadota; class Gammaproteobacteria; order Burkholderiales; family SHXO01; genus SHXO01. The sequence goes on along the minus strand of CAZNBS010000141.1, from coordinate 376 downwards.
GTGGCAGCCTGCGCGGTGCGCACGTTGGAACGCACCGAGATGTTCATCCCGATGTAGCCGGCTGCACCCGACAGGATCGCGCCGATCAGGAATCCGATGGCCGTCGACCAGCCGAGCCCGGGCACCAGGCCGATGATGATGAACAGCACCACGCCTACCAGGGCGATCGTCCGGTACTGCCTGTTCAGGTAGGCCTGCGCCCCCTGCTGGATGGCCGCGGCGATTTCCTGCATGCGCGGGTTGCCCGCGGGTTTGCCCAGAACCCAGCCAATCGATATCACGCCGTAGACGACTGCCAGAATCGCGCAGGCGAGCGCGAAGATCAGTGCGGCTGACATTTATCCCCCTAGAGGTATTGTAGGTAGCGCGATTCCCG
>CAZNBS010000140.1:8107-12871 GCA_964570955.1 uncultured Burkholderiales bacterium | reverse complement strand
CGCCACCTCCCTCAGCACCGCACAGAAGATGGGCTTCCCGCGCGAAAAGATGGTCGGCAACTGGTGGGCCGGATCCGAAATCGACACGGAAGCCGCGGGTGCTTCCGCCAAAGGCTACTACGCCGCCAGCCTGAATCTTGCGGGGCGCGATTTCCCCGTCGTGCGCGAAGTGCAAAAGCACGTGACCGGCAAGGGCAAGAGCCAGACGCCGGACAAGCTGGTCGGCAGCGTGCTGTGGAACCGCGGCATGGCGGCGGCGATGATGACGGTCGAATCGGTACGCACCGCGCAAGGCAAGTTCGGCAAGAAGCCGCTCACCGGCTCCCAGGTGCGCTGGGGCATCGAGAACCTGAACATCGACGCGAAGCGTCTCGAACAGCTCGGGTTCGGCGGCATGGTTCCGCCGGTGAAGGTGTCCTGCACCGACCACGGCGGCAGCGGCATGGTGCGCTTCCAGCAGTGGGACGGCAAAGCCTGGAAACCGGCCTCCGACTGGATGAGTGGCGACCGTGCGCTCGTGCGCAAGATGGTGGAAACCTCGGCCGCGCAGTACGCGAAGGAGAAGGGCATCAAGCCGGCCTGCCTCCCGGAATCCTGACCGGTCTTGAACGCGATGCTGGAACCTCACCCAACACAGAGGAACACAGAGGTGCACAGAGGCAAGGCGGGGACACCTCTGTGTCCTCGGTGGCCTCTGTGTTGAACGAGTTTACGTAGTCGCACGCAAAGACTGCATGGCCCTGCTCACCATCAACAACATCGAGGTCATCTACGACCACGTCATTCTCGTGCTCAAGGGGGTCTCGTTCTCGGTCACGGAGGGCCAGATCGTCGCGCTGCTGGGCGCCAACGGCGCGGGCAAGACGACCACGCTGAAGGCGATTTCGAATCTGCTCGCCTCGGAGCGCGGCGAAGTGACGAAGGGATCCATCGAGTACCGCGGCGAACGCATCGACGGGCTCACGCCCAACGATCTGGTGCGCCGCGGACTGATCCAGGTGATGGAGGGACGGCACTGCTTCCAGCACTTGACGGTCGAGGAGAACCTGCTCACCGGCGCCTTCACGCGCAGCGCCGCCCGGTCCCAGCTCCGCAACGACCTGGAGAAGGTGTATGCCTACTTCCCCCGACTGAAGGAGCGGCGGCGAAGCCAGGCCGGTTACACCTCGGGCGGCGAACAGCAGATGACGGCCATCGGCCGCGCGCTGATGGCGCAGCCGCAAATGATCCTGCTGGACGAGCCGTCGATGGGACTTGCCCCGCAGGTGGTGGAGGAGATCTTCGAGATCGTCCACGACCTGAACGCCAAGGAGCGCGTGAGCTTCCTGCTCGCCGAGCAGAACACGATGGTGGCGCTACGCTACGCCACCTACGGCTACATCCTGGAAAACGGACGGGTGGTGATGGACGGCCCGGCCCAGGACCTATCCAGCAACGAGGACGTGAAAGAGTTCTACCTGGGGCTGTCCGGGTCGGAGCGGAAGAGCTTCCGCGACGTCAAGCACTACCGGCGCCGCAAGCGCTGGCTGGCCTGACCGAGGACCATCGGCCGGCAGCCAGCCTGACGGCGCGCGGCGATCACGACATCGTACGCCAGCGTATGACGGAATTGGAATCCAGTTCCTTCATGCGGTTCTCCAGTTCGGAGCTGTTCTGCGCCCTGGCCAGATAGGCCTCGCGCGACTTGGTGATCTGGCGCCAGTAGGCGTCCTCCAGCCGGTTCACCAGGCGTTCGAAGATGCCGGGCGCGCTGACGTCCTGCACCATGCCGGCTTCGGCAGATGCGGCGGCCGGGGCGTTCTCGCTCTTGCTATGGAATGGCAGCAGGCTGCGGTAGTTTTGCGGGAGCAGGCTCGGGAAATCCATGAAACCTCCTGACGATACTGTTATGGTGCGTTGCAGTATGCAATCTACGGTCGGCTCTCGGGGAAATCCAATATTCCTTTGTGATGGCTCCGATTACCTTTCCCGATCGCCGCGGGAAGCGATTGTGCGTCGCAATAGTGCCGGCCAGCAGCGACCCGCGGGCAAGGAACGTCACTGAATGGAGCTCTACCAGCTGCGCAGCTTCGTCACCGTGGCCCAGCTCGGCCACCTCACCCGCGCCGCCGAGAAACTGCACATCAGTCAGCCCGCGCTGAGCGGACACATCAAGGCGCTGGAGGAGGAGTTCGAGGTGATCCTGTTCGAGCGCTCGCCCACGGGGATGCTGCTAACTGCCCCGGGCCATCGGCTGTTACAGGCGGCCGAGCGCACGCTGGCGGCGGCACAGGCGTTGCGCAACGAGGCGCGCGCGATCCGGGGCGCGGTCTCAGGCAGCGTCAGCGTGGGTACGCTCTCCGATCCGGAGTTTCAGCGCCTGGGGCAGTTCGCGGCCGCGACCCTGGAGCGCCACCCTCTGCTGCAGATCCAGTTCCAGCGCGAAGTGTCCGGGGCGGCGTTCGACGACGTGCGCGACGGCAAGCTCGACGCAAGCTTCTACTACGGAGAGCGCTCGGATCCCGGCGTGGTCAGCATCCCGCTGACGCAGGTCATCTACCGCGTGGTCGGACCGATCGAGTGGGCCGATCGGCTGGCCGATGCCGGCTGGGCGGAAATCGAGCGCGAGCCGTGGATCCTCACTCCCCGCATCAGCTCGCACTGGCACCTTGCGACCGGGCTGTTCCGCGCGCACGGCGTCTCGCCGTCCAAGGTGGTGGAGGCCGACGACGAGAACCTGATCGCTTCCCTGGTCGCCTCGGGCATGGGCATGGCGCTGATGCGCGAGGACGTCGCACTGGAGAAGGCGCGGGCGAAGCAGGTGGTGCTGTGGCAGGACGTGCGGCTGCGCACGTCTCTGCAGTTCCTCCATTTGCGCTCACGCGCCCAGGATCCAGCGATTCGTGCCCTGGTGGAGGCGCTGCGTGAGGTGTGGGCACTGCCCGCCTGACGCAACCGGATGCAGCGTATCGACGCGTTCACGGTTATCCTTGGCGGATGCAAACACACTTCGACGATCTCGAGACGCGTTCGCCGGAGGTGCGTGAACGTGCGCTGTTCCGTGCCCTGGAGGATCAGCTGGTGCGTGCGAAGCGGCACGCGCCCTACTTCGGCAAGCTCCTGGCGGATGTACGACCCGGCGAGGTGCGCGACCGCAGCGCGCTGTCATCCTTGCCGCTCACCCGCAAGTCCGATCTGATCGCGCTGCAGAAGGCGCAACCGCCGTTCGGCGGCATGAACGCGCTGCCGCTGGCCCGGCTGGCACGCGTGTTCGCCTCGCCCGGACCGATCTACGATCCGCAGGCCGAGCGCCGCGACTACTTCGGACTCGCGCGCGCGCTGTTCGCCGCCGGATTCCGCGAGGGCGAACTGGTGCACAACACCTTTGCCTACCACTTCACGCCGGCCGGTTTCATGTTCGACCTGGCAGCGCAGGCACTCGGCTGCCCGGTGTTTCCCGCCGGCGTCGGGCAGACCGAGTTGCAGATCCAGACCATCGCCGACCTCAGGCCGGTCTGCTACACCGGCACGCCTTCCTTCCTCAAGCTGCTCCTGGAAAAGGCCGACGAGGCGAAGGTGGACGTGTCGAGTCTGCGCAAGGCGGCCGTCTCCGGCGAAGCCTTCCTGCCTGCGGTGCGCCAGCTGCTGGAGGCGCGCGGTATCGCCGCGTTCCAGTCCTACGGCACCGCGGATCTGGGCCTCATCGCCTATGAGACGCCAGCGCGCGATGGCCTGGTGGTCGACGAGGGTGTGATCGTCGAGATCGTGCGACCCGGCACCGGCGACCCGGTCGAGGTGGGCGAGGTGGGCGAGGTGGTGGTCACCACGCTCACGCCGGAGTATCCGCTGATCCGCTTCGCCACCGGCGACATGTCGGCGGTGCTGCCCGGTGCCAGTCCCTGCGGCCGTACCAACATGCGCATCAAGGGCTGGATGGGGCGCGCCGACCAGACCACCAAGGTGCGCGGCATGTTCGTTCATCCCTCGCAGGTGGCCGACGTGGTGAGGCGCCATCCCGACATCATGCGCGCGCGACTGACGGTCACGCACGACGAACAGAAGAACGACATCATGACCCTGCAGTGCGAATTGCGCGACAGCGCCCCCGGCGGCTTCGTCGAGGCGGTGGAGAAGTCGCTGCGCGAAGTGTGCAAGCTGCGCGGTGTTGTCATCCCCAAACCCTTGGGCAGCCTGCCGAACGATGGCAAAGTCATCGAGGATCTGAGGAAATACGACTGACATGACACACCCGATCAGCCGGTATCCCGTGCCGGAGTTGAACGATCTGCCTGCGGACATCCGTGACAAGATGCTGCAGGTGCAGGAGAAGGCCGGGTTCATTCCGAACGTGTTCCTGACCCTGGCCCACCGCCCGGACGAGTTCCGAGCCTTCTTCGCCTATCACGACGCGCTGATGCTGCGTGACTCGGGCCTGACCAAGGCCGAGCGAGAGATGATCGTCGTGGCCACCAGCGGCTACAACCACTGCCTGTATTGCGTCGTCGCCCACGGCGCAATCCTGCGCATCTACGCGAAGAACCCGCAGGTCGCCGATCAGGTCGCGGTCGACTACCGCAAGGCCGACATCACGCCGCGGCAGCGTGCCATGCTCGATTTTGCAGTCAAGCTCGCACGCACCCCCGAGGCAGTGGTGGAAGCAGAACTCCAGACGTTACGGGACGCCGGATTCAGCGAGGAGGACATCTGGGACATCGGTGGCATCACGGCCTTCTTCGCCCTGTCCAACCGCATGGCCCATCTGATCGGGATGCGGACCAACGACCA
>CAZNBS010000140.1:0-8097 GCA_964570955.1 uncultured Burkholderiales bacterium | reverse complement strand
CTACCTCATGGGGCGCGTTCCGCCGCCGAAGAAGTAGCCGGGTGCGGGTCGGCCGGTTGCCAGGCAGATACGGGCCGCACGTTATAATTCGCCTCTGCCGTGCATCACAAGTGCATGGCATGTCCAGCGCCCGACGCGCCTCTCGGACAATCGGGCCAGCACACCACGCTCCAACCTTACCCAGGGATTCGTAGAGATGGCTGCACTTCCAGATATCGATCCGCAAGAGACCGGAGAATGGCTGGATGCCCTCGACGGCGTCCTCCAGGTCGAAGGACCGCAACGTGCCCACTACATTCTCGAGAAGCTGATCGAGAAGGCACGCCGCTCCGGCGCTTACCTGCCGTACAACGCCACCACCGCCTACATCAACACCATCCCGCCCGGACAGGAGGAAGCCTCCCCTGGCGACCACGAGATGGAGCACCGGCTGCGTTCCTACATTCGCTGGAACGCGATGGCGATGGTGGTGCGGGCGAACAAGGTTTCCTCGGAGTTGGGCGGCCACATCGCCAGCTTCGCCTCCGCGGCCACGCTCTACGATGTGGGCTTCAACCATTTCTGGCATGCGCCGAGCGACAAGCACGGCGGTGACCTGGTGTACTTCCAGGGGCACTCCTCTCCCGGCATATACGCCCGCGCCTTCCTCGAGGGCCACATTTCCGAGGAACAGCTGAACAACTTCCGGCAGGAGGTCGATGGCAATGGCCTGTCGTCCTACCCGCACCCCTGGCTGATGCCCAGTTTCTGGCAGTTCCCCACCGTGTCGATGGGCCTGGGTCCGATCCAGGCGATCTATCAGGCGCGTTTCATGAAATACCTGAAGGGCCGTGGCCTGGTCGACACCGAAGGGCGCAAGGTCTGGGCCTTCATGGGCGACGGCGAGATGGACGAGCCGGAATCGCTCGGCGCGATCTCGCTGGCGGTGCGCGAGAAGCTCGACAACCTGATCTTCGTGGTGAACTGCAATCTGCAGCGCCTGGATGGGCCGGTGCGGGGCAACGGCAAGATCATCCAGGAACTGGAAGCGGACTTCCGCGGCGCCGGCTGGAACGTGATCAAGGTGATCTGGGGCTCTTACTGGGATGCACTGCTCGCGCGCGACACCGCCGGGCTTCTGCTCAAGCGCATGGAAGAGGCGGTGGACGGCGAGTACCAGGTCTTCAAGTCGAAGGATGGTGCCTACGTGCGCAAGCACTTCTTCGGCAAGTACCAGGAACTGCTCGCGATGGTCGCCAACATGTCGGATGACGACATCTGGCGCCTGAACCGCGGCGGTCACGACCCGCACAAGATCTACGCGGCCTATGCGGCTGCAGTCAGGCACACCGGGCAGCCGACCGTGATCCTGGCCAAGACCATCAAGGGCTATGGCATGGGCGAGGCCGGTGAAGGCCAGATGATCACCCATCAGCAGAAGAAGATGGGCACGACGTCCATCAAGGCTTTCCGCGACCGATTCAATATCCCGATCCCCGACGACCAGCTCGCAGAGATCCCGTTCTACAAGCCGGCCCAGGACAGCCCGGAGATGCAGTATCTGCGCAGCCGGGTCGAGGCGATGGGCGGTTCCCTGCCACAGCGACGGACCAAGGCGGCTGCGCTGCAGGTACCCCCGCTGTCCGTGTTCGAGCCACTGCTCGCCTCCAGCGGCGAGCGCGAGATCTCCACGACGATGGCCTTCGTGCGCATGCTCAACACGCTCATCAAGGACAAGAACATCGGCAAGCAGGTCGTGCCGATCGTGCCCGACGAGTCGCGTACCTTCGGCATGGAAGGAATGTTCCGCCAGCTCGGCATCTACTCCTCGGTGGGCCAGCTGTATCGGCCGGAGGATGCCGATCAGCTCATGTACTACAAGGAAGACAAGAGCGGGCAGATCCTGCAGGAGGGCATCAACGAAGCCGGTGGATTCTGCTCGTGGATCGCCGCGGCGACCTCCTACAGCACGCACGGCGTGTCGATGATCCCCTTCTATATCTTCTACTCGATGTTCGGCTTCCAGCGCGTCGGCGATCTGGCCTGGGCCGCCGGCGACAGCCGCGCGCGCGGCTTCCTGCTGGGCGGCACTGCGGGCCGTACCACGCTCAACGGCGAGGGCCTGCAGCACGAGGACGGGCACAGCCACATCCTCGCGGGCACGATCCCCAACTGCGTGTCCTACGATCCGACCTTCTCCTTCGAGGTCGCGGTCATCATTCAGGACGGCCTGCGCCGCATGGTCCAGGAGCAGGAGGACGTGTTCTTCTACGTCACCCTGATGAACGAGAACTACGCGCATCCTGCCATGCCTGAGGGCGCCGCGGACGGCATCCTCAAGGGCATGTACCTGTTCTCCGAAGGCAAGGGCGACAAGAAGGCACCGCGCGTGCAGCTGCTGGGCAGCGGCACCATCCTGCGCGAGGTGATCGCCGCAACCGAGCTGCTGCAGAAGGACTTCGGCGTCGTCGCCAACGTATGGAGTTGCCCGAGCTTCAACGAACTGCGCCGCGACGGCATGGAGACGGAGCGCTGGAACATGCTCCATCCCGAGTCGACGCCTCGCAAGAGCCACGTCGAGATCTGCCTGGAGCCGCACGCCGGGCCGGTGGTCGCGGCGACGGACTACATGCGCGCCTTCGCCGACCAGATCCGCCCGTACGTGAAGCGCACCTACAAGGTGCTCGGTACCGACGGGTTCGGCCGCTCGGATTTCCGCCGCCAGCTGCGCAAGTTCTTCGAGGTCGACCGTCACTTCGTGACAGTGGCCGCGCTGAAGGGCCTGGCCGAGGACGGCAAGATCCCGCCGGCGAGCGTGGCGCGGGCGATCGAGAAGTACGGCATCGACACGGACCGCCCGAGTCCGTGGCTGGTATGAGGGTGGCGGTCGAAGCAACACACATCGACGGACTGTGACGAAGAACAACAGCAGGAGAAACGAGCGTGGGAGCAATGCACGAGGTCCTGGTTCCGGACATCGGTGATTTCAAGGACGTTCCGATCATCGAGGTGCTGGTCAAGCCCGGCGATTCGGTGAAAGCCGACGATTCGCTCGTCACGCTCGAGAGCGACAAGGCAACGATGGAAGTGCCGGCGCCGCTGGCCGGCGTCGTGCGCGACATGAAGGTGAAGGTGGGTGACAAGGTGTCGCAAGGCACACTCATCCTCACGCTCGAGGTCGGCGAGGAGGCACCGGCCGAGTCGGCGGAGCCGGCCACCGCGCCCACTGCGGCCTCGACTCAATCGCCACCGCCTGCCGCGGCACCCGCGCCCGTCGCCGCGGCGGCACCGGCGCCATCTCCGGCGCCGGCAGCCGCACCTCCGCCCGCACCGTCCGCACCGGTCGACGAGGCGGCTTTCGCCCGCGCCCACGCCAGCCCGGGCGTGCGCCGTTTTGCGCGCGAGCTTGGCGTCGACCTGGGCAAGGTGAAGGGTTCCGGTCCGAAGGAGCGCGTGCTCAAAGAGGACGTGCAGGCGTTCGTGAAGGAGGCTCTGGCGCGTCCCGCAGCGGCCGGAGGGGGCATCGGGATGGGTCTGCCGCCGATGCCGGTGATCGACTTCGGCAAGTTCGGACCGATCGAGACCAAGCCGCTCTCGCGCATCAAGAAGCTTTCGGGTGCGAACCTGCACCGCAACTGGGTGGCGATCCCGCACATCACCCAGCAGGACGAGGTGGACATCACCGAGCTGGAAGCCTTCCGCAAGGACATGACGGAGTCGGCGCAGAAGCAGGGCGTGCGCCTGACGCTGCTGGCCTTCCTGATCAAGGCCAGCGTCGCGGCACTCAGGCAGTATCCTCAGTTCAACGCCAGCCTCACCCCGGAAGGCGACGGCCTGGTGCTCAAGCAGTACTACCACATCGGGGTGGCTGTCGACACGCCCAACGGGCTGGTGGTGCCGGTGATCCGCGACGCGGACAAGAAGGGCGCGCTGCAGATCGCACGCGAACTCGGTGAAGTCAGCGCGCGCGCGCGCGAGGGCAAGATGTCACCGACCGACATGCAGGGCGGCACGTTCTCCATCTCGAGCCTGGGCGGAATCGGCGGCACCCACTTCACCCCGATCATCAACGCGCCCGAGGTGGCGATTCTCGGCGCCTCGCGCGCGGTGACGAAGCCGGTGTGGCGCGACGGCACCTTCGTGCCGCGCCTGATCCTGCCGCTGTCGCTGTCCTACGATCATCGCGTGATCGACGGGGCGGAAGGCGCACGCTTCATCACGTATCTGTCCAGCGCGCTGAGCGACATCCGCCGGCTGCTGCTCTGAGCTTGTGAACGCGTCCCGCTCGGCCGGCCCGATCGGCATCCTGGGCGGGACGTTCGACCCGATCCACTACGCGCATCTGCGACTGGGCGAGACGCTCGCCGACCGCCTGCACCTGGGCCAGGTGCGCTTCATTCCCGCTGCGGTTCCGCCGCACCGCGCCTCCCCCCGGGTGACCGCGCAGGATCGGCTCGCCATGACACGCCTGGCCACGGCAGGCAACCCGCGTTTCGTCACCGACGACCGCGAGTGCCGCCGCATCGGCCACAGCTACACCGTGGACACGTTGCACGAGTTGCGCGCGGAACTGGGTGCGGACCGGCCGCTGGTGCTGCTGATGGGCGTGGATGCGTTCAACCTGCTGACCACGTGGTCGCGCTGGGAGCAGCTGTTCGAGCTGGCGCACATTGCGGTGGCGCACCGACCCGGTTTCACCTTCGACCCGGAGCAATTGCCCCTCGCGCTGGCAGTACAGGTGAAGCACCGACTGAGCGACGATCCGGCGCGCGTCGCCATCGCAGGCGCCGGGACGGTGGTTCCCGTGGACGTGCCGGCACTGGACATATCCGCAACCGGGATCCGTACCCTCCTCGCGGGCGGGCATAGCGCTCGCTATTTGCTTCCCGACGAGGTTCTCGATTATATTGGCTCGAACCACCTCTATAAGGATGTCGATGCAGGTTGAGGCGATGAAGGACACCGCGGTCGCGGCCCTGGAAGAGATCAAGGCGCGTGATATCGTGGTGCTGGACGTCAGGAAACTCACGGCATTGTTCGATTACATGATCGTCGCCAGTGCCGACTCGGGGCGTCAGACCAAGGCCCTGGCCCGCAATGTCCATGACAGGATCAAGGAGGCGGGTGGCGACGTGGTCGGGCTCGAAGGCGAGCAGACCGGCGAGTGGGTGCTGGTGGACCTGGGCGCCATCGTCGTCCACATCATGCAGCCTGCGGTACGCGACTACTACAGTCTGGAAGAACTCTGGGGTGGACAGCCCGCGCGGCGCGTTTCTGCCCTGCGCAGCGGCGGGCTCGCCGACCGTCCACGCCCTTGAACCGGGGCAATTGGGCGCGCCGGGCACGGGCCCGGTGAAGTTTCACCTCCTGGCGATCGGTCACCGCATGCCGGACTGGGTCGCCGCCGGATTCGACGAATACGCCCGGCGCATGCCGGCAGAAACACCGCTGCTGCTGCGCCAGATCAAGCCGGCCCGGCGCACCGCGGGCGACCGCGGTGCCGCCGAGACGGCGCGTGTCATGCGCGAGGAAGCAACGCTGCTGCGCGCGGCAATTCCCGCCGGCGCGCTCGTGGTGGCACTCGACGAACGCGGCAAGGCCATGACCACAGAACAGTGGTCGCAACGCGTCAACAAGTGGTTGCAGGGAGGACGGGAGGTGGCATTCCTGATCGGCGGCGCGGACGGGCTCGAACCCGGATTGAAAAAATCGACCGACATGCTACTGTCGCTCTCCAGCATGACGCTGCCGCATCAGCTCGTACGCGTGGTGCTCGCCGAGCAGCTCTACCGCGCATTGTCGATGCTGTCCAACCACCCCTATCACCGGGTCTGACAGCATGCACGCCCCTCGCCACGTGTACCTCGCCTCACGCAGCCTGCGCCGGCGTGAACTGCTCAAGCAGATCGGTGTGGGTTTCGAATTGCTGCTGCTGCGCGAAACCGTGGGCCGCCCGTCCGACGTCGACGAGGGCGTGCATGCCGGCGAGGATCCGGCGGCCTACGTGCAACGCCTGGCTCAGGAAAAGGGCGAGATCGCCTGGCTGCGCGTGTGCCAGCGCCGGCTCATGCGTCACCCGGTGCTGGCCGCCGACACCACGGTGGACCTGAACGGCGAGATTCTGGCCAAGCCGGTGGATCGCGACGACGCAGTGTCGATGCTCAAGCGCCTGTCCGGCCGCACGCACCGCGTGCACACCGCGATCGCCATCGTGCTCGATCGCCACGTCGAAACCGCGCTGTCGAGCACCACGGTGGTGTTCGGCGAGCTCGACGAAGATGAGATCCAGCAGTACGTTGCCAGCGGCGACTCCATGGACAAGGCCGGCGCCTACGGCATCCAGGGTCGCGCGGGCGCGTACGTCAAGTCGCTGTCGGGCAGCTACACCGGCGTGGTGGGACTGCCCCTGTACGAGACCGACCAGCTGCTGCGTCGCTTCGCGTGAACGAGGAGATCCTCATCAACGTCACGCCGCAGGAGACGCGGGTGGCCATCCTGCAGCAGGGCGCGGCGCAGGAGTTGCACGTCGAGCGCGCCAGCGGCCGCGGTTTGGTCGGCAACATCTACGTCGGCACGGTGAGCCGGGTGCTGCCCGGCATGCAGTCGGCATTCATCCAGATCGGCCTCGACCGCGCCGCCTTCCTCCACATCGCCGACATCTGGGAGCATCGCCAGAACGGTGGCGAGCCCAAGCCGATCGAGCGCCTGCTGCACGACGGCCAGCGTCTGCTGGTGCAGGTGATCAAGGATCCGATCGGCACTAAAGGCGCACGCCTGTCCACCCAGACCAGCGTGGCCGGACGTCTGCTGGTCTATCTGCCGCAGGACTGCCACATCGGCATCTCCCAGCGCATCGAGGACGAAGCCGAGCGGCAGCAGCTGCGCGAGCGGCTGCAGCACCTGCTGCCGGAAGGCGAGACCGGCGGTTTCATCATCCGCACGATGGCCGAGACCGCGACCGACCGCGACCTGACCGCCGACATCGATTATCTGCGTCGCACCTGGGCCGGAATCCAGGAGCGTGCGAAGAGCCTCACCGCGCCGACCCTGCTATACCAGGACCTGAACCTGAGCCTGCGGGTGCTGCGCGACATGGCCAACGACGAGACCGAGCGCATCCTGGTGGACTCGCGTGAGACGGCGCAACGCCTGCACGCATTCGCGCAGGACTACCGCCTTGGATTCATCGACCGCATTCACCACTACAGCGGCGAGCGTCCGCTGTTCGACCTGTACGGAATCGAGGACGAGATCGAGCGCGCGCTCGCGCGCCGCGTGCCGCTGAAGTCCGGCGGCTACCTGATCATCGACCAGACCGAGGCACTGACGACCGTGGACGTGAACACCGGCGGCTTCGTCGGCGGACGCAGCTTCGACGACACCATCTTCAAGACAAACCTGGAGGCCGCACACGTCATCGCGCGCCAACTGCGCCTGCGCAATTTGGGCGGCATCATCATCGTCGACTTCATCGACATGGAGAACATCACGCATCGCGAGTCGGTGCTGAGCGAGTTCCGCAAGGCGCTGTCGCTCGACCGCACGCGCGTGACGGTGAACGGCTTCACTTCGCTCGGGCTGGTGGAGATGACGCGCAAGCGCACGCGCGAGAGCCTGGCGCACATCCTGTGCGAGCCGTGCTCCACCTGCCAGGGCCGCGGCGAGGTGAAGACCCCGCAGACGGTGTGCTACGAGATCCTGCGCGAGACCCTGCGCGAGGCGCGCCAGTACGACGCGAAGGAATTCCGCATCCTCGCCTCGCAGAAAGTGGTGGACATGTTCCTCGACGAGGAATCGCAGTCGCTGGCGATGCTGGGGGACTTCATCGGCAAGCCGATCTCGCTGCAGGTGGAGACGCTGTACACGCAAGAGCAGTACGACATCGTGCTGATGTAGCGCCTTGGTGCCCGCCAGCCGTCATACGTTGTCCTACGGTCTCCCGCTGATCGCCGCATGAACCTCTCCCACCTCCTCCTGCGCAGCGCGCGCGCCTACCCCGAACTTCCTGCGGTCGCCGTCGGCACCCGCACGGTTCACCCCTACGCACAACTCGCCGATCGCGTCCAGCGGCTTGCCGACGGGTTGAGGCGCCATTTTTCCCTCGAAACCGGGGACCGC
>CAZNBS010000139.1:0-12894 GCA_964570955.1 uncultured Burkholderiales bacterium | reverse complement strand
GCGTGCCCTGCAGGCACGCGGCTGTGACTTCCTCGACGTCACCTCCGGGCAGCTCGACCCGCGGCAGCGCATTGCGTTCGCACCCGGGTACAACGTGCCCTTCGCCGAGCAGGTGAAGCAGGCGACCGGCATGCCGGTGATGGCGGTGGGCATGATCAGTTCACCCCGGCTCGCCAACGACATCGTCGCGGCGGGGCAGGCCGATCTCATCGCCATCGCGCGCGGGATGATGGACGATCCGCGCTGGGCCTGGCATGCGGCGCGGGAACTGGGCGCGGAACCGCCACCGTACGCACGCCAGTACAACCGTTGTCATCCGTCGGTGTGGACGCCGGCATGAGGACGGGCGTTCGCGTCGCGGCGGCCGCGTTGCTCTGCCTGGCTGCAACGGGCACGCAGGCCGTCGTGTCCGAGCGGCATCTCCGGGGTGTCGGGGCACTGGACTGCGAACTGGAGGAAGGGCCGGAATCCCCCGCGGTCACCTTCACGCTGCGCGTGCTCGCGAAGGAGCGGCGCCTGCAGCTTTCGGGGGGCAAGCTGCCGTTCGGCTACCAAGAGGTGGGCGAGTCGATGCTGCGCTTTCCGCTCGCACTGGCCCTGGGACCCGAGCAAGCCTGCGAACTCGAACTGCCGGCCGGCGCGCTTGCGTGTCGCAATCCGTCAGACCGCGACGCCCGGCCGCGCCCGGGGCGGTGCCTGCCGGCGGCGGATTGACGCTTCGTTGGCAATTCGATGGACGGGTTCTCCGCCGTCATGCCGGCGCGCACCTGAATCTCGTCTGGGAGCGCGTTTCTGTCCCGCGCAGCGATGCCGGATGTCATGCGATCCGCCCTCCCCCTGCTCCGCGTCGTTGCGGCCTTGCGCCGGTATCCACGCTCTGGCGTAGAGCTTGCTGCGGCGACTGTGCCATGCACGCGCTCAGCTCCGCAGACCCCGCTCTCTCGGCCGAACCGGTCGACCTGCGCCTGCGCGACGTCGGTGTCCTGCCCATCGTTCTCCCCCAGCATGACGCCATGCGCGCGGTGGAGGAGGCGGCTTTCTGGCTGCAGGCTTACCGGCAGGGCGGGCCAGAGGATGTGCGCCGTGTATACGAGGTGGTCGAAGGGGTCGACGCGATGGTGCAGCCGTTCCGGCTGCGGCTCATGCGCGACTACCTGGCCGAGGGCGGTCGCATGCAGACGTATCGCCAGCGGCGCATGTGGCACGCGGCCGTCAGCTATGCGAGTGAACTGGGCCTCGCCTACACCTACTGCCTGAAGCCGGTCGGCACCCCCACGGCGACGAAGGAGCTGGTTGCCAGCATCGCGGCACGCGCCGTCCGCGCCATTGCGCTGGAACTGCGCTGGACGCTGCTCGCGTACTCCGCCCCGGATCCCACCCTGTGGGGCCGCCTCGGATGCCTGTACCGCGACTGCGAGCGCAGCGGTGTGGCCACGCTGCGCTTCAAGGTCTATCCCGCCGCGAGCACGCTGTCCACGGTGCGCCGCGAGTACCTGCGTGCGCTGATCCTCGCCGTGTCCGGCATGAACAACCTGCTGCCCGCTGCGCAGGCGGCCGCCGAGCGCATCATCGCCGCGCTGGCCGAGCTGTTCATCCTGCGCCAGTCGCCGGCGCCCGGTTGCCACTTCGTGGTGGACATCGACCAGGGCACGGCGCCGCAGCGGGGCTATGCCGTCCAGCGCGTGCGCGATTCGCATCGCTACTTCGGCCCCGGCGACGCCGGGCAGGTGCTCGCTGCCTATGCGCGGCAGGGGCGCGAGAAAGGCCAGCTTCCATCCGAACTGGGCCTGCCGGCCGACAGCGACGTCGAGACTGGCGTGGCCGTGCTCGAACATCTGAGCCGCTACTGGGGCATACGGCCGCCCGAGCGCAGCGAGGCGCGCACGAGAGTGCTGGCGACGATGCATGCGGCGGCCGGGGTCGATGCCGCCTTCCTCGCGCTGACCGGCGAGCGCCCCGAGGAAACCACGGAATCGTGGATCGTTGCGGACGAGAGCCGGCACGGTGTCGGCGCGGTGGTGCGCATGCACGACGACGACACGCTGTTCATCGGCCAGCTCGTGGCGCTGCATCCCGAGCGTGCAGGACCCTGGGCGGTCGGTGCGATCCGCAGGCTCGACGCAAAGGACGCGCTGTATCGCTCCGTCGGTGTGCACCTGTTCGGACGCGGCGCCGTCATCGCCGCCATCTCCGATGGCGATGCCGAGCCGCAACCCGCCATCCTGCTGCCGGTCCCGACCGAGGGAGTCGGCATCACCAGCGAAGTCGTGCTGGTGATGCGCACCCCGGCATTGCATGCGCAACCGATCCTGCACCTGCACGGGCATCGCTACCGCATGCAGTTCCGCGCACGGCTCGAAAGTGGCGAAGGGTACTTCGCCAACCGCTTCGCACTGTCCGCCACAGCCGGCTGACGATCCGCTTCGGTCGTGCGTCCCGCTCACGGGATGCTCGCGCCGCGGTGCTACACTCGGCGCGCGTCATCACCCCAGGACCGCTGCCGTGCTCGATTCCCGTACCCTCGTCCGCGCCATCGATCTCAAGTGGGACAGCGAAATCGTCCCGCGCCTGATCGACTACATCCGCCTGCCGTGCAAGTCGCCCCACTTCGATCCCGATTGGGCAAAGAGCGGCCACATCGATGCAGCGGTCGCCACGGCCGAGGCGTGGTGCCGCGCGCAGGACCTGTCCGGCATGCACGTGGAGGTCATGCGTCTGCCCGGCCGCACGCCGGTGCTCGTGTTCGAGATCCCGGCGCAAGGGGACGCGCGCGGCACTGTGCTGATGTATGGCCACCTTGACAAGCAGCCGGAAATGGTCGGCTGGCGCGACGGCTTCGGTCCGTGGGTGCCGGTGATGGAAGAGGGCAGGCTGTACGGCCGCGGCGGCGCCGACGACGGCTACGCGGTGTTCGCGTCCCTCGCCGCGGTGGAGGCGCTCGAGGCGCAGGAGGCGCCACGCGCACGCATCGTCGGCCTGTTCGTGTGGTGCGTGGTGAGGGGGAGCTACGACCTGCCCGCCTACCTGGAGGCGCTCGCACCGCGCATGGGCAAGGTCGACTTCGTCATCGGGCTCGACTCCGGATGCGGCAACTACGAGCAACTCTGGGTGACGACGTCGCTGCGCGGACTCGCCGCCGGTACGCTGCGCATCGACGTGCTGGGCGAAGGCGTGCACTCGGGCGATGCAAGCGGTGTGGTGCCCTCGTCGTTCCGCATCGCACGCATCCTGCTCGACCGCCTGGAGGATGCATCGAGCGGCCAGATCCGGCCCCGCGACTTCCACTGCGAAATCCCGGCAGAGCGTGTCGAGCAGGCCAACGCGGCCGGTGCGATCCTGGGCGACAGCGTGTATCGCAAGTTCCCCTTCGCCGGGACCACGCAGCCGATGGTGAGCGACTTCGGCGAGGCGATCCTGAATCGAACGTGGCGACCGTTCCTGTCGGTGGTGGGAGCGGACGGCATGCCGGCGATCAAGGACGCCGGCAACGTGCTGCGTCCGAGCACCGCACTGAAGCTCTCGCTACGTCTTCCGCCCCTGCTCGATGCCGAGCGTGCGGTCGGCGCGATGAAGGCATTGCTGGAGAAGGATCCGCCGCTCGGCGCACAGGTGAAATTCGAGGCCGACCAGGCGGCCAGCGGGTGGAGTGCACCGCCCACGGCAGCCTGGCTGAAGCGCGCGCTCGATGCCGCCTCCCGCACCCACTACGGCAAGCCGGCGGCGATGATGGGGGAGGGCGGCACGATTCCGTTCATGGGCATGCTCGGCAAGCATTTTCCCGACGCGCAGTTCCTCATCACCGGCGTGCTCGGTCCGAAGTCGAACGCGCACGGACCCAACGAGTTCCTGCACGTGCCGTATGCGAAGAAGTTGACCGCGTGTGTGGCCCAGGTGCTGGTGGCGCACGCGCGAAGCGGCGACTAGCTTCTCCTGTTCACCAGGTAGATGCCCGCGCCGACCAGTGCGACCGCGGCGAGGAACGCGGGGCGCAGCGGTTCGCCGAGCATCAGCACGCCGAAGACGACGCCGAACAGCGGCGTGAGGAAGGCGAACACCGACAGGCGCGCCGCGAGGTAATGGCGCAGCAGCCAGAACCAGGCGAGATAGCTGCCGAAGCTGACGATCGCGCCCTGATACAGCAGTGACGCGATAGCCATCGCGCTCCACGCCGTCACGCCCGGCTCGCCGATGAGCAGCGAGGCGACCGGAAGCAGCGCCGCGGACACCGCAAGCTGATAGAACAGCGTCTTGGTCGCGCTCGCGCCCGCCAGCTTCGTGGTCCGGATCACCACGGTAGTGGCCGCCCACAACAGTGCGCCGATCACGCCGAATGCATCGCCCAGCAAGGACGAGCGGCCGGCGCTGAAGCCGTCGAGGAAGGCGAGCGCAACACCTGCGAAGGCCAGCCACACACCCAGCCACTGCGCACGGTCCAATCGCTCGCTCGGCACCCACCAATGCAGCCCGAGCGCCGTGAGACAGGGCGCCAGGTAGACGAACACCACCATGCGCGATGCGCCGGTGTGCGCCAGCCCGGCAAAGATGAACAGGAACTCGCCGGCGAAGAGCAGTCCCGCGACGAGTCCGGCGGCCAGCGTGCCATCGCGCTCGAACAGCCGAATGCCGCGTGACAATGCCCAGGTCCACAGCAGCGCCAGCGCCAGGACCGAGCGCAATCCGCCCTGCAGCACGAGCGAGATGTCGGGCGCGGCGAGCTTGGAGGCGACGTGGGTGAAGCCCCACAGGAAGCACAGCAGCAGCATGAGGCTGCCGGCCGTGCCGTCCACGGGGCGGCGCAGGGTGGTGGTCGACATGGGTGGTTGGGCCGCGGCTTGCGCCGGGTCGGCTGGTTGAGCGCAGTCTACGTGGTCTCGACGCCGCCCGTGACGCGGCAATCAGCGCAGCAGCGCGTGATTGTCGAAGTGCAGGAGCTTGTTGGTGCTATGCACGATGGCCGGTGAAGGCAACGTCAGCCAGCACGAGTCGCCCAGAACCCACGCGCCGGTGCAATCCGGCGAGGTCACCAGTGCACAGCCCTGTGCGATCGGATGATGGCCTACGCGACCACTTTCGTCCACGCTGAACACGCAATCGTCCTTGGGACAGGAAAGTACCCAACCTGAATCCGTGGCCGTGATGTCCCCGGAGTAGCCGTTCTGCGTGCGCACCGCAGTGCTCGGGACGAGCTTGCGGGAGGCGGGGTCGAACGTCGCAAACAGCGGCGCCTGGGACCGCCGCGCCGCATCGTCGTGTTCGGCCTGCAAGGCGACACCTACGCGGCCGCACGTGTGTCGTGCGAGATGCCGGATGCTCAGGCGTGGATCGGGCAGGCGCCACATCCCTGCGTGCGTTCCCGTCCTGGTGTCGACGAGCACGAGCGAGGCGTCCATGCCTTCGAGGTTGCGTTTGACGCGACCGGTCTCGGGCAAGGTCTCGATGCCGCCGTTGGCCACTAGCAGATATCGTGCATCGAGCCACTCCAGGTCGTGCGGATCATGTCCACCGGTTGGCCACGCCGCGATCTCCTCGAGGTCGATCGCGCTGCGCTGCACGAGGACGCCGTCGCCGCTTTCGAAATCGATCTCGGTGGTGAACAGGGTTGCGCCGTCGGGGGCGAGTTGCACGTGGCCGCTGAAGCGACGCTCGTCGCCGACCCATGTCCAGTGTGGCTCGTCGCCCGGCTGCCAGCGAACGATCCAGTCGCCTGGCCGACGCGATACGGCAATCACCTGTCCGTCTGGCGTGCACGCGAGTCCGTGTGCACGCGTCGGTGCCTCGATGCGGTGAAGGATCTCAACGCCGTGGGTGTCCAGCCGGATCACGCCGATCTCGAAGCGGCCGGCTGCGTTTGCCCAGGTGGCAACCAGGGTCGGCGAAAGCGACGGCGTCGCGCGGGCAGCGTGCATCGCCAGCAGGGGAGCGGCCACGATCACCCCGAGCAGACGTCTGCGCCGCTCGTTGAAACGATCAGTCGCCATCGGCATCGCTGAAACCCATCCGCACCGACAGGGCCGGTGCAAGCTCGTCCTCGGCGAGTTGCGCAAGCGCGCCCAGTGCGGACGCGGCGGCACGCACCTGATCCGCGGAGGCCGGATCGACGGCGTCGAGTGCCGCGTCCACACGCTGTGTCGCAGCCACCAGTCGATCGGCGAGCGCATTCAGGCCTCGGCCACGCAGTAGCGGCTCGAACGGTACGAAGTCCTCCCCCGGTTGCGGCACAGCCCGCGCACCGAGCACGGCAGCGTCGCGCAGCGTTTCCCAGCGCGATGCCCAGGTGGCTGCGCTGTGGCCGCTGAGCGCGCGCGGGAAAGCCGGCGCTTGCCCGCGCGTCTCGGCCACTTCCAGGGGCTTGCGCAGGTACGTCCAGCGCAGCTGCTCGATGCCGGCCAACCACTGGTTGAGGCTCTCTGCAAGGCGTGCGGCGGCCTCGTCGTCCTCCTCGGGTGGCGTTTCGGCGCGCGATCGTGCAGCCGTATCGAGCGCACGGGCTTCACCCTCGATCTCCTGGCCCAGCAGCACCGCATAGTGGCATTGGGGGGTGTTTGGCCGTGCCGCCTCCTGCCACAACAGCCACTCCAAGGCACCGAAGCCGCGCGCCGGCGCGCCGATCGACTCCAGATCCTGCAGCGTCGTGGGTGATTTGGCGATCGCATGCCGCAAAGTCGCCTCGCGTACTGGGAAGTCGATGTGCCGTGCGCTGCGACGTTCGACCAGCGGACCCGTCGCGTGCGCTGCCAGCGCATCCCAGGCGTCGACGCTTCGCTTCCACTGCGTCTGTTCGTGCGCGAGCGTCACAGACAATTCGCCGGCGCAGTACCGCACCGTCGTTTCGGCGAACACCTGCGCCTTCGTGGCGAAGCGTTGCGCACGCTGCGCGAGGAACATCGCTTCGCCCTGCGCATAGGCCTGCGCGCCATAGATCGGCACCGCAGCGCGGCGCCAGTCGGTCTGCGCGGATGCGCTCGTGGCCCCCAGACCGAGCGGGATCAAGCCTGCGAGCGCTAACAACCGGCGACGTGATGCACTGGTCATGCTCAAAGCGACTCCACGAACTTCACCAGCGCCGCACGCTGCGCCTCGTCCAGCCCGAGCACGAAGCGTCGCGATGCGTCCGCTTCGCCGCCGTGCCACAGGATCGCCTCGAGCACCCCGTCTGCGCGCCCGTCGTGCAGCAGCCGCTGGTGCCCGTTGACGTCGCGGATCAGGCCGATGCCCCACAGCGGGGCTGTCTTCCACTGCCTGCCGTTCGCGGCGAAGTCGGGACGGCCGTCCGCCAGTGCCTCGCCCATGTCGTGCAGGAGGAGATCGGTATAGGGCCAGATGCGCTGCGCTTCGACGGCGGGGCTGCTCAAGTCTGGGAACGGTCGCTTCCCGGTCACGTAGCTCGGCCTGTGGCACACCGCGCACTGCGCCCGCTCGAACAGCTTCTGTCCGGC
Organism: uncultured Burkholderiales bacterium; assembly: GCA_964570955.1. Taxonomy (GTDB): domain Bacteria; phylum Pseudomonadota; class Gammaproteobacteria; order Burkholderiales; family SHXO01; genus SHXO01. Next base: position 5,458 of record CAZNBS010000139.1, on the reverse strand, counting down.
GACGACCTGGGGATCGCGCGCATCACGCCGCGCCGCCGGCGCGAGCGTGGCCTGGTAGAAGACGACGTTGCCGAAGGTATCGTCGTCGATCTCCGGATTGCCGTCGGTATCGACGCCGCGCGGGGCGGCGAGGCAATCGGCCTGCGCCGGCATGCACGTCTCGTCCGGAAACAGGGACGAGGTGATGCCCATGTCGCCGACGAATGCGCCCCCCGTCTGGTGCGCCAGGCTCGCCACGTTTGCCTTCCAGCCGAAGCGCCCCACGCGCATCTCGCGCGCGTACGCATCCCACACGCGGTTCGCCTTGCCCTTGATCGGACCCGGCGCCGCGGCCTGCTTCGCCTCGTTCTCGAGAATCGCGGCCTCGGGAATCGCTTCGATCAGGCCGACGCCGGCAAGCTGCGGCGCGATGCGTGGGCTGAGCATCGCATCCGTCTCCAGCGGTCCGTAGGCCAGGTCCGATAGCGCGTACTGCGGTTGATGCATGGTGAACGGCGTGCCGTCGTCGAACTTGCCCTCGATTGGGTGCCACGTCACGCCGACACGGCCCTCCGGCTTCACGCCCTGGATGGCGGACACGTTGAACTGGTCGCCGTACATGGGATCGGGAAGCACCCCGCCGTGCGCACCGACGCCCGGCACCGAGATCCGGATGAGCAGGCCGACGGGCTGCTCCCCCTTCCTCCAGTCGGGCGGCGCGCCGCGCCCATCCTGCACGTGGCATCCACCGCAGGAGCGCGCGATGAAGTGCGGGCCGAGTCCGTCGCGTGCGGTGGTCGAAGCGGGTGCCTCGACCCAGTTGCGGCGGAAGAACGAATTTCCGATCGCGAACCGGGTGCGTTCCGCATCAGCCAGCGTGGCCAGCGGGAAGGAGAAGGCGTTGCGGCCGGTGGTGAACACCGTACCCGCACCACCTGTGCGCTCGCCGAAGAGATCGTCCTCAACCGTTGACACGGCCAGGGCAGACCCTGCCGCGACGATCGCCCCCGCGCCGAGCATCAGCCACCTGGAATGTCCGCGACCCATCCGCTTCGGCGCTCGGAAGGTTGCGTCGGTCAGGGGTTGACCAAGGTCAGCCGCGTGATGCCGAGGGCATGTGCGGCGTCGACCAGGTCCTTGCTCTGCTGCACGAGGCTGTCGATCGCCTCCTGCACGCGCCGGCGTCCCGGCGCGTCGCGCCCGCCCGAAATCTCGCGATCGAAGGGCGCCTGGATCGCGCGCGTCAGCGCCAGCGACTGCTCGATCCGGGCGCTCACCTGCTCGGCCAGTGCCGCATCCCGCTTCCCGACCAGCTCCCGCAGTGACGGTCCGGTCATCGTGCTGCCGTCGCGCCGGACGTAGCGGCCGAGCCAGACGTTCTGGATCCCCACCGCGTTGCTCACGAGGTCGCGATGCGTGTTGTCGGAGAAGCAGGACTGCTCGTCCTCCTGGTCGTAGGTGTTGAGTGCGACCTCCATGCGCTCGCCGGCGAGCTCTCCGCGCGAAAGCGAGCCGATGCCGACGAGGATCTTGCGCAGCGACTCGTTGCCGTTCCGCTCGAACTCCCGACGGTAGTTGTCGGCGCCCGGCGCCCACGCATCGACCAGGCTGCGCAGATCCTCCACCAGCAACTCGGTAGCGACCTGGAGATACTGGCGGCGGCGGTCGGCGTTGGGCCGGCCGCCGTCGACGAAGTCCATGAAGCTGCGGCTGCCCGGTCCATCGTCATCGAAATCCTGTCCCCACAGCAGAAACTCGATTGCGTGCCATCCTGTGGAAATGTTCTCTTCGCCGCCGCGCTCGTTGATTTGCGACAACTTCTCCTTGTCGATCGCGACGTGGCGATCGTTGATCACGCCGCTGTGCGCTCGCCCTTCCACGTAGTCGACGTAGGACTCGTCCAGCGGCCAGGCATTGAGGCGCCCCTCCGGGCCGTCGTCATCGTCGATCGGACCGCCGTAGAAGCGATAGGCCTCGGTCTGACCGTACCAGTCGCGCGCAGCCAGCCAGGCCTTGCGCGCGTCGGCGAGCGCTTCCGCACTGGGCCGGTCGGTGACCGCGCGAACGGTGGCCTGCAGCGCGAGCGCCGCAGCCAGCGTGTCGGCGTAGCTCGCATGGACCATGGCGGCGTAGTGGCGCAACACGGGGACCGCATCCACGGTTTGCGCCCGGGCGGGCACGAGGAAAGACGCGGCCAGGATCGACGCAATGACCGCCAGAACTGTGTTCCGCAACACTTGCTTCTCCACCAGGTTCGACCCTCGACGTCGAGACGTCCGTAAGGCGCCTCCGGGACGTCGATCGAGTCAGGCCAACTGTACCATGGGTAAACGGGTAATGATAAGGATTCGCATTTATGGCGTATGCGATGCGTGGCTGCTCGAGTGCCACGTGGACTAGTTCGCACGGAAAACGCGCGGCATATAATGCGACGTGCCTTGACGTTGTCTTGCAACTCACCTGAGGAGATCGACGGTGCGCCTACGTTCCGCCAAGCCAGCCCTGCCGCTCGCGCTTTCCCTGTGGATGCTGTCCGGATGCGGATCGATGGGGACGGGCCAGTCAGGGCCCAGTACCGCCGAGCAGGCATTGTCGACCGCGCAGAGCGCGCTCGCCGAAGCGAAGGCCGCCCGGGCGGCGGCGGAGGCGGCCAACGCGAAGGCCGATCAGATCCTCGCCACGGTTCGTGCGGCGCCCGCCGACGCCGACCTCGCGCACGAGGCGCTCGAGTCCGCCCGCGCGGCGCAAGCCGCGGCGGAGCAGGCACAGCGTATCGCCCGCGACGCGCAGGACGCGATCATGCGCGTCGACGAGAAGACCGACCGGATGTTCGAGAAGTCGATGAGAAAGTGACCGCTGCTTCGCTTGGCGAAGCAGCGGTCATCCCGAGCGCAGCGAGGGATCTATTCCTCAGTTGTGCTTCGCTTGGCGAAGCAGCGGTCATCCCGAGCGCAGCGAGGGATCTCTGACACATCTGCCGTGTCATCCCGAGCAACGCGAGGGATCCTCGGTGTGCAGCATCCAAAGTGGGGATTTCTCCCTTCGGTCGAAAAGACACCAAGGGGAGAATGACACCGAAGGGAGAATGACACCGAAGGAAGAATCACACCGAGGAGAGGATTCGGCCGAGCCGCCTACCTCGGTTCTGTCCGCTCGATCAGCATCTCCAGCGACGGCGACTTCGGCGACACCGGCAGCGGCACGCCGAGCCGGTCCTCCGTCGCCTTGATCACCCTGTCCCAGTCGACACCGCCGCGCGCGACGCGCTCGGTCAGCGCCCGCACCAATGGCGTGTGTTCGAGCAGGCTTTCGGGCCACTCGACGCCGGCTTCCATGCGCGGCCGCGAAAACACCTGCACGTAGGGAACACCGCGTTCGCTTCCCACTGCCCACGGGCGATCGACGATGCGCACCGGCGTTCCCACCGGCACCCGCGGAAACAGAGCAGCGATGCCCTCCGGGTACAGGCGGATGCATCCACTGCTCACCCGCATGCCGATGCCCCACGGCCGGTTGGTGCCATGGATCAGATACTCGGCAAAGCCGAGATAGAGCGCGTGCGTGCCGAGCGGATTGGCGGGACCGGGCGGAACCTTCTCAGGCAGGATGACGCCGGCCGCCGCGCGGCGTTCGCGCACGCCCCTGGGCGGATACCAGGTGGGATCGGCGGCCTTGCGCACGATCTTCGTTTCGCCGAGCGGTGTGGCGCCATACTCCACGCCAATGCCGATCGGATGCGTGATGACCACCGGCTTCTCGTCCTGGCGGACATCCGGAAAGTAGAACAAACGCATCTGCGCGAGATTGATGACAATGCCCTTGCGTTGCCCTTCAGGCAGGATGAAGCGTGTGGGCAGCAGAACGCGGCTGCCCACACCCGGAACCCAGGGATCGAGGGTGGGATTCGCGGAAACGATCTCGGTGTAGCCGAGTCCGTTGCGGCGGGCGATGTCGAGCAGGGTGTCCTTGCCGCGGACGATGACGGTGCGCAGGCTGCCGACCAGGTCGTCGTCGGGATGCTCGGGCAGCGGGAGGGTGACGCCGTGCGCCAGGGTCGTCAGCAGGAGCAGACCGACGACATGCGCGAGCCGGAGAAGGAGCGGACCCCGCCCGCCGGATGCGAGCATTCCGAAGCAGGCTTCGCCGTGAGGACGTGGCGGGTGGAACGGCATCGCGCAATAGTAGCGGTGTCGCATTCGGACCGTAAGGGCCGACCGCGGATTTTCGTGCGATCATCCTCGTCAATCCGCCGCCGCCAGGCAAGGCCCTGCAGGCGCGGCATCACCACACCGAATGTGAGACGACGATGCAGAAGGCAGCCTTTCGATGGGACGATCCCTTCCTCCTGGACGATCAACTGACCGAAGACGAGCGCATGGTGCGTGACAGCGCCCGCGCTTACTGCCAGGACAAGCTGATGCCGCGCGTGCTGGAAGCCACGCGCAAGGAGAAGTTCGACCGCGAGATCATGAACGAGATGGGTGCGCTCGGCTTCCTCGGCTCGACCATCGACGGGTACGGCTGCGCCGGCGTGAACCACGTCTGCTACGGCCTGATCGCGCGCGAGGTCGAGCGGGTGGATTCCGGCTACCGCTCGGCCATGAGCGTGCAGAGTTCGCTGGTGATGTACCCGATCCACGCCTACGGCACCGAGGCGCAGCGCACGAAGTACCTGCCGAAGCTTGCCACGGGCGAGTGGGTGGGGTGCTTCGGCCTGACTGAACCGAACCACGGCTCCGACCCCGGTTCGATGCAGACGCGCGCCCGGCGCACGAGCGGCGGCTACGTGCTCAAGGGGGCGAAGATGTGGATCAGCAACTCGCCCATCGCCGACGTGTTCGTCGTCTGGGCCAAGGACGACGACAACGACATCCGCGGCTTCGTGCTGGAGAAGGGCATGAAAGGCTTGTCGGCACCCAAGATCGAAGGCAAGCTCAGCTTGCGCGCCTCGATCACCGGCGAGATCGTCATGGACGACGTCGAGGTGCCGGCGGAGAACCTGCTGCCCAACGTGAAAGGCCTGAAGGGACCGTTCGGCTGCCTCAACAAGGCACGCTACGGCATCGCCTGGGGCGCGCTGGGTGCGGCCGAGGACTGCTGGCACCGTGCACGACAGTACACGCTGGACCGCATCCAGTTCGGACGTCCGCTCGCGGCGAACCAGATCATCCAGCTCAAGCTCGCCAACATGCAGACCGAGATCACGCTGGGTCTGCAGGGCTGTCTGCGTGTGGGGCGCCTGATGGACGAGGGCCGTGCGCTACCGGAGATGGTCTCGCTGATCAAGCGCAACTCGTGCGGCAAGGCCCTCGAGATCGCCCGGCACGCGCGCGACATGCACGGCGGCAACGGCATTGCCGACGAATACCACGTCATGCGCCACGTGATCAACCTGGAAACGGTGAACACTTACGAGGGCACGCACGACATCCATGCGCTGATCCTCGGGCGCTCGCAGACGGGGATTCAAGCGTTCACG
>CAZNBS010000138.1:0-12992 GCA_964570955.1 uncultured Burkholderiales bacterium | reverse complement strand
GTCGCGAGTTCGAATCTCGCCGCCCCGACCATCGCACATCTGCGCTCAGGTCTTGCATGTTGCGCCAAGACGCTACACGCAAGACCTGAGCGCAGACGCTAGAGAATTGAGCACCATCATGGAAAACCTGTTGGCGTCGATCAAGCAGCGCAACGTCGTACTGTTCGTCGGCGCAGGCGTGTCGATGAACCTCGGGCTGCTGTCCTGGAAGGGCCTGATCAGCAAGATGGCCGAGGATCTCGGTTTCGAGCCCGAGCACTACAACACGCTCGGCGACTACCTTGCGCTTGCCGAGTACTACAAAATCAAGACCGGAAGCCTCGGCGGGCTGCGTAGCTGGATGGATCGTACTTGGCATTCCGATAGCGTCGATATCAGCGCCTCCGAAGTGCACCGGCTGATCGTGGAAATCGATTTCCCGATTATCTACACGACCAACTACGACCGCTGGCTCGAGATCGCATTCGACTACTATAAGCGCCCGTACACCAAGATCACCAACGTCACCGACCTGGTACGCATCCGCGAAGGTGTGACGCAGATCGTCAAATTCCATGGCGATTTCGATGACGACCGGTCCCTCGTGCTGGATGAGTCGAGCTACTTCGAGCGGCTGGAATTCGAGTCCCCGCTCGACATCAAGCTGCGCTCCGACGTGCTGGCGCGCTCGGTGCTCTTCATCGGCTATTCGCTTTCGGATGTAAGTCTGCGTTATCTCTTCTACAAGTTGGACAAGTTGTGGAAGACGCACGGTAAGTACTCGGTGCGCCCGCGCTCGTACATCTTCGTGCCCAAACCCAATCCCGTGCAAGAGGCCGTGCTCGATCAATGGGGCATCAGCATGATCAGCTCCGAGCGGGCGGACCCGAAGAGCGCGCTGATGGAGTTCCTGCAGAGCCTGAGCGCGCGCAGCAACGAACCACCGCGCTCGGATGCGCCCAACCTGCGGGCGGTCTGAGCGACTCCGTAGCACGTACGCAGCACGCGGCGGACAGAGCGTGCGTTGCGAACGAAACAAGGTGTAAACGATGAAGATTCTTGGCTCGCCGGGCAGCCCCTTCGTGCGCAAGGTGAGGGTGATCGCTGAAGAGAAAGGGATCGAGACCGAATACGTGGTCGACCGGCCGAACGTATCGGGCTCGCGCATCCCGCAATTGAATCCTCTGGGCAAGATCCCGGTGCTGTTGCTCGACGACGGCGACGCGATCTACGATTCCGTGGTCATCGGCGAATACCTGGAGGGCCTCAAGCCCGAGCCGCGCCTCGTGCCACAGGATTTTGGAGGTCGGATCGCGGTCAAGCGCTGGGAGGCGCTGGGCGACGGCTTGGCAGAGGTGGCTGTCATGCTCTCGCACGACCTCGGCCCTATGACGGAAGCGGAACAACGCGCTGCCTGGATACGCCGCCAGCACGACAAGTTGCAGCGTACGCTGGATGCCTACGCCAGCAGCATAACCGGCCGCGAGTGGCTGCATGGCGACGATTTCGGGCTCGCCGACATCTGCGCCGGCTATGCGCTCGCCTACCTCGACCAGGTGCTGCCCTCGGTCGATTGGCGCGCAAGGCGCGCGCCACTTGCGTCCTACGCGCATCGCCTGCTGGCACGCGCTTCGTTCCGCGGCACGACGCCCCAATCCGCTTGAAAGCCCGCCTGCCGCTCGACCCGATCTACCTGCTCACGGCGATCGTCGTACTGGTTCAGGTGAGCTTCGGCGGCAGCCGGATCCTGCTTTCGCTGTACGCGCTCACCCTCGGCGGCACGCCGCTGGTGATCGGCCTGCTGATCTCCGTTTATGCGCTCGCACCGATGTTCGTCTCGGTCCAGGCCGGGCGCATGGCTGACCGGATCGGCCACCGCCTGCCGATGTTCTACGGCGTGCTGGGGCTGCTGCTGGGGCTCATGATCCCTGCGCTCTGGCGCGGATTGCCGGCGCTGGTGGTCTCGGCTGCGATCGTGGGCGGGAGCTACGCCTTCTTCAACGTGGCGGCGCAGGCGCTCGCGGGAGCGATGGGTCCGCCCGAGCGGCGATCGTTTAATTTCAGCACGCTCTCGATGGGCTACTCGATCGCGAGTCTGACCGGCCCGCTGGTGGTGGGGTTCTCAGTCGATCACGCCGGCCCGGTCTGGGCCTATGTCATTCTGAGCATGATCCTGCTCGTGCCCGCGACCATCCTTTCGTCGAAACGGCGCATTCCGGCGGCGCGTGCCAGCGGTGAGGAGGGCGGCAAGCGCAGCGTGCTCGACTTGCTTCGCAATCGCGGCTTACTCGCGATATTTGTCGCCAGCGGCGCGTGCGTCACCGGCTGGGATCTGTTCACGTTCTTCCTGCCTATCTACGGTACGCGCATCGGATTGTCGGCGACGATGATCGGCGTGGTCATCAGTACCTTTGGCGCCGCTACACTGGCGGTTCGGATCTTCATCCCGAAGCTCACCCGCCGCTTCGGCGAAGCGCGCACGCTCGGCTGGGCGATGGCGTTCGGCGCCAGCGCATTTGCTTCGATTCCGCTGTTCGAACATGCGGGGCCCCTGATGCTCGCCGCTTTCGTGATGGGGTTGGGGCTGGGCTGCGGTCAGCCGCTCACCATGATGATTACGTACAACCGCTCGCCTGCCGGGCGCGCCGGCGAAGCGAACGGCCTGCGGCAGATGGCGAACAATCTTACCCATATGATCGTGCCGCTGCTGTTCGGGGCCGCCGGCTCGGTATTCGGCATGGGCCCGGTGTTCTGGGCCAACAGCTTGATTCTGTTCGGCGGCGCCTTCCTGGGCTCGAGGCGGTTCTGATGCGGTGCGGTTGCGCCGAACGCCGGCGGCCCGATGGCGAACGCTATAATCCACCGACGCCCTTGCGCCAGAACGCCATGTCGGCGCTCCGGAGCGCACCGCGTCAGTCAGGCCACATGAGATTGCGATGAACGACAAGCAAGCCAGGAAGTCCCCCGTATTCACGCCCGGAAAGCGCTGGGAGGCCCGGCCGGATGCCAGGCTCTACGAGTCCGAGTTGACCGCGCTGGTGCGCAAGATGCTGGAAGATCCGCAGATCCGAGAGGATCAACAATGGGCTTGGCGGCGCTGGCGCTCGGGCGATAACGCGATCAAACTGGACTGAGTTTCGCTCCGGGGAAAGTATGCCATGGCGCCAGTGCAACCGGTCGCACCGTTCAAGCGCACGGCCAGTCAGCCGCGGGCTGGTGGTGCCATTGCCGCCTCCGCGGGCGAGGCCAGGGCCTGCATCGCCGCATTGTTGGCAAGCGCCGTCCTTGCTCTCGCCGGTTGCGGCGGCGGGTCGGTCGCCGTTCGTAGCGGTCTTGCCGCGCCGCCACCTCCCTCGGGCGGCACGTACGCGGGTCTCAGCATCAGCGGCGGCGGCGGGTTCGCGGCGGCACTGGTTCTGGGGCTCATCATCGTCGACGGAGTCTATTGGGCCGCCAGTCAGCTGCAACAGGATGCCGCCGATCCGGTTGCGCCCGCAGCACAGCGTTGGTTGTTGCAGCCGATTGACCGAGGCTGGGTGGATCGAGGACCGTAGGCCGAATCAATCGCCGATCGGTAGGTCGACCCCGACGCCCTGAGCGCGTGCTAGCTCCAGGACGTGGCGCCCGGTGTAGAGATCTTGCAGCCCCATGCCGTGAGATTCGAACAAGGTGATATCGTCATCCGACGTGCGCCCCGGGCGCTGTCCGATCAGCACCTCGCCGAGGTCCGCCACCTGTTCCCAGTAGAGTAGGCCCCGCTCGATCGCGGGTAGCAGATCGCCGCATTCGCCCCGGGCGACCTCGCGCGAATCCACAACCACGCGCGCGCGCCTGACTGCCTCGAGATCGACCTCTCGCCGATCGAGTGCGTTGCTGCCCGCGGCATTGATGTGCTGTCCGGGCGCGAGCAGGCGACCATCGAATAGCGGCGTGTCCGAGCGCGTCATGACGTTGACGATATGCGCGCCCGCAAGCGCCTCGGCTTCCGAGTGTACGGGTTTGACCGTCACGCCAAGCTTGCGACTCATCGCATCGCAGAAACCCGCCTGCCGTTCCCGGTTGCGCCCGAACGCGCGCACCTCGGTCAGACGGCGCACGCATGCAACACCCTCCAACTGCGTCTGCGCGTGGCGACCGGTGCCGAAGCACGCGACCACCGACGCCGACTTGGGCGCGAGTGCGTCGGTCGCAACCCCGGTCGCGGCGCCGGTGCGCATGCGCCCGAGCCAGTCCGCTTCGATCAGCGCCTCCTGGTTGCCGCGCTGATGATTGATCAGATGCAAATAGAAGGTGCGTGACTCGGGCTTGAGGTAGTACGCCTTGAAGCCGATCAGATTGAGTTGCGGCGCAGCAGCTTGCAGGATGTGCAGATGACCGCCAGGCTGCAGCGTGCGCCGTCGGGGGATGTCGAAGGCCTTGCCCTGGGCGCGATCGCGAAAGGCGTGCTCGACGCACGAAACCACGTCCGCCATGCGCAGAATGCGCTTGACCTCGTCTTCCTTGATGTAGCGAACCATGGTATCGGTCCCGGCAATTCGAACGAACCGGCACTGTAGCTTCGGTCAGACCCGATGCGCAAGCCGCCGATGGTCGAGGTAGTGGCGGAGTGCGAACCGGTCGAAGTCGCGGTTCTGCAGCCCGCAGAAGCGGCAGTTCGTACGTGCTCCAGAGAGATATACCCGGCCGAATTCTGTATATCGACCGTACGGGTTCGCGCTAGAATGCGGCCGCTTTGCCAGCGTGCGGCCTTCAGCAGCGAGGGCAGGGCGGGTATGGCTGATGGCTCGCGGCCGTTGCGCGCCATCGCAACGAGGATCGATGAAGCGTCGTTTGTCTTCGCCGATACACGAGTTCGCCCGGGTACCCGGTGGGCTGGCACACCCCGCCCGCACGCAGGTTGTGTTCGTGTCTGCCGGCGCGGCCGCGCCGTTTCTGTCATGGAGACAGCAATGACCGGAGCATTCGCGTTTCGTGTCGCTGGTGCACTGTTGGTACTCGGCCTGATCGTGTCCTGCGCGGGCGAGCCGCAGCGGCTGAACGAGAGCGAGGTACGTGCAGTTCTCGACGCACCCGATCGCACCGAAGCCGACCGCGCCAATGATTCACGGCGCAAGGCGCCGCAAATGCTCGCATTCATCGATGCGCGCCCTGGCATGCGCGTGCTCGACCTGGGCGCGGGTGGAGGATACACGACTGAGTTGTTGGCACGCAGCGTCGGCCCGAGCGGGTTGGTGTATGCCCAGAACACGGAGTATTCCGTCAAGAACATCCTGAAGGGTCGGTTCGATGCGCGCCTGAAGACTTCCGCGATGCGTAACGTCGCCTATCACGTAGCCGAATTCGATGATCCGGTGCCGAAGGCAGTTCGACCCGGATCGTTGGATCTGGTGACATTCCTCTTCAGTTACCACGACACCGGTTGGGCGGGCACGGACCGCGAGCGCATGAACAAGGCCGTATTCGTTGCGCTGAAGCGCGGCGGACACTATGTCGTCGCCGACCACGCCGGCCGCGCCGGAACCGGGATCAGCGAATCCAAGTCGCTGCACCGGGTGGAAGAAGCACTGGTGCGCAGGGAGGTGGAGGCCGCCGGCTTCCGCTTGGTCGAGGAAGGAAGTTTCCTGCGTAACCCGAATGATCCGCGCGACCGGATCGTGTTCAAGCCCGCACAGCCGAACGATGAGTTCGTACTGAAGTTCGTCAAACCCTGACCGCGCGCTCGATGATCCTTTACGCCGCCACCATCTTTGTCAGCGCATTCCTGCTGTTTCTGGTGCAGCCGGTCATCGCCAAACAGATCCTGCCGTGGTTCGGCGGCTCGGCTGCGGTGTGGACCACGTGCCTCGTGTTTTTTCAGTTCCTGCTGCTGTTCGGTTATGCGTATTCGGACTGGACCACGCGCAATTTGTGTCCGCGCCGACAGGTGCGGCTGCACGTCGCGCTGTTGCTGGTGAGCCTCGTCTGGCTGCCGATCATCCCGGGTGCGACGTGGAAACCTGCGGGTGACCAAGACCCCGTGACTCAGATCCTCGGTCTACTCGCCGTAACCATCGGGTTGCCCTACTTCCTGCTTGCCACCACGGGTCCCTTGGTGCAGGCGTGGTTCGCGCGCAGCTTCCCGGCCGGTACCGTCTACCGCTTGTTCGCGCTGTCGAATTTCGCATCGCTGGCAGCGCTGGTCGCTTACCCGCCGCTGATCGAACCTTGGACGCTGACGCGCACGCAATCGATTGCATGGAGCGCCGGGTACGTGGCGTTCGTCGCGCTTTGCGCCGCAGCGGGCTTTTTCAGTTTGCGCTCGACCGGGCATGTGCACGCGACGCCGGACGCTCAGGCGCAGCCGCCAGCGCCACTGCCCCCGGGGCGGGACTACGCCCTTTGGCTCGCGCTTTCGGCCATGGGCTCATACATGCTCTTGGCGGTGACGAATCACATCACCCAGAACGTCGCCTCGGTACCGTTCCTGTGGATCCTGCCGCTCGTTTTGTATCTGCTCACGTTCATCCTGTGCTTCGAAGGACGCGGCTGGTATCAGCGTCGCTACTTCCTCGGGCCGCTGGCGGTCATCGTGCTGGCAATGGCCTGGGGACTCAACGCGGGCGGCGGTATCATGGATGTGATCGACGCCGTGCCTTTGTACTGTGTGGGCTTGTTCGTGTGCTGCATGTTCTACCATGGCGAGTTGGCGAACCTGAAGCCGGCACCACGCTACCTTACCCGTTTCTATCTTATGATTTCGCTCGGCGGGGCGCTCGGCGGCTTGTTCGTCGGCGTGGTGGCGCCGCTCGTGTTCGCGACCTATTACGAGTTCGGAATTGCGCTCGTGATCACCGGACTGCTCGCTGTGCACCTGCTTTGGCGGCTGCCGGGAAAATGGATACCGGCAACTGCGCTCGGTGTGACCTCGCTGTGCGCTTTTTTCGTCTACCAGTACATCGATGAGCTCGGTCGCGGCAGCACTGTCATGCTGCGCAATTTCTACGGCGCGCTTCGCGTACAGGACGTTGGGGCGCCTGACGATCCGAACGCCGTACGCCGTCTCCTGCACGGAGTCATCATGCACGGCGAGCAGTACCAGGAAGTCAGCCTTCGCCGGCAACCGACCAGTTACTACGGGCCGGACTCGGGCATCGGACTCGCGCTCGAACACTACCGCGAGCGGCCTTTGCGCGTTGGCGTGATCGGCCTGGGAACGGGCACGCTCGCCGCCTGGGGCAAACCCGGGGACGTGTTCAAGTTCTACGAGCTCGACCCGCAAGTGCTTGCCGTGGCGCAATCGGAATTCACCTACCTACGCGATACGCAAGCGACGATCGAGACTGCGTTGGGTGACGCGCGCCTCACTCTGGAGCGTGAGCCGGCGCAGCGCTTCGATCTCCTGGTGATCGACGCCTTTTCCAGCGACTCCATTCCGGTGCACTTGATCACCCGTGAGGCCTTACAGGTCTACCTGCGGCATATGCAGCCCGATGGCATCATCGCCTTCCACGTGACCAACCGTTATCTCGATCTGCCGCCGGTGGTGAAGATGATCGCCGATGCGAATGACATGCCGTCCGTACTGATCGAGCACGATCCGGACGAGGGTGACGAACGCTACTCCAACACCGACTGGATGCTGGTGACGCGCAACCGCACCTTCCTGCAAAGCCCTGCGCTGGTACGGGCGGGAAGCGAAGTAGAGGTGCGGCCCCAGCTTTCGCTTTGGACCGACGACTTCAACAACCTGCTGCGGATCCTGAAGTAGCCGTCACTTCGGCCTATCAGGCACGAACATGACGAGCACGTTGGCCACGACGATCATCGCGGCGAGGAAGTAGAAGGTCGCATTGAGATCGTACGCATCGGCGATCAGGCCACCGGCCCAGGGCGACACGGCCGAGCCGAGCGCCTGCACGCCGAACATGATGCCGACGACCGTGCCGCCGAGGGCCGCCGGTGCTGCTTCCAGCGACCAGGCCTGAATGACCGGCCGGGTCGCGTACATGAAGAACCCGAGCAGTGCGATCAGTCCGATCACCCATGGTGAGCGACCGGCCAAGGCCATGAGCACGATCACCAGCGCCGTCATCGAGAGCGCGGCACTCATCACGCGCTTGCGGCTTAATCGGTCGGAAGCGTAGCCCGCAAGCGGGGCGGACGTGAACGCAACCGCCTGCAGCAGGAACAGGGCAAAGCCTACGCCAGTCGGCGAGTACCCCAGGTTATGGGAGAGATAGAGCGGTAGGAACGTCAGCAATGCCGACTGCGCGGCGGTGCGAAAGAACGAGCTCGATGCGATCAACATCAGCATGCGATCGGCGAATAGCGGCTTCGCCTCGGCGAGATAGCCCGCGAGGGTCCAGCGTTGCCCGCCCGACTTGCGCCCGCTACCGGCGTCGAGGTTCATCGTGCCGAGGTATGCGAAGATCGCGATCGCCATGATCACGCCCGGGATCAGATTGACCACCACGACCGTGCGCCATGAATAAACCGCCAGCAACGCACCGATCAGCAGCGGCGCCAGCGCCTCGCCCAAGTTGCCGCCCATGCCGTGAAACGACAGCGCGAGCCCTTTGCGCGCCGGAAAGCGCTGCCCGAGTGTCGAGATCGCCGCGGGGTGCCACAGGTTGTTGCCGACGCCAATCAACATCATGCATGCGAGCAGCATCCAGTAGCTGGACGTGAAGGCCATCAGAAAATACGGCACACCGATCCAGAACAGCGAGACCGCCATCAGCCGGCCCTTGTAGCCCACGGCATCAACGAGGATTCCACCTGGGATGTTGGTCACCGCGCCAACAGCAAATTGCACCGACATGATGAGACCGATCTCGGTGTACGACAGGCCCAACTCCTTGCCGATGATCGGCAGCAGGAGGTAGAACGTGGCGGGATACCAGTGGGTGAGGCCGTGTCCGAGCGAGATGAGCCAGACTTCGCGGAAATTGCCGGGCGCAGCTACGGCCGGCGCGGTTGCGGCTGAGGTGGTCATGTGACTTCCAAGGCGAGAGCGCCCCGGGATCATATCAAAGTGCCAGGCCAGACCTGCATCGAATGGCGGGCGCAAGCCGTCGAGGCGAAGATGCCGCTATATAATCGCCGCGAACTCGCACCGTGAGCGCACGCCACCACCACGAGGAGCGCAGCCCCGCATGATCCGCGACCAGGAAACGCTCAACATCCTGCTTGATGCCGTACGACGCTTTGTGCGCGAACGTTGCGTGCCGGCCGAGGCGATCGTCGCGCAGACCGACCGCATCCCTGAGGACATTGTTGCCGAGATGCGGCGCATGGGTTTGTTCGGTTTTGCCATCCCGCAGCAGTACGGCGGCATGGGCCTTACGCTCGAGGAAGAGGTGCTGGTCAATTTTGAGCTTTCGCGCTGCTCGCCGGCATTTCGCTCGATTTCCGGCACCAACAACGGCATTGGCTCGATGGGTATCGTGATCGACGGCACCGACGAACAGAAGCGCAACTACCTGCCGCGGCTCGCCTCGGGGGAGATCATCGGCTCGTTTGCTCTGACTGAGCCGGGCTCGGGATCCGATGCCGGCGCGCTCGCGACCAGCGCGCATCGCGAGGGCGACCACTACGTTCTGAACGGCACCAAGCGCTTCATCACCAATGCGCCCGAGGCGGGCATCTTCACCGTGATGGCGCGCACCGATGCGAGCACCAAGGACGCCTCGGGCGTATCGGCGTTCATCGTCGAGGCCGGCATACCCGGCCTAACGCTGGGTCCCATCGACAGGAAGATGGGGCAGCGCGGCGGCCATACCTGCGATGTCATCTTCACAAACGCGCGCGTTCCCGCCGCCAACATCATCGGTGGCCACGAAGGCATGGGCTTCAAGACCGCGATGAAAGTGCTCGACAAGGCGCGGCTCAACATTGCGGCCGTATGCGTTGGCGTGGCCGAACGGATGCTTGAGGATGCGCTCGGCTACGCCATGGAGCGACACCAGTTCGGCCGCCCGGTGGCGGAGTTTCAACTCGTGCAGGCGATGCTCGCGGACTGTCGCACGGAAATTTACGCCGCCCGGTCGATGACGCTGGAGACGGCGCGCAAGTACGACGCCGGCGAGCGCATCGCCCTGGAGGCGTCGTGCTGCAAGTACTTCGCATCCGAGATGTGCACGCGCGTGGCCGATCGCGCCGTGCAGGTCCATGGCGGGGCGGGCTACATGGCCGACTACGGTATCGAGCGCTTTTATCGCGATGTACGCCTGTTCCGCATCTTCGAGGGCACCAGCCAGATCCAGCAACTGGTGATTGCGCGCAACATGATCAAGGCCGCCGGCGGCTAGCTGCCGGCCACACGACGGAGGAGAACTCGATGAGCAAGAAGTGGATAACCGCCGCACTGGGTTGCGTCGCCGTGCTCGGTTGCGCCGGCGCGGCAGCGCAGGGCGCCTATCCAACCAAGCCGATCCGGATTATCGTGGCGTATACCCCTGCCGGGACCACCGACATCCTCGCGCGCGCGCTCGGACAGAAGATCACCGAAGCCTGGTCGCAGCCGGTGATCGTAGACAACCGGCCGGGTGCCAACGGCAACATCGGCACAGAGGTTGCTGCCAAGGCCGCGGCCGACGGCTATACGCTGCTCATGGCTACGGCGGGAACCCATGCCATCAACCCGACGCTCTATCCCAAGCTGCAATACGACGCGGTCAGAGACTTCGCGCCGGTGAGTCTGGTGGCGACGGTCCCGAACATCCTGGTGGTGAACAATGCGTTACCGGTGAAGAACGTCAAGGAGCTGATCGCCTACGCCAAGGCCAATCCCGGAAAGCTCGCGCACGGCTCGCCGGGCATCGGCAGCACCGGCCACTTATCGGCGGAACTATTCAAGAGCATGACCGGGATCCGTATGACGCATGTTGCGTATAAGGGCAGCGCACCGACATTGCAGGACCTGATGAGCGGTCAGATCCAGGTGGTGATAGACAACATCCCAGTTTATCTGCCGCAAGTGAAGGCGGGTAAGATCCGTGCGCTCGCTGTTACGACCGCCAAGCGCTCGCCTGCCGCACCCGAATTACCGACCATAGACGAAGCCGGGGTCAAGGGCTACGAGGCTTCGACCTGGTTCGCCTTGTTCGCACCGGCTGGCACGCCCACAGCCATCGTAGCCAGGCTTTCGGCCGAAACGCGGCGCATCCTGGAGTTGGTTGACATGCGCGAGCGACTGCTCGGCTTGGGTGCGCAACCTGCGGGCAGCACACCCGAGGAGCTTGCACGCTTCGTCCAAGCCGAAATTGCGAAGTGGGCGAAGGTCATCCGCGACGCCAACGTGACGCTCAATTAAAAGCCGGCTGCGAGCCGTAAACCGGTCCATGCGCGTCGCGGCGAGGACGCGGTCGAAGTCCTGAAAAGGCGCGGCACGTGTGCACGTGAGCGCTCTTGTCATCGAGCCCCGGTCTGAGGCGGGGCGCGTCTTTGACAGCATGCGTGCATGATGTTAGCTTGGCCGTGAGCCAGCTACGGTAAATCGCCATGAGCCGCGCCTTCGTCAAGGAAGCCGACGACAATCTGCCCTCCGACGAGTTGCCCGAGCGTCCGCAGAGTCCGCACGCGAATTACGTGACGCCGCGAGGGCTTGCGCAATTGCACGCGCGCGTGCACGCGCTGCAGGAAGAACGCGACCGGCTGGCGGCGCAGGACGACCCAATGGCGCGTACGCGTCTGCTAGAAGTAAAACGCGATCTGCGCTACTTCCAGGGCCGGGTGGAGCGGGCGATCCTGGTGAATCCGGCTGATCAGCCGCGAGAAGAAGTACGCTTCGGCGCCGAAGTCGCGATCGAGGACGAGAACGGAGCGCGTACGACCTACCGGATCGTGGGAGAGGACGAGGCGGAGGTGAATGCGGGGCGTATCAGTTGGGCGTCGCCGCTGGGCAAGGCCTTGATCGGACTGCGCGTCGGCGACTCATTCGCGTGGAACCGGGCGGGAACGCCGCAAGACGTAGCCGTCGTCGACATTCGTTACATGTGATGGTCCGTGACATTCCTCGCCCTTGCTGCGGCGCTGCTGCTTGAGCAGGCGCGCGCGCTTTCGCCGACCCATCCGGTCTACACACAGTTCCAGCGCTTGCTGTCGGTTATCGAGCGTAGCCTCGATGCTGGGCGCTACAGGCAGGGCATTCTCGCCTGGGTGCTCGCCACGTTGCCGGCTGTTCTCTTCGTGGCCGTGACCGCGCATTGGCTGCATCGGGCCGTACCGGTGTTGGGGCTGCTGTTCGACGTGGGTGTGCTCTATCTCACCATGGGCTTTCGCGTCTTCAGCCGCTCGTACCGCGAGACTCACGATGCTTTGCGTGAGGGCGATTTGGTCGCGGCGAGGGTGAGTATCGGCCGCTGGCGTGGGGCATCTGCCGAAGAGCTTACGGCGAACGAGGTTGCGCGCCTCGCCATCGAGCGGGGGCTCGCCTGCGCTCATCGACATGTGTTCGGCGTGATCGCGTGGTTCGCAGTGTTCGGGGCTGCGGGCGCGTTGTTCTATCGCCTGGCCGCGCTGGTTCACGACCGCTGGGGAGCACGCGACGACGCGGAGCCCGATCAATTCGGGCGCTTCAGCCGGGAAGCGTTCCAATACTGCGACTGGATTCCGGTGCGTCTGACTGCGATCGGCTTTGCCGTTGCCGGTGACTTCGAGGACGCGCTGTACTGTTGGCGAACGCAGGCGGGCGCATGGCCCCGCCGCTCCGAAGGCATCGTGCTCGCCGCCGGTGCGGGCGCGATCGGTGTGCGCCTGGGTTCGGTGATCGGAACCTCTGCGCCGTTGAGGGAGCGCCCGGAGCTGGGCACCGGAGAGGAGGCCGACGTGGATCTCATGACCACCGCGGTGGGTCTCACCTGGCGCGCGCTGGTGCTATGGCTCTTCGTCATCGCACTGGTGACGACGGCGAGCTGGTTCGGCTCGGCCGGCGGCTGAGGGCAGACAGCACGAGCGCTCGGTCGTCCGGCACAGGCTCGCTAGTGTCCCGAGTCAGAAGTTCGCCGCACAAAAGATGCCGAAATCGACGCCAT
>CAZNBS010000137.1:0-13100 GCA_964570955.1 uncultured Burkholderiales bacterium | reverse complement strand
GCGCCTTCAGCGTATCGACAGCGCGGCTCGGTCTGCGGTTAGGGTTGTTCGACGCCCTGTGGACCGGGGGCTCTGCAACGTCGGCGCAACTGGCCGAGCGCGCGGGCGGCCTGGCGGAACGATATGTGCGCGAATGGGCGCTGGCGCAGGCCGCCAACGGTTTTGTCGATTACGATGCCGCGAGCCAGCAGTTCAGCCTCTCTCCCGAACAGGCGATGGTGTTCGGCATCAAGGATAGTCCGCTCTACCTCGCGGGTGCGTTCGATCTCGCCGCCGCCATGATCGAAGGCGAGCCGAAGGTCGAGCAGGCATTCCGCAGCGGCGTCGGCGTTCGCTGGGGTGACAGTGCGGGGTGCCTGTTCTGCTCCGTGGGATCGTTCTTCCGGCCAACCTACGCGAACGCCATCGTACAGACTTGGCTTCCATCCCTTGATGGGGTCGAAGCGAAGCTGAGAGCCGGTGCAAGGGTCGCGGACGTCGGCTGCGGAGTCGGCTTTTCGACCTTGCTCATGGCAGAGGCGTATCCCAACAGCACTTTCGTCGGGTTCGATTTTCACGACGCGTCCATTGCGCAGGCAAGACATCACGCCGATGCCCATGCAAACCTGAAGGTGCGCTTCGAGACCACCACAGCAAAAGATATTGCGGAGGGGGAGTTCGACCTGATCACGATGTTCGACTGCCTCCACGACATGGGTGATCCGCGTGGCTGCGCGGCGCATATGCGTCGGATTCTCAAGAGGAACGGGACCTGGATGATCGTGGAGCCGATGGCCCACGACCGGCTCGAAGAGAATCTCAACCCTGTGGGCCGCCTTTACTACAATGCGTCGACGATGATCTGCGTGCCGACGTCGCTCGACCAGGAAGTTGGCGAGGGCCTCGGCGCGCAGGCGGGGCCAGCGAAGATCGCCGATGTCGTCACCAGCGGCGGCTTCTCCCGCGTGCGCTGCGCGCAGGTGGGTCCATTCAACATGGTTCTGGAAGCGCGCCCCTAGGGATAGTGCCGGACAGGTTCTCGGAGGAGACCAATCAGCCGGCAGCGCTAGCGTCTACGTGGTCGCTTCGAAGTGGGCGTCGGGGCGGAAATGGTGGGAAGATCACGCTCCGTCCCACTTTCAACAGGGAGGCCTCGTGCACCCACGATCTCGCGCTATCGCTTCCGGCCTGCTCCTCGCACTCCTGTCGATGTCACCGAGCTACGCGGACATCGACCGAAACGCCGTGGACTTTCAAACGCCTTCGGACATCAAGTGGGTGCGCAATGCGGCAGGCACCAACGAGCAGGCGGTCCTGTTCGGCGATCCGACCAAGCCGGGCCCGTATGTCGTGCGTCTCAGGTGGTTGCCAGGCAACATGAGCCGGCCGCATTTCCATCAACACGATCGGCACTTCGTGGTCATCTCCGGAACGTGGTGGCTCGGCACCGGCGAGACGTTCGATCCCGACAGCACGGTGCCGGTGCCTGCCGGCACGTATGTCATCCACCACGGCGGCAAAGTCCACTACGACGGGGCGAAGGACGAGGAAACCGTCATTCAGGTTTGGGGCATGGGTCCGGCGACGTCGATTCCGGTCGAACAGCGCTGATTCCGCGCCGAACCCGGCTGCCGTCGCTCGGCTGGAACAGTCCAGTGGTGTTACTCCGATGGGCCCCTGGGTCTTTGTGCCTCTTTGATGCGATGCGACCGCTTCGTGTCATTTCGAGCGCAGCGGGACTCCCACGTCGTCGCGCAGGCGTGGGTGCTGCCGGGATCATCCTGCGCCGACGGCAAACGATTCTCGTCTTGCCATCTCCAAGCCAATGCCGCCGCTCGCCTCGCGCCGCATGGCGACCGCCCCGGCCAGCACGTCCAGCACCTGCACCGAGTCCTCCCAGCCCAAGCACGCGTCGGTGATGCTCTGTCCGTACGCCAGCGCGGCCGGGTCGTCCTTGCCGGGCGTGAAGGTCTGGTTGCCGTCGTTCAGGTGACTCTCCGCCATCACGCCGAAGATCCTGCGGGAGCCCGAGGTGAGTTGCGCGGCGATTTCGCGCGCCACGTCGAGTTGCCGCCTGTGCTGCTTCGACGAATTCGCGTGGGAACAATCCACCATCAACGACGCCGGCAGTCCGGTCGCCTCCAGATCGAGGCAGGCCGTCGCCACGCTCGCCGCATCGTAGTTCGTCGATTTGCCGCCGCGCAGGATCACATGACAGTCGTGATTGCCGCGGGTCTCGACGATCGCCACTTGTCCGTTCTTGTGTACGGACAGGAAGTGGTGTGCACGGCCGGCTGCCTGGATCGCGTCGGTGGCGATGCGGATGTTGCCGTCGGTGCCGTTCTTGAACCCGATCGGGGCCGAGATCCCGGACGCCAGTTCGCGGTGCACCTGGCTCTCGGTGGTACGGGCGCCGATCGCGCCCCACGCGATCAGGTCGCCGATGTACTGGGGCGAGATCACGTCGAGGAACTCACTGGCCGCCGGCACGCCGAGGCGGTTGATGTCGATGAGCAGTTGACGCGCGATGCGCAGACCCTCGTCGATCCGGTAGCTTCCATCCAGGTAGGGGTCGTTGATGAGACCCTTCCAGCCGAAAGTCGTGCGCGGCTTCTCGAAGTACACGCGCATGACGATCTCAAGGGTGCCCGCGTATTTCGCGCGCGCGTCGAGCAGGCGCCGTGCGTACTCCATCGCCGAGACCGGATCGTGGATCGAGCACGGTCCGATGACGACCAGAATGCGATCGTCCTTGCCCTGCATGATCGCGCGGATGCGATTGCGAGTGTGTGCGACGAGCGCCTCCACGGCGGTTCCTCGGATCGGGAAGAACCGAATCAGGTGCTCGGGAGGAGGAAGGGTCGTCACCTTCCGGATCCTTTCGTCGTCGGTCTTCGAGGTCTTCTCGGCGGATGCATGCCAACCCTCGACGGCGTCTGCGGACTGCGCGTTCATATGGTGTGGACTCCTGGCGATAAAGGGAGGCTGGCAGAACCGGCGGGCACAAAAAAACCGCCGGGGTCTGCCGGCGGTTTCGTGGATTCGGTCTGCTCGTCTGCGGCTACGCGCTTGCCTCTCCTCCGCCGGTGCGGTGTGAGAACCAATAGTGAAAGCCGAAGAATGCAATCCGAGTCATGGGTGCACTCTAGCATGAAGAAGGCCTGGTCCGTCAAGCACGACGCCCGGATTGCCGCCATGCCCCCTGGGGGGAGAGGGCGCATTTCTTGCCGGAATCCCCTGGTCATTTGCTCACAGGAGGTTCCCAATGCTCAAGGTCATCGGCTGGATCGTCGGCATCATCTTCGTCATCGGCCTGCTGGTGGTGGTCGGAGTGTTCGACCTGATCTTCTAGCGCTCGCCTGTCCACGGCACCGCTTCCGTCTTGCGGACATCCGGGGCGATGCGCCCCGGACTGGACGCGCGCGCTCCTTCCGGTACACTTGACCTCGCCGTACGCCGGGAGGCGGCCGGTAAGGGAAGGTGTCTGATGACAAAGAGGAGCAAGTGCTGATGAACACGAAGCACATTAGAAGGGCATTACAAGGGGGCGCGATACTGGCCTGCGCAATGGCCGCGATCCCGGCCTTTGCAGCCGATGTCACCTGGGATCGGTTGGTGCAGAGCGAGAAGGAGCCGGGGAACTGGCTCAACCACCACGGCAACCTGGAAGCGCATCGCTACTCCGCGCTGAGCCATATCAACAAGAACAACGTCAGGAAGCTGAGGGTTGCCTTCACCTGGGCAATGGGCGGGACGCAGGGCGGCGGCAAGGACATCATCAAGTGGCCCTTCGCCGGACTGGAAGGCACGCCGGTCGCCGAGGACGGATTCCTCTACATCACCACCGGTTGGGGCGTGGTGACCAAGCTGGACACCCGCGGTGGCGTTCCGAAGATGGTGTGGCAGTACAACCCCGCACCCGATCCCGACTTCGCGACCACGGTTGCATGCTGCGGCATCAACAACCGCGGCGCCGTGCTTGCAGGCGACATGGTCATCTCGCCCGTCATCGACGGCCGCATCATCGCGCTGAACAAGGTCGACGGCACCAAGGTCTGGGAGGCACAGGTTGCCGACCCGGGCAAGAGCGAGACCATCACCGGTGCGCCGCTGATCGTCAAGGACATGGTCGTCACCGGCATGGCTGGCGCCGAGTACGGCGTGCGAGGCTGGCTGGAGGCGATGGACCTCAAGACCGGCAAGCGTCGCTGGCGGACCTACACCATTCCCGGCCCGGGCGAGCCCGGCCACGAGACGTGGAAAGACAAGCACGGCGCCTGGAAGACCGGCGGCGGCACCACCTGGGTCACCGGCTCCTACGATCCGGAACTCAATCTGATCATCTGGGGCACCGCCAACCCGGGTCCGGACTGGGACAACGCCTACCGTCCGGGGGACAACCTGTGGACCGACTCGACCATCGCGCTCGATGCGGACACGGGCAAGATCCAGTGGGGCTTCCAGCACACGCCCAACGATCCGTACGACTACGACTCGATCGCCGAGAACACCTTCGTCGATACGCAGATCAATGGCGCCTTCCGGCGCGCAACCCTGCACGCCAACCGCAACGGCTACGCCTACGCACTCGATCGCAAGACCGGTGAGCCGCTGTGGTGCACGCAGTTCGTGCACGAGTTGAACTGGTCGGGCGGTCTGGATGCCAAGTGCAAGCCGAAGGCGTACGACCCGAACAAGGACGTGCAGACCTACATGCCGGGCACGGCCGCCGGCCGCGGCACCGCGACCAAGGGCCGTGGCACCGTGGAAGGCGTGCTGAAGCCGGGTCACATGGGTGGCAAGAACTGGCCGCCGACCACCTACAGCCCGCAGACCAACTACTACTACATCCCGACGATCGACGGCTGCAACAAAGCCTTCACCGAGGTCGCCATCCCCGGTGAATTCAAGCATCGCCAGCTGTTCCTGGGCGGCGCGCCGTTCACCACCTTCGAGGATCCGGAATGCGGTCGCATCTGGGGCTCGATCACCGCGATCGACGTGAGCACCGGCAAGGTGGCGAAGAAGCACACCACCAAGCACCCGCAGCTGGGCGGCCTGCTGTCCACGGCAGGTGGGTTGGTGTTCGCCGGGTACGCCGAAGGTCAGGTCGTGGCGCTGGATGCCGAGACGCTCGATGAGCTGTGGAAGTTCGAGACCGGTTCGGCGATCAACGCCCCGCCCATCAGCTACATGGCCGACGGCAAGCAGTACATCGCCATCGAGGTCGGTCTCGGCGGTGCCTGGCCGCAGTGGTTCGTCAGCGCCACGCCGGAACTGAAGGCGCAGGTGCCGAGCAACATGCTGTACGTGTTCGAGCTGAGCGAGTAAGCGCAGCAAGCATGGCACAGGGCCGGCCTCGAGCCGGCCCTGTTGTGAATACTGTCGACAGGCCGTACTTCCGGCCCCTGGCTGTGGATGTCGGACCTGGCAATCAAGGTGGAAGTGAATGAACGGAATTCGTAAGTCTTCAGCCGTGGCCCTGTTGGGCGCTGTGCTCGGTGCAGTGGGTGCAATCGGACTGCAGCCGTTGCCTGCCGCCGCCCAGACAGAATACGGCGATCGTCCCGTGATCGTCGTGCCTCGCGGGGGCGGCCTGGCCGCATTCAACAAGTTCGGCTGCATCACCTGTCACATGGCCGATGGCCGTGGCGGGCAGAACGAAGGCGGCTATGGGGCGGACCTTCGCATTACCAAACTGTCGGAGCAGGAACTCATTCAGGTGATCACCGCGGGTCGTGCCGGGAAGGGCATGCCGGCCTTCAATGGCATCATCGACGAGGAAACGATCGGACAGCTCGCCAAGTTCATCAAGGAAGACTTGCGCTTGAAGTAAGGCAGTCTGCTCGCAGATTCGGAGAACACGGGGCGCTGTGCGCGAGCACGGCGCCCCGACTTTTTCAGGGCTGCTTCGCCTGCGCGAGCTGCTCGGGCGTCATGCGCTTCTCCATCTGGCCGAGGACCCACTGGAGATTCAGCCGCTTGTACTCCACGCCGGCGGCGGCGTCTGCGGCGACCCAGCGATAGGCCTGCACCATGTCCTGGTGCACGCCCTGCCCGAACTGCATGTAGACGTGCTTCATCAACGCCTTGCCATGACGCAGGTCTTTGCGGGCGATGAGCTCTGCAGCGTAGGCGCGCGCTTCGGTCAGATCGCCGATCGCACGGCCCCGATCGAAGGCGTCCGTCCCCTTGATGTACAGTTCCAGGTTCTTGTTCTCGTAGTCGCACTTCTCCTGCGACTCCTCCATGCAGACGAAGGCGTCGCCCTCTTCTGCGCGCACAGGGCCGGCCGTCAGAACGCCCGCGAGGACGGCGACGGCCACTATCCGAACGCGGCGGAAAGGTCTGTAGCGCTGGTTCATGTCGGTTCGCTCACTTTGCAGAACTGGCCAGTGCCTTGGCCTTCGTCGGATCGAAATAGAACACCGCCGAACTGAACTGGCCGCTCGAGCCCACTTCGAACAAGCCGACCATGTCGAGCTTGGTCTCCTCGCCGGAAGCGCGGTCGATGCCGGTCCAGGTCAGCACCAGGGCGGCGGAACTGTCCTGCACGATCGACTTGTTCACCTGATAGCGCGCCTTGTACGTCTTGAACTCGCCCTCGATGTGGCGAGCCAGCGCATCCCGGCCCGCATAGCGAAACAGCGGCGACTCGTACTTGGCATTGGAGGCGAAGTACTTCACGAACGCTGCGCTGTCGCCTTCCTCCATGGCCGTGTTGTACTCCGAAATCGCCTGCTTGATCAGATGCTCGACCTGCATGCCGACGGAACCGGCGGCAAACGCAGAGGCCGAAAACGTCGCCGCCACGAGCCAGCCGGCGAGCAGAAATCCCGCTTTTCTCATGAATCTCTCCATATCCTTCATCGCTACCCGTGCAGTGCCCGTATCGCAGGCACACGCACGACGTAGATTACCCCACTTGTGCGACTTCATCGATCCGATTGACGCAGCGAGCGTGGCGCCATGACTCGATCCTGTCCGAAGGGCATTTACGCGGCCTCGAGGCGGAGATCGCCCACACCGTACAAGTCCGCAGGCTTCATGATCGAGCCCCTCGAAGACCTGGGAAAGGCCTGCGTTCAGCAATGGCCATTTCTCGACGGGCGAAGCCCGATCGATCGCGTGTCCGAAGCCGCGTCGGGTCAGCCGCGCAAACCGGCGGCGAGCACGAGCATGCCGATGGCGGTGATCCAGCTACCCGCGACGCGCACCGCGATGGCGATCCACGCGGCCTTGCGTCGCAGGAGCCAGTCCACGAGGATCATGACGTAGCCGATCGATGCGAGCGCGGCGATCGTCATGCCGGCGATGAACTGCCAGGCGCTCATGCTTTCCGAGATCTCGATGCCGTTGGCGAATCCGTGGCCCAAGCCGAAGACCGCGGCGAGCGCGACCAGCAGTGCGCCCGGCATGGGCCGGCACAGGGCAACCAGTCCGCCCAGGATCAGCCCCGAGGCAAGGTTGAACACGTTTACCGCAGGCAGCGCGGGAAGCACCAGTGCGAGTGCGGCGCCCAGCGCGAGCGCGAAGCAGAACACGATCACGGCCAGCTTGCCGCGCGGGTTCTGCTGGGCGGCGAGAATGCCTAGCGCGAGGAAGGCCAGGACGTGTTCGGGCGCACTGAGCGGATGCAGCGCTCCGACGTAGAAATCGGCGATGCCCTTGATGCCGGCGTGCGCGAAGGCGCTGCCGGCATGCAGCGCGAGGGCACCCGCCAGGACGGACCGACCCTTCACATGCGATCGCCGTGGCGCATCTTCAGACGCCCACCAGGTGGCCGGCGAGAAAGTAGACGCCGGCGGCGGAGATGGCCGCTCCGCCCGCGCGCAGCGCGGTGGCGCCGGATCTCCAGCGATTGGCCGCGCCAAACAGAATGCCTACCGCGTGCAGCAGGCCGGTGGCGACGACGAATCCGATCGAGAACGCAATGGCATTGGCCGACTCGGGGAGTTCCGCGCCATGCGCATAGCCATGGAAGATGGCGAACAGACCCACCAGGATGCCGGCGACCCACAGCGGTGGACGGGCTGCGAACGCAACCATCGCGCCGAGCATGATCGCCGAGACCGCAATGCCGATCTCGATGAAGGGAATCGGCAGTCCCATTGCGCCCAGAACCCCGCCCAGGGCCATCACCACCGGGAAGGTGACCGGCAGGACCCAGATGGCCGGTGCACCGAGTTGTGCGCCCCACATGCCGACCGCGATCATCGCGACGACGTGATCGAGGCCAAGAATCGGGTGCAGGAAGCCGGAAACGAGGCCGCCGCCGATATCGCCCTGCGCCACGTGCGCGAATGCCAGACGCGGCATGAGGGCCAGCAGGAGCATCGAAACGGGCAGGATGGCCGATACCGGCCGAGTGTCGCGGGTCATCGAGAGCCTCTCCGGACTCGTGATCAGGGAAACGGGCTGAGCATTCTAGCCCAGTCGGCGCTTGCGCAAGCGGCGCGAGCCGGCGGGACCCTCCAGTCGCATCACGTGAATCAGCGCCCACCACGCAATCGCCCAGAACGCACCGGCAGCCCAGCCGGCCAGGACGTCGCTCGGCCAATGCACGCCCAGATAGATGCGGCTGATGCCGACCAGGCCGGTGAGCGCGAGTGCGACGCACAGCGCGAACAGCTTCAAGCGCTGGTCCGCACTCGCCTGAGCGAGCAGGGCGCCGAGGGTCAGATACACGAACGCGGAGCCCATCGCGTGCCCGCTGGGAAAGCTTGCCGTCGAGATGTAGATGTCGGCTGGGATCAGCTCGGGGCGCGGCCGGTCGAACGACAACTTCAGGAGCCGCGTCGCCAGCGCTCCCGTGCCGGTGGCGGCGACCACGAGCAGCGCAGACCGGTGGCGCCTGGCAAGCAGCAGGAAGGCGGACACCGCGAGCACCAGGAGGGTGAGGACACCCGGACTGCCCAGCGCCGTGATGTCGCGGGCGAACTGCTCCAGCCATTGCGGTCCGAAGGGATCGGCCGGATCGCCGGCCGTGCGCAGCACCAGGAGGATGGCGACGTCGAAGGCATGCGTCTCGCCTTCGACGACGCTCTCGGCGACCTCGATGAATACCCACAGTGCGGAGGCTGCCGTGCACACGACGGCGAGAAATCCAAGCTCCAGCCATCTCGGTCGTGCGCGCGTCGTCTCCGCGACCCGACTGTGCTCGGCGTGATGCATCGCCCGGCAGTCCTATTCGCCGTCTTCGCGTGCCTGGGTGAGCAGCGCCTGGAGCTGCTCCGGATCGATCGGTTTCGTCAGATGCCAGGCAAACCCGGCAGCCTCGGCCTCTGCCTTGTCTTCCGGTTTCCCGTATCCGGAGAGCGCGATGAAGAGCGCTGCCTGGGTCTGTGGCAGAGTGCGCAGGTGGCGCGCGAGATCGAGGCCGTTCATGCCGGGCAGGCCGATGTCGAGAATGCACACGTCGGGGTTGAGCTCGGGCGCGACGGCAAGCGCGGCGCCCGGGTGCGACGCATAGCGTACCGTATGGCCTGCGAGGCGCAGCAGCAGGCTCAGCGTCTCTCCGGCGTCCGGATCGTCGTCGACGATCAGAACGCGCCTGCTCGTCGATGTCGCTACCGGAGCGTCCTGGTACGCGGTCAGACATGGCGTGCCGCTGCGGGGCAGGCGCACGGTGAACGTGCTGCCGCGACCGGGCGTGCTCACTGCCTCGACGCCTCCGCGGTGCAGTGCCACCAGGCTCTTCACCAGTGCCAGTCCGATGCCCAGTCCGCCCTGCGAGTGCTCCAGCGATCGGTCGACCTGTGCATACATCTCGAAGATGTGAGGCAGCAGTTCGGGTGCGATGCCGCTCCCGTTGTCCGTTATCCGCAGGACGACTTCGTCGCGTTCGACTTCGCCGGACACCGCGATGAATCCCGCCCGCTGCGTGTACTTCGCGGCATTGTTGAGCAAGTTGACCACCACCTGTGTCAGCCGGGTGGCATCCCCCTGCACGCACAACACGCCATCCGCAGGAATGGTGAGGACCAGCTGGTGACCTTTGGAATCGATCAGCGGCCGGGCGATCTCCACCGCCTGACGCACTACCATGGCCAGATCGAGCGGGGAACTCTTCAGGGTCAGCTTGCCGTTGGCGACGCGCGAGACGTCGAGCAGATCGTCGACCAGCCGCGCGAGATTGCGCACCTGCCGCTCGATCACACCGCTCGCGTGCTCGACGACTGCGTCCCGGACGGGTGCCCGGCTGAGCAGGTGGCAGACGTTGCGCAGCGGCGCGAGCGGATTGCGCAGTTCGTGCGCCAGCATGGCGAGAAACTGGTCCTTGCGCGCATGTTCCTGTTGCAGGGCACCGGCGATCTGCATCAACCGTGCCTCGGCTTCCTTGCGGTCGGTGATGTCCACCGCCGCGCCGACGATCTGCCGCGGGCTTCCCTCGGCGCTGCGCTTGAACACCATGTCGCGGCTGTACAGCCAGCACCACGATCCGTCGGACTTGCGCAGGCGGTACTCGAACTCCGCCACTTCATTGTCCGGCAGGCGCATCAGCTTGCCGGCGTGTTTCAGATAGCGGGGCCAGTCGTCGGGATGGATGAGCTGCTGCAGCAGGACACCGGCCATGGCATCGATCTGCTCGCGCGAGTACCCCAGTCCCGCGACCATCTCCCGATTCCCCCATACGTTGCGTCGCTCGACCAGGTCGTAGATGTAGAGGATGGCGGGCACCACGTCGGTGACCTGCCGGCTGAAAGCGCGGCTGGCCTGCAGATTCGACAGGGTCTGCTTGCGTTCGGTCACGTCCTGCGAGACACCGAGCAGGCGGACCGGGCGTCCATCCGCGTCTCGCTCGACCCGTCCGGACTCGACGACCCACGCCACATTGCCTTGCGCATCGACCACCCGATGCTCGGAGGCGTAGACATGCGTGGCCGAGTCGAGCGCCGACCGCACGTTGGCGCGGAACATTTCCCGATCCTCCGGGTGGACTGCCTCGATCACGTCTTCCAGGCTGTCCAACCGCGCGCTCGTCTCCGGGAAGGCAGGATGGGTGCTCATGATGCGGTGCACGCGGTTCCTCCCGATGTCCCACTCGAACACCGTGGCGCGCGAGGCATCGATCGCGATGCGCAACTGCGATTCCCGATCTGCAAGCAGCGCGTGCGCGTCGTGCAGTGCCTCCAGCAAGTCTGCCCGCTCCAGCATCGCCGCGACCTGATCGCAGATGCCGAGCACCATCTGCAGTTCTGCACCGTCGAGGCGCGCGTGCTCGCGCGACACGTATGCGAGCGTCCCGAGAAGTTTGCCGTGCGCGATCAGGGGGAAGCCGGCAAACGACTTGGCACCCTGGCGGGCGAGTACCTGCGCGTCCGGCTCGGCGCGCTCGTGGAGATGCTCGACCAGCACCGGTGCGTGCGATTCGGCGATCTCCCCGCACAGATG
This sequence comes from uncultured Burkholderiales bacterium, assembly GCA_964570955.1. Taxonomy (GTDB): domain Bacteria; phylum Pseudomonadota; class Gammaproteobacteria; order Burkholderiales; family SHXO01; genus SHXO01. The sequence continues at coordinate 1,727 of CAZNBS010000137.1, read as the reverse complement.
TGCGCCGGCTTCGATCGTCGCAAGCTGCTCACGCATCCCGTGCGTGATGCCGCCGGCACTATGCAGCCGCAATGCGCCTGGCCGGTCCGACAGCCGAAAGTGCAGGAACGTCTCCATCCCGATCAGGCGGGAGATCTCGGTGAACACCGCCTGCATCGATTGCTCTTCTGCCGGATCGCCGAGGATGAGCAGGCGCGAGATGCGAGTCAGCGACAACAATTGCCGGTTGCGCGCCCGCAGCAAAGCCTCCGCGTGTCCTCGCGCGCCGGCCTGTCCGGAAGCGCGAGTCTGCACGGACTGGCGATGGCGGCACACTGCCGCACCGACCTCGGCGGCGAGGGCTCGCAGCGTCTCGGCGTCGTTCTCGGACCAAGCGCGCGGTTGCTCGTCGATGACGCATACCGAACCCACGCACAGGCCGTCGACGACGACGGGTGCTCCGGCACAGGAGCGAAATCGACCCTCGGCAACACTTGCATGCCCGGAGAATCTCGGATCGCGTCGGGTGTCGGCGACGAGGAGGGGTTGCTGCGCGTCGACGACGTAGGCGCAGAACCACTCCTCTACCGGAGGGGAGGTGGGCACTTCCGGGACACGAGGGCCGACGGCGCTCCTGTAATGAACGGCGCTCTCGTCCGCGAACGTGACGAATGCCCATGTCGCACGCAGCAGCCGCCTGGCCAGCCGCGCCACCGCGTCGAACGGCGCCTCCGATGCGGAATCGAATAGCGCGTCCGCGCGCAGCGAGGCCGGTCCTTCGGGGTCTCGCAGGATTGCGCCGGCAGGGGGGCCTCGCGGGGCGCTCGTCGAGTTCATCTGGTTGGCAGGTCGCTCGCGTAAGAGGACCCAACATACCAAATGTCAATGTTTAGTGCATTCCCCGATCGGGATGTCCCTGAGGTGTGATCGGGACCGACTCGCGTTCAACACTGAAACCGACGCATCGCGCCGCGCAGTTCCCCTGCTACCTGCTGCAGTGCCTGGGCCTCGGCATGCGTCGACGCGCTGGCCGCATCGCTGGTTTCGGACAGGCGGGCGATACGCTCGATGCGTGAAGCGATGTCATTGCTCGCATTGCTCTGCTCTCTCACGGACACCGCGATGTCCTCGGTCACCGCGACGATCTGCTGAGTGTTGCTGGTGATCGCCCGCATCGCCTTGCCCGCTTCGTCGACGCGTTCCACGCCTTCCCGCACCAACTGGCTGCCTGACTGCATGCTGTTCACCGCCGCGTCGGTGTCGCGCTGGATCGAATCGATCATGTGACTGATCTCGGTGGTGGCATTGCTCGAGCGCTCGGCGAGCTTGCGCACCTCGTCCGCCACCACGGCGAATCCGCGCCCCTGTTCGCCGGCGCGTGCCGCCTCGATCGCGGCGTTCAGCGCCAGCAGGTTGGTCTGGTCGGCGATGTCCTTGATGACCTTGACGATCGCGGTGATCTCTCCGGAGCGTTGACCGAGCGATTCGATCGTGGTGGAGGCGCGCATCACCGTTTCGGTCAGCCGGTTCATGTGTGCCGAGACTTCCTGCATCTGGGTCTCGCCGCGCATCGACAGCTCACCCGCACCGCGCGCAGCGGTGGCGGCTTCCACGGTCTTGTCGGCAATCTGCGCGACGCTGCCGGACAGTTCCTCGACCGCCACCGCGGCGTTCGATGCGTCTTCAGCCTGGCGCGCCGCGGCTGCGCGCACATCGCCGGTGCGCGTGCTCAACTCCGCACCGGCTGC
>CAZNBS010000136.1:0-13165 GCA_964570955.1 uncultured Burkholderiales bacterium | reverse complement strand
TCGTCGCGTTCATGCGCCGCCCGCTGACCGATCCGCGCGTCGCGAACCAGACCGCCGCATCGACCCGGAAGACGGCGAGGTGCTGGAGCGGCTGACGATGCCGGCCGGGACCAGCGTGAGCGGACTGGAGTCGGACCAGGGCGACCTGTTCTACTGCGGTGGCGGAATGAGCGGGAAGGTGCGTGCGGTGCGGCGTCGGAAACGGTCCGTGGCGTGATCCGCGCTGAGTTGCACCGGCGACCCTGCACATCGGCATGCACGCGACAGGGCCGTCACGGCGCGTGTGGACGCGCGGGGTGACCGCCCGCGTGCAGGAGACCGCCAATGCGCTGCTACGTCGGCTTGCCCCACGAATCGCGCAACGTCACCGCCCGGTTGAACACCGGCGCACCCGGCTTCGAATCCACGCGGTCCGCCACGAAGTAGCCGTGGCGCTCGAACTGGAAGTGCTCCTCTGGCGCCGCGTCCCGCAGGGCCGGTTCGAGATACGCCCGGATCACGCGCCTGGCATCGGGATTCATGTCGTCGAGGAAGTCGCGCCCGCCTGCACCGGGGTGCGGCACCTTGAACAGGCGGTCGTACAGGCGCACCTCGGCGGGGCAGGCGTGCGGTGCGCTGACCCAGTGGATGTTGCCCTTGACCTTGTAGGTGTCCGCACCCGGTGTGCCGGACTTCGAATCGGGGAAGACCTCGCAGTGCACGGCGGTGACGTTGCCGTTCGCATCCTTGTCGGCGCCGATGCACTTCACGACGAAGCCGAAGCGCAGCCGCACCAGGTTGCCGGGAAAGAGGCGGAAGTAACCCTTGGGCGGGCTCTCGCTGAAATCCTCGCGCTCGATCCACAGTTCGCGCGTAAACGGCATGGCGCGTTTGCCCCAGTCGGGCTTCTGCGGGTGGTTGGGGGCTTCGCAGGTCTCGCTCGCGCCCTCGGGGAAGTTGTCGACGATTAGCTTGATCGGATCGAGCACCGCCATGCGCCGCGGCGCACGCTCGTTCAGGTCGTCGCGCATCGCATCCTCGAGCACCGAGTAGTCGATCCACGAGTCGGCCTTCGACACGCCGATGCGCTCGGCGAACAGGCGGAAGCCCTCCGGCGTGTAGCCACGGCGGCGCGCACCCACCAGCGTGGGCATGCGCGGATCGTCCCAGCCCTCGACGTGCCGCTCGTCGACCAGCTGGATCAGCTTGCGCTTGGACAGCACCACGTAGCTGAGGTTGAGACGGGCGAATTCGTACTGCTGCGGCAGCGGATGCCTGAGCAGGCCCAGCTCGGCGAGCCGCTCGTTGATCCAGTTGTAGAGCGGGCGATGATCCTCGAACTCGAGCGTGCACAGCGAGTGCGTGACGTTCTCGAGGGCATCGGAGATGCCGTGCGCGAAGTCGTAGCTCGGATAGATCGGCCAGGCGTCGCCGGTGCGATGATGGTGCGCATGGCGGATGCGGTAGGCCACCGGATCGCGCAGGTTGATGTTGGGTGCGGCCATGTCGATCTTCAGCCGCAGCACGTGGGTGCCGTCCGGGAACTCGCCCGCGCGCATGCGCTGGAACAGGTCGAGATTCTCGTCCGCGCCGCGGTCGCGATACGGGCTGTTGCGTCCGGCCTCGGTGAGCGTGCCCCGGAACTCGCGCATCTGCTCGGCACTCAGGCTGTCGACATAGGCCAGCCCGGCCCGAATGAAGGCGCAGGCGAAGTCGTACAGGTGCCCGAAGTAGTCGGAGGCGTGATACAGGTGCTTCCCCCAGTCGAAGCCGAGCCAGTGCACCGCGTCGAGGATCGACTCGACGTACTCGGTCTCCTCCTTCACCGGGTTGGTGTCGTCGAAGCGCATGTGGCACACGCCGCCGTAGTCGCGCGCCAGCCCGAAGTTCAGGCAGATCGACTTGGCGTGACCGAAGTGCAGGTAGCCGTTGGGCTCCGGCGGAAAGCGCGTGCGGATGCGGGCCGGATCCGGCCCGCCTTGCGCCTGCTGCGCCGCCGGCCCCGGATGGCCGGCCCAGGTGCGCGAGGCGTAGCGGCCGGCGGCCAGATCGGCCTCGACGATGTTGCGGATGAAGTTGGTCACATGGCCCTCGCCGCTGGGCGGCGGGGCCTTGGGGGAGACGGACATGCGAGGGGTGCGATGCAGGTGATGGAAGCGGGGAATTCTACTGCACGGCGGCAGGAGCGACGCCCATCGGGGAGCAGGCGACGGACGCCACACGCCGCCCGCCTCGGTGCTCGTCCTCGAATCCGGCCCAACGCGCGCGCGCCTAGAAGAGACTGGCCCCGCCGCAATTGGCTTCGCCGCCGTTGACCTTCCAACTACTCGGCGTGCCCGCCTCCACGCAGTCCGCGTAGGTGGGACCGGTTCCACCTCCCGCCGCGTACGCCGAGAACTGGAACGTGCCCGAGTCCGGGCGGCCGTCATCGATCTTGCGGTCGATCTCGGCGAGGATCTCCACGGGAATCTGATTCCCTGTCTTGAGGTTGTGCTTGAGCGTGCCCGGCGTGGTGGGGGTGCCGCTTCCATAGATGCCGTCATGCACGAACTCCAGGTACGCGCCATATGGGCTCTTGGGCGTGTTGTCGTCAGTGGCGGTGTCGGTGCCGGCGGTGGCCACGTAGCTGCCGTTGAGGAACCCTGCCCCGCTCAGGTGTGCCCAGACGAAGATCTCCTCGTGCGGGGTGCCGCCGCCTCCCTTCTCGATTCGTCCATTGCCGTTACCGTCGGGGCATCCGCCGCTGCAGTCGATGTTGCTGCTCGCGGCGGTGTAGTCGCCCGGAAGCGCCCTGAACCGGTCCTGGAACCCGAAGAACGCGGCCTTGATGCCGTCCTGCTGTGCGATGAGGCTGCGCACCTTGGCGCCGGTGATCAATTCCTGCCCCTTCAGCACGCCGCCGAGCAGCAAGCCGATCACCACCAGGACAATGGCGATCTCGATGAGGGTGAAGCCGCGACTGGTCCGCAACATGGTGAGCTCCTGTTAAGCGTGACATGGATGAACGGGATTGAACCGGGATCCGATTCAGGCGGTTCCTTGCGAAAATAATGCCAACGGCATTCACTGGATCGATGAAATCCAGCGTGCCGTGATTTCAAGGACTAATCCCGCAGCCGGGATCCGGTTGCGTCGATGACGCGACGCACGGCCGACGGTGTCGACGAGTTCCGGGCGTCGCGCAGCGCGCCAAGCCTGCGGGTCAGGAATCGCGCTTCGTTGGCATCGTGCACGGTTCCGCTGTGCAGCAGCCCGCCGAGCAGCGCCTGTGCCGCATCGTGCTCGCCCAGATCCTCGTGGAGAAAGACGGCCATCTGCCGGGCCCACCCGGGCATGGCGATCGAGGATGGGGCGCGGGCGAGGTCGGAGGCCAGACTCAGCGCCAGATGCGGGTCGTGAAGCCGGTGCCGGGCCATGATGCTCGCGTGGGCGAGCCATGGCCAACGCGTGGAGAGATCCTTGCCAGCCTGCAGGCGCACCAGATCGATCATCTTGCGCTGGCGCGCCGGGTCCGGCACCTGCGAAAAGACGTGCGAGGCGAGCAGCAGGGGATAGTGGCCGGCGGGATCCAGTTCCAGTGCAGCCGACAGCCAATCCGACACGTGCCCGTAGTGAAGGGCCGCGAACCCCGAGGCAGCCGCGACCTGATCCTCGGCACTCTGCAGGTTCAGCGAGATCAGGTACGACGCTGCCGCGCGTTCACCCAGTACGAAGGCGTCGAGGGCTGGGCCCGCGGGCGCGGGCAGCAGCATGGCAGGCGAGCGCTGGACGCGACGGGCGTGATGCGACCAGCCGCATTGGGCCGCGAGGGCCAGGACGATCGCGATCCACACTGCAAGGCCGACGTCCCGCATCGGTCGCAGCGACCTGGGATGTCCCAACAGGATTCGACGCGCGCGCATCACGGGCCACGGCGCTTGAGGTCGTGAATGCCCGCTGCGGCGGTCAGGAGCAGGGTGATCGCGGTCTGCATCGCGGCAGCCACGAGATCCGCAGGCGCGGCGGTCGTATCGGCAAGCCACTCGGCGCGTGCGAAGCGCGACAGGTCTGGCAAGACACTTCCCAGTAGCTGAACGGCGATGCTGCCCGCCTGCGCAAACGCGCCGTCATCGGGGCCCAGACGGGACGCGGTCAGCCGCTCGAAGCCGGCAATGCCGCGCGCCAGAAGGTACAAGCTCCCGCACAGCAGCGTGGCGAGAAGGGATTGACGGGTGCCGAGTGCGCAGAACAGCGCGACTCCCGCCATGAGAGAAAGCTCGCCGAACAGGAGAACACACCATGTCGCGATCCGCTGCGTGTCGGTCGCACCGATGGCGGCGGCGCCGGTCAACGTCGCGACGACAAGCGACATGGCGCAGAACGCGGTGAGCTTTCCGACGTAGAACGCCGATCCTGGGGTGGGAAGCGCGAGGACGAACTGGATTGCGGCGTCGTTCGACTCGCGCATGACGCTTGAGATGATGTACTGACACAGCAGCGCGACCATGGCGAATCGGCAGGTGGACGCCATAAACACCGTGCGCACGCGCGCGCTTTCGGCAATTGCAATCTGCTCGACGAGAAAACTGGCAACGGCGAGCGTGACGAGCGTCAGCGCGATCGTCCATACGAGCCGCGTGCGCGCGCCCTCGAGCAGAGTAAAGCGGGCAATCGTCCAGACATGCTGCCACCAGGACGGCGTGGTCCGGACGCCGAGGTCGAGAGGCTCGAGCGTCATGCGGCTGCTCGCCTGGATCCGGACGGCCATGCTCAGGGAAGGTGTCCGGCGGCGATCAGCCGGCTGGCGAGAATCGACTGGGGAATCCAGGCGACCAGATCGTCGAATTCGCCCCCCGCGGTACCGACGGGCACCGCGCTGGTCCGGGCATAGAACGGTTCGGAAGCCTGGCCGTCGTGTGTCGCGTTCGCATCCTCGTCCACGTTCGTCAACGAGCCGTCGCTATACGTGCCGCCGTCGATTCCGACTCCCCAGCGGTCGGGCCCGTGCGAGATCACGACGGCAGCAACTTGATCGGCGAGGATGATTTCGCTTCCGCCGGTTCGGGTCATGATGCGCTTTACTCCGGACGTGGACAGCGTGATGGGGGAGCCGCCGCTGTTGGCGAATGCCTTCGTCACGCTGTACCGATAGAGCTTGCCCCAGGCATCGGCCCGCGGGCTGCCGAGCGCGGCCCACGGTAGGTGGCCGGTGCAGTCGGCGTTGGTGATGCAGTCCGCAGGGCGTTCGCTGCCATCTAGGGTGGAGGCGGCGGGGCGAGGCAGGCGTCCGTTCGCCATGGCAAAGCCGAGCAGCGACTCGCGCACCTGCTCCATGGCGCGCCGGGTCTCGTCGATCGAACGCTGCCGCATGTGCGAGACGAGCGGTCCGGCCAGACTGCCGAGGAGGATCGCAACGACGACCATCGCGATCGATATCTCGATCAGCGTGAACCCAAGGGTGCGTGTGGACTGCCACGTCGCTGCGCTCATGGGATGGCCGCCAGGTCGTTGAACGTGGGATCGGAAGCTGCGTGGGTAAACGCGTCGTCGCCGTCGGCGTTCCCGGACTCCAGATAGGCAGAGATGTCGGCGTCGACCCCGCGTACCTGGCCGGAAAGCGCCTTGCCCGCCACGAGTACCACTGCGCGCTTGTCCAACAGGGGAGAGGGTGGGTCGACGGCCAGGCAGGCGCCGCAGGCGGCACCCGAATCGGGGGCGAATCCGGTCGCGACGGCGTAGAACACCTGGTCCTTCCAGTTCGCCCACCATAGATGCTCCACGGCGCTCATCGCGACGGGGCAGCCGGGTTCCCATGTGCTCTGCATGCCGGGATAACCCGCGGTCAAGTCCAGCGCCTGAGGCAGGCGGCCGAACCGGGTGCCGTCCTCGTCGACCAGCGTTGCCGTGTACGACGCCGCGGCCGGTGCTGCCCAGGGCATGCGCTCGTTCGACGCCTCGGCGTAATCGCGCAGGCAGCGCAGGGCGTGACGCGCAACGCGCCTCTCCAGTGCGACGGTGAGATCCTGGCGTCGCACGGCGCGCAGGCGGTCGTTCAGGCGAATCGCTCCGCCCAGGTCGCGGATCGGCCCCTGCACGAAGCCGTTACTGGAATCCGCATCGGTGAAGGTCGCGTTGTCCTCCTCTCCGTCGGTCGCGGCAGGAATAAAGAGCGCGGGCGGTGCCATCCGGTCGACGTAGTTGCGCGGATCGCACAACGCGGTGGACGTTCCGCTGCATCGTCCGGTCGACTCGCAGGTCGGCAGATCCAGATCGCCGCTGCAATCGCGCACCTGCATCGAGGACTCGCCGACCCGCTGCAGCGGTTCCCCGGGGGCGATGATCACCGCCACGGCGCCACTCGAGGCGTCGCTCCCGTCGTGGATCGTCGCACCGCTCGTGTCGCGCACCGTCAGCGTTCCCGGCGTGTCACTGTTCAGGCAGGTCGCCGTGCCGGCGATCGGACACTGATTGGTCGTCGTGCGGTCGAAGTTGCCGGACAGTGCATACCAGAGGCGTTCATTGCTGCCGTCGCGCAGGTCGGGGAGATCCAGGGTCTTCCACGGAAGTCGGCCGATGCGCTTGTCCGCCGTCATGCAGGTCAGTTCGGCCGAGCCGTCGTTGTTCAGGTCCGGGCAGGGCAGGTCTCCGGGACGCTTGGCCGCGGTGTCCGGCGACACGCTGGAGGCGTAAGCGACGAGGGCCTCGTGCGCGCGCGCCAGCGAGCCGGCGGACATGGCCGCTCGTTCGCCCGACTGATTGTGGTGGATCGTTGCCACCAGCCACCCGCTCAGTGCGGCGGCGAGCACGCACAGCAGAATCATCAGGGTCGCCCCGGCCTGCCTTGCGTGGGACGGCGTCCTGGCCACGGACCAAGTCATCGAGCGGCGTCTCCATCGGTTACGGGCGCCATGCCCGCTGCATGCACCGGCGCGGCGGAGCGGACCGTGACCTCCCTTCCGATCCTGGAGCGCAGGCGAGCCTCGATCGTTCGCCCGAGGCCGAATCTCTTCGGTTGGACGCGCAAGCCGTCCAGCCATGCGACAGCGTGTCCGTCACTGCGCGTGATCATCCCTTGCAGCCGCATGCTTCGCGTGCCCAATCGCGACGGGCCAATTGCACCCGGGGATTGCGCGGCGGCGCGCTGTGACTCCAGGCGTTGCCGCTCCTGCGGCGTGTACAGCAGGCGTCCGAGCGGCACCTGGTCGGCGAGCGCGCTGCTGCAAACGGACGGAAGCAGAAGGCAAAGCGCGGTGATCGAACGCATCATCGCGTCTCCTCGGCGTCCACCAACGCATCGGTCCAGCCGATCTGGCAGTCGGCCGTCAGCAGCGGGTGCGCCGGATCCGTAGCGTCGCTGGGGGGGCGCTGCAACGAGCAACGTTGCGCGCGCATGATGCCGATGGGAACCGCATGCAGCATGTCCAGCCGACGGAGCAGTTCGACTTCGTGCAGCACCGGCATGCGAATGCGCAACAGCGATTCGCGGAAGATCACCCCCGCATCCCCGTCACCGGCTGCCACGGCCATCGACGGTTCGTGCAGGACTTCCACGTCGACATGCGCGAGGCCGGCTGCGCGCAGTGCGCCGGGCCAGCGCGGATCGCGTTGCGTCGAGACGAAGCCCGCCGAGACCAGCTCTTTCCATCGGTCCTCGAGACGCTTCGCGCGAATCGAGTCGATGCGCAGCCTTTCCGTGCGTTGCGCGAGGGCGGCGAGCTTCCCCCGCGTGCCTTCCAAGGCTGTCGATTCGCGGTGCAGGTGCAATCCGACCGTGCCGATCGCCACACAGGCGACGCTGCCGACAGCGACGAGCACGAAGAAAGGTTGCGCCGTCGTGCGAGGTCTCGTGGCCTGAGGGTTCATCGGGACGGCCCCATCTCGATCTCCACGGTGTAGGGCGCGCGCTGGTCGGTTGCCACCCCGGGCTGATGCGCGGATGACGGCGCCGCCGAAGCGTGGTGCAGCCTCACCCGGGTAACGCCCTCCAGCCGCCGCAGCGCCGCGAGAAACGCATTGAGGGAATCGGCGCGCTGCAGGCCATCCACCGGTTCGATCGAGAGCGCGAGGATCAGCGACTCGTGCGGCGACGCGTTTGCGTCCGCGCTGCGCGCCTCATGCAGGGAACTGCGCCACTCCAGGTTGTCCAGGACGACCAGGGTGTGACGATCGAGCACGCGCGCCAGGCTCAGCAGCGCATCGTGCGGAAGGCGCGCGGAGTCGCGCAGGCGCTGTGCCTCCCCGAGGATCTTCTCCATGCGCGTGATGTCCTTTGCGGACATCCGTTCCGGGAACGAACGCTCGACGTGCGAGGTCGCACGCGCCAGTTCGGCATCCAGTGCATGCCGCTCTGCTGCCAGCGTGTCCAGGCGCTGCAGGCCGAGCACTAGGATCGCCAGTGACGAAGCGAACACGGACACGGTCGCACGATGCAAAGCGTTGCGCCGCTGTTCGGTGCGATATCGCCGGAGCGTGGCAGCAGGGGCCAGGTTGAGGCGTGGCGGGCGTCGTCCCAGGAGTGCAAGCGCGAGACCCTGCACGTCGGTCGCACCGCATCCCAGCCGTGTGGTCAGGGTGCTCGCGTCGAGCAGTCTGAGGCGGACAATCGGACTGCGGTCCTCGATCGCCTCCGTGCGCCCGATCCCGACGAGCACGCAGTCCAGGTCGGCGCCTGCCGGCAGCTGGCCGGAATGCGCCAGGTATGCCAAGGTTCGATGGATCTCCCGTGTGATGTCGCTGCCGCCGGCGTGGGCGGCCGGAAGCGGCGTGAGCCGGTGAGTGCGAAGCGCCCTGCCCACCACGAACAGGAAGCGCAGCGAGCGAGCATGGCGCGCAACGAGCAAGGCGGCGCGTGACTTGCGCCGGGACCCCGGCACCAGCGCCAGCAGGATCACGGGCAGGGGGTAGACCCCGGCGATGCTGCAGCCTGCATCGCGCAGCAGGTCCAGCCAGGGAGCGAGGATCCGGTCGTCGGTCAGTGCGGCGAAGAGGTACTCCCTGGTCGACGCGCTTTCTTGGGCGCGAGGCAGTGCCGAGGCGCCGCGATACGGGCTATTGGGATGCAGTTGGGCAAGCTTGCGCGCCAGGACGGCCCCTCGGTCCCTTCCGGACACGCTGGGCAGCGTCTGGATCGAGTAGTCCTCGTCGAAGCTTTCGACGGTGATGAACGCCGGCGCCGCATCGTGCCGGACCGCGATCTTCCTGAATGCCTCGTGCCCGACCGCGTCGTTGGCGAACGTACCGAGCCCGGTCGTGCGTCGTCCTCGACGCAAAGACGCCGTCACCCCGGAGGCGTCGACGTAGAGCAGGAGCTTGGTCGGAAGTATCCCCATCTCAGATCTTGATCCGACCGATGATTTCGTAGATGGGCGTCAGCACGGCGAACAGGATCAGCGCGAGCATGCCTCCCAGGACCAGCGTGAGCGCGGGCTCGATGGCTTTGAGTGCCCGATCGATGGACTCCCGCACATCGCGTTCGTAGAAGTAGTTGACGTTGGAAAGGGCCTTGTCGAGCGCGCCGGTGGTCTCGCCCATGCGCAGCATGCGCAGGACGAGGGGAGGAAACCCATCCAGCTCGGCGAAGCCGTCGCTGAGTGTGCTGCCCGCGCGAATCCTGGAACCGGCCTGCTCCAGGGCCTGCGCAATGGCGCGGTTTCCCACGATGGACTCGGTGATGCGCAGCGCGTCCAGAATGCCGATGCCCGAGCGGTACATGAGCGTGAAGACGCTGGCGAAGCGGGCAATCACGATCTTGCCCACGATCGTACCGATCAGTGGCAGGCGCAGTTTCCAGCGATCGCAACGCAGGCGCAGCCGCGGACTGACCTTGACTCCCCAGGCCAGCGCGATCCCGGCAATCGCGGGGAGCGCGAGGTAGAGCCAGCCCCATCGAGTGAGGTGGCCGGACGCCGCAATGAGGGCACGCGTCTGCAGGGGCAGTTCGCCACCCATGGTCCGAAGCAACGACACGACCTGCGGGACCAGATAAGTGAGGAGAAACGCCCCTACGAACAGAACCACGATGCACACCATGGTTGGATAGATGAGCAGCTTCTTGGTCTGAGAAGCGAGTTCATCCTGCCAGCGCAACGAACGGGAGAGCCCCTCCAGAATCTCGTCCAGCCGCCCCGATTGTTCGCCCGCCCGCACCAGGCTGATGAAAACCGGATCAAATGCGCGGGGAAACTTGCTCATCGCCTCGGACAGCGTGCTTCCGCGCTCGATGTCCTCCGCCAGGGTCGCGAGCATGGCGCGCATGCGCGGCTCGTCGTAGGACATGGCGAGTTCACGCAGACCATCGAGTATCGGCAGCCCCGCCCGGACGATCTGCTCGAGGTCGAGGCACAGCGCCAGTCGCGCGCGCCGCCCGACGTTGGCGCCCTGGGAGCGAACCCCCCTTTTCGAGAGGCGTCGCGCGGACACGAGGTCCATGCCCATTGCACGCAGCCGTGCCTCTAGGTCCAGTTCGTTGTGTGCATCCAGCCGGCCCTTGGCGAGTCGACCGGAGGTGGCAAGTGCCCTGTACGAGAAGCTAGGCATGCGTCTGGGATGCGGAAGTTCAATCGACCGGGCAGTGCAGATCCACCGCTCGGGCCAGCTCATCGAGTCCGGTGGAACCGTCAAGGACGCGAACGATCCCGTCCTGCGCGAGTGTGCGGAAGCCTTTGGAACGGGCGAGCTCCAGCAACTCACGCATCGTCGCCTTGCGCGCCACGAGGTCGTCGAGGTCGGCGTCCATGCACAGCGTCTCCATGATGGGGATGCGGCCGCTGTAGCCCCGATGTCCACAGCGCGCGCAGCCCCCCGGGCGATAGAGCGGCGCCGATGCGCCCGGCGCAAGGCCGAGCAGGTGCTCCTCCTCCGCACTCGCGGTGTAGGCTTCGCGGCAGTATCCGCATAGCGTCCTCACCAGCCGCTGCGCGATGATGCCGGCAAGGTTGCCGGAGATGAGCTCGGCAGGCATTCCCATGTCCATCAGGCGCGGAAACGTGCCGAGCGCGCTGTTCGTATGCAGCGTGGTGAACACCTGATGACCCGTCATCGCTGCCCGGAAGGCCATCTGCGCAGTCTCGGCATCGCGCACTTCCCCGACCAGGATCACGTCGGGGTCCTGTCTCAGGATCGAGCGGATGCCGGATGCGAAGTCCAGTTGTGCGGCGTCGCTCACGGCGGTCTGCCGCATCAGTGCGACCGGATACTCGACCGGGTCCTCCAAGGTCATGATGTTGACGGACGGTCGATTGAGCCGGGACAGCAACGCATACAGCGTGGTCGTCTTGCCGCTGCCGGTCGGTCCGGTGACGATGACGATGCCTTCCGGCCGAGCGAGCATCCGCTCGATGCTCGCTCGCGAGTGGGGCTGCAGCTTCGACTGGTCGAGACCGATTGCCGTCTTCTCCCGGTCGAGCACGCGTAGGACGATGTTCTCCCCGTGCAGGGTGGGGTGAGCCGAAACGCGGAAATCGATCTCTCTGGCATTGAGGGTGAGGGAGAAGCGGCCGTCCTGCGGCGCACGCGTCTCGGCGATATCCATGCCGCTCATGACTTTCAGCCGGACGGCGATGCCCTGCCAGTGGGTCCGGTGCAGGCTGCGCACCTGTTCGAGCACGCCGTCGAGGCGGTAGCGTATGCGCAGGAACGATGCTTCTGGCTCGAAATGGATGTCCGACGCGCCGCGGGTGACCGCATCGCTCAAAAGCGCGGTGACGAGACGAACCAGGGGCGGTTGGTAGTCTCCGGTGCTTGGGAACGCTTGCGGGGCCGCCTCTCCGGTCTCGAGCTCCCGCACCACTGCGTCAATGGAAAGCCGATTGCCGTAGATCCGATCGATGCGGTCCAGCAACTGAGGCGTGCTCGCCAGCATGAGGTTGATGCGGACGCCGTTGTCCACGCGCGCCTGCAACTGGTCGAGCGCCAGCACGTCGACGGTGTCGGCGACCGCGAGCGTCAGGGTGCGGCTGGCGTGATCGAAGGCGATCGGAAGCACCCGATGTCGCAGCGCGGTCTCCTGCGGAAGCCACTCGAGCGCCGCGGCGTCGACTTCGATGCGATCCAGATCGACCGATTCCTGGCCGATTCGTCGTGCGAGGCAGTCGCGTACGGCGCTCTCCGTCAAGAATCCCAGCCTGACCAGGAGACGACCGAGGGGAAGGGCGTGCTGACGCTGTTCGGTCAGCGCGATGCGCAGCTGATCAGGGCTGATCAATCCTTCGCGTACGAGGGACTCTCCCATGCGCATCGGTGCGGCCTCGCCAGCTGGCGTGCGGTCAGTTGTAGCGCTCATGGCCCAGTACGGCGATGCGCCGTGCGATGACTACGGGATCGATCGATGCCGGCAGTCCTGCGCCGTTCGCCGTCGCAGCGCGGCGGTAGAAGGCAAGCGCCGTATCCGGTTCACCCAGGTGCTCGAGGCTCACCCCCAGATTGAACAAGTGATCGGCCTGGTCGGGCTGGAGATGATGCGCGGCCTGAAAGGCATCGTGCGCGAGCCGCCATTGCGCGTTGCGCGCTCGCACGTGGCCGAGCAGCGCGTACAGATCCGCGGACGGTTGCTCCGAGACCAGGCTCTGCACCTCCTGTTCGAGGACGGGCTCGCCGGCGGCGGCTCGGAGCAGGAGCAGGTTGGCGCGTGCGAGCAGATTCTCCGGCTCCCGCTCCAGGATCGAACGATAGCGTCGAGCAGCCTCCTCGGACAGGCCCGCGCGGGACAGGGCGGCGGCCTCGCCGAGCTGCGCCGCTGTGTGGTCCGATTGGCGTATCAACAGCTGGCGGTAGATTGCCAAGGCGTCGCGCGACCGCCCGGTTGCGAGCGCCTGCCAGGCGCGGTGCAGCGTGTCGTCCTGGCGCGGGGTCAGGCGACGAACGACCCGCACCTCCTCCGGATCGGGCATGTGCACCAATGCCAGTTCGTGTCCCGCCGTGTCGCCGTCGTGCGCGAGCGGTGCGGGACCGGGAGGCGAGAATGCCTCGTGGGGGGCGGTCTCGGCTGATGCAGCGTGCGGTGCCGATTCGAACGTCGGCTGGCCGGCATCGTTCGACGGCCGTTCGCGCTGCATGGATGAGTCGGCAGAGTCCGATGCATCCGGCGTCGCGACCTTCTCCGTGACCGGGGGTGCGTGCGTCGCGTCGGCAGGGGCCGGCGCCGGAGGCGGCGCGGCCGCAGTTCCCGTGGTCCCGCCCGTCGCGGGCTTCCACGAGGGAGCAGGAAGGT
>CAZNBS010000135.1:0-13321 GCA_964570955.1 uncultured Burkholderiales bacterium | reverse complement strand
GTGCGCGCTCCGGAAATTACGGACAAATGCGTCCGGCGATGTGCGGAATGTAAGAGCTGTGGGCGCGAGGGCTCGATCAACTTAGCCCGCTGCGCAGCACCGGGGAAGTCGCACATCATTTTTGCGCCGGAAAGTAGCTAGCCGCGAGTGCGGCCCCTGGTGCGAAGCAGCGCCTCGAGAGCGGCATCGACCTAGCTGGCGGTCGATACGCCCCGGTGTCGCGCGCCCCGGGAACGTCCACGGACAGGCGGAACGCCGCCGTCAACGATCAACTTCAAACGGCGTCTACGATCCGATCGGACCGAAATGAGAGACCAGCCGCCTCTTCTATCAGCTCGATCAGGTCCGTAACTACGAGCCGATCCTTGTTGCCCGTCGCCGTGATCGCTTCACTGTGCATCGAATAGCACTTCGGACAGGCAACGATGAACTGATTAAGTCCATCGATATCAAGAGCCTCCTTAATGCGCTGCTCGCTGGGCCGCTCGGCCGACCCTCGGCTGGTCATCCAGATGCGGCCAC
This sequence comes from uncultured Burkholderiales bacterium, assembly GCA_964570955.1. Lineage (GTDB taxonomy): Bacteria > Pseudomonadota > Gammaproteobacteria > Burkholderiales > SHXO01 > SHXO01. The sequence goes on along the minus strand of CAZNBS010000135.1, from coordinate 12,799 downwards.
CGCCGGCACCGCAGCAGAAGCTGTTGGCGCGGCTCCGCTTCATTTCTACGACTGTGAGACCGAGGGCTGTCATGATCTCCCTTGGCGGCTCCGTCACGCCGGCATAACGCGACAAGTGGCAGGGGTCGTGGTAGGTCACGCGGCCGGAGAGCTTGCGCGCTATCGGCAGGCGCTTGTCGCGGATCAGGTCGCGTATGACCTCGGAATAGTGATACACATTCACGCCGAGGCCTTCGTATTCCCTGCTCAACGTGTTGTGGGAATGAGGATCCGTCGTAATGATCCTCTTGAGTCGTGCGCCAGTCAGGGCGGCTACATTGTGCTCTTTGAGGAGCTCAAACAACCCTTCCTCACCGATACGGCGGACATCGTTTCCGGCATTTCTCTCGCCATCGTACAAGATTCCGAAATCCAGGCGGGACGCATGGAAGATGCGCGCCATTGCCTGCGTGATCTTGCGCATCTTCGGATCGTAGGAAGCGAAATCGCCAACGAACCAAAGGAAATCGACCGGCTCGCGGCGTGCATCCTTGACCTCGAAATCAAGACCCTCGGTCCAGTTCCCACGATCGCTTTCGGGCGCGCCGAAGGAGTTGCCATAGACCGCCAGCTTCTCAAGGATTGCCTGCAGATTGCCGTCCATTTTTCCGGTCTCGACCAGCTTGCGGCGCATCTGAACGATCATCGGCACATGTTCGACGCCAACGGGACATGCCTCGACGCAGGCCAGACACGTCGTGCACGACCACAGGGTCTCCGCCCTGACCCCAACGCCGGATACCGGTCCACTAGTGGAACCGCCATTTCGCACGCGCTCATGCAGAACCGTCCGGCCTCCGAATTTGACTTCCGCGTTCTCGCGAAGCTCGAGAATGATGTCACGTGGCGAAAGCGGCCATCCGCCCGCGCGGGCTGGGCAAGCGTCATGACATCGCCCGCACTTGGTGCAGGCGTCCAAATCCAGGATCTCCTTCCAGGTGAAATCCTCGAGGTCCGCATAGCCCGTCGTGATGGCGTCTGCGGGAATGCCGGGGAGCCTCTTTCCGGCGAGCGGGTCGCGAAAAAACAGGCTCGCCGGGCCCGTGAACATATGTACGGCCTTCGAGAACGGAAGGTACGCAATGAAGCACAGCACGAGCACCGCATGGCCCCACCAGACATACGGATGCAGAGCGCGCGCCGTGTCTGGGGAAAGGCCAAGCACGCTCAATAGCGCGGCCAGATTCCAGCCAACGACCGACCAGATTTCAAAGGGGGGCCAACTGAAGGATATCCGCAACGCTTCGATTAGGAACCCGGAAGCCCCGATGAGAATCAGTCCCCAAAGAAAGATCTGGTCGTCGCGGATGTATCCCGACCGGTCATATTCGTCGCGTGCCCTGTCCTGCCGATCGTAGCGTAGCCTCCGCGGCTGGGCGACCCATCGGCGCACAGCCATGACGGCCAGCCCGAGGAGCAAAGCTAGGCCGGCGAGGTCGACCAGCAATGAGTACCATTGATAGAATGCACCCTTCCAGAATTGCAGGCCCGGGTCGATCTGCCGAACGATGTCGTGGTCGATGGTAATGACCACAGTGCCGAGAAAGAGGCCGATAAACCCCCAGAAGATCGCACCATGCGCCAGACCGACCAAGCCGTTGCGCTTGCGCAGCGTGGCATGGGTCACCGTGGTTCGGACCAAGAAAACCGCACGCGTCCACAACCCGTCAAAACGGTCGGCGGGTTTGCCGGCCCGGTATTTCGCTATTCGTTGCCAGAGGCCATAGAGGAATATCGCCAGGGCTACTATAGCGAGCACGTAAAACGCGAATACGAGTGCCGGAGAAATCGTCTCGAATATCTTCCGTTCTGCTAACGCAAGGTCATTCATGTTGGCTGATCGGGGTCTTCCCGTGGTCGCAATGCCCCTCGCTGCCCTGCTTTAGCCGTTCGCCAACAGGACCGCGCGGGATTCCCTGGACCAGAGCTACGGCTTGAGTCTCTTTGCGGAGTCTGTCAACTCCGGCAGCACTTCGTTCACGTCCCCGACAATGCCGAAATGGGCGACCTTGAAGATCGGCGCATCGGGATCCTTGTTGATCGCCACAATCGTTTCCGATTCCTTCATTCCATGAAGATGTTCAATGGCGCCGGATATCCCACAGGCAACGTACAGCCTTGGCTTCACGCTATTGCCCGACATTCCAACCTGGTAGGAGGGACCGAACCAGCCCATGTCGACCAATGGGCGCGAGCAGGCGGGCGCGCCGCCAAGTGCGGCGGCCAGATTCTCGACCAGCACGAAGTTGTCTCGCTCACCTATTCCACGGCCGCCGGCGACAAGAATTTCCGCTTTACTGATGTCGAGGCCGGTCCGCTCCGGTGCAATGCTCTTCAAGTGCCGGACCTTGCGGCTCGAGTCCGGCGCCACCGCGAATTCGCTAATCACACCCGGCGTCTGCTTCCGCAAGGGCGTCGCATTGCCTGACTGCAGGGTCGCGACGACGGGATTGCACCCGATCTCGACCTTGGCGTGAATTCGGCCGTGATACATTGGCCGAGTCGCGAACAAGCGGTCCGCCTCAACAACCAGCGAAGCGCAATTGCTGATGGGTGCAACGCCGAGATGGGCAGCGATACGCGGCGCCAGGTCCATCCCGAGAAACGTATGGCCGAACAGAACCGCGCGCGGTGCAACTTCGGCCACCAACTGCCTGGCCGCATCGAGAAACGCAGAGGAGTTGCACGTGCCCCCCTCAAATCTTGCGACGTAGACATGGTCGACATACGCGCAAAGTTCGGCTGCCTTGGTGTCGGCCTCCCCGCCTGCCAACAGGCAAATCAGCTCGCTACCCCAAAAGCTTGAAAGGGCTGCTCCGCTTGCGATGAGGCGCATATTGGCGGACTCGGTCTGCCCTTCGCCGGCCTCGCAAATGATTACTACGTCCTTACCAGCCATCTCAGAAAACCCCCCGATCACAGAGCTTCTTCATCAATTCATCAGCCGCTTGCGCCGGTGATCCGTCGAATATCTGGCACTTGCCACCGGCTTCCGGGTAGCGAAATTCGACGATTCTTGTGTCAAACGTAAGACTACGATCGTCCAGCACCGCGACTAGATCCTCATAAGTCACGGAATCAACGGGGCGCGAGCGCATTCTCACGACCGACATGATGGGCGTGTACTTGAGCGGCCTGATGCCGAACTGGACGGTCAGGAGGCACGGCAGGTCGAGCTCCAACTGTTCCTTGAAGCCGGCGCCGGTTTCGCGGACGACGGTCGCGGTGCGCTTGCTCTTGTCAACATTGATCTCGATAACCGCGGTTACACATGGATAGCCAAGTGCCTCGGCCAGCATGATGCCAAAGTGGCCCTGCATGTCATCGGACGCCTGCACGCCGCACAAGATAAGTTGCGGCGCGCACCTGTCGACGATCTTCTTGGCTGCAAGGACATTTGCCGAAAGCGCCTTTCCGGACCGTGCTTCATCAACGACATGGACTGCTTGATCGGCGCCCTTGGCGAAGGCCACCGGAAATACCTCGCGCGCTCGGGCCGGGCCAATCGTTGCCGCGATCAGGCTGCCGCCGTGCACCGATTTCTGGTATACGCCTTCCTCGATCGCATAAAGATCTGCCTCATTGATTTCAAAAGACAGCCCGGCCTCATGGATGCTTTCGGCCGATTCTGCAATTCTCGGTCGGACAGCAGACGTAGGAACGTGCTTCGCGAAGATCAGAATATTCACCATTACACCTCGCCTTTTTCTCGTGGACAGAGATGACCCACTCTGGGCTCGGCTGGCCTGGTCGGAATCCAGAGCGGCAGCGTCGTGCGGAAAATCATATCTGATCGATCTTCGGAAGAAGAAATTCGTGTTCTTCATGCGGGGAATACACCCCATTCATGACTAGCGGCGGTACTTCTTGTTGCGATCCCCGCGAGCGGTCCCGGTTCGTAACAAACGGGGATGAGTTACAAGGCCGCTCGTCGACGACGATGGCAGAGACCGGAAGAAACAGCGGGAAATGTAGAACGCGCACAGGGGCAATGGATCGCGTTCATGTTTGCGTCGTACGGTTTCGCGCCAGCGGCAGCGCACTGAGCCCGGCCGATGGGCTGTGCGCACCCCTGCGCATCCTCCCCGATGATCCGCGCGTGTGCGCCAGCGGCTTGTCCCGGCCGCGTGCCGGGCAGCCCGTCGAAGAACTGAACCTCCTGAAGCGGCCCGCCGCAGTGATAAAGGGTCACTCGGCCGCTGCCCGCGTGAGTCGTACCAGACACTTGCACGATCAACTTCGGAATTAGGGATCTCATACGGAAACTGGCACGCGATCCACTTGTCTCTTTAGGGCAGGGAAGTGTGCAAATAGATCCGATTACCCCCCTTTCTACTCACGAAAAGAATAAGCGCGTTAGCCACAGGCTTACCACGGGGAAGAACAGCAGCACCCCCAACCGTGAGACGTCGCTGACCAAGAAGGGCATTACCCCCTTGTAGGTCTCGTTCATCGGTACAGACCTGCACATTCCGTTGACCACAAACACGTTCATGCCGACCGGCGGCATTATTAGCCCGATCTGCATCACCATCAGGATCAGGATGCCGAACCAGATTGCTTTCTCCTCAGAGCCCAGACCCCAAAGATCCAGGCCCATCACAGCCGGAAAGAACACTGGGACCATCAGCATGAGCAGTGCCAATTCGTCCATCACGCAGCACAGCAGGATGAAACCGATGATGATGGCGGCAATGATGGCCAGCGGTGGTATGTCGAGGTGCGTCACCCAATCAGCCAGGTTAGTCGGCAAGTACGTAAGCGCGAGCGCCGAATTCATCATGTCGGCGCCCAGAAAGATCATGAACACCATCGCCGAGGTCTCCGCCGTTCCCAATAAGCAGCGTTTAACCGCCTGGGTATCGAGTTCCCTCTTGACGAAGCCACCCACGAAGGTCCCAAGGGCGCCGACCCCCGCCCCCTCGGTCGGCGTGAAGATGCCAGTGTAGATGCCGCCGAACACGACAAAAAAGATCAGAGCGATCGGCAACACGCCGATCAGTGCCTTGAACCGTTCAGACCAGGGCAGACGTTCGCTCTTGACGGCGAGGTCGGGGAAGAAGTAGCAAGAGATCGCGATTACCGCAATGTAGCCCAGTGCCGCTGCGATTCCAGGGACCACGGCGGCCGCGAACAGCTTGGCGATGTTCTGCTCAGTTAATATCGCGTAAACTATCAGCGGCACCGAAGGCGGGATCATGATGCCGAGCGAGCCGCCTGTTGCCAAGAGGCCGGTCGAGAACCGGCCTGAATATCGGTGCCTTTCCATCTCCGGATAGGCCACCTGGCAGATCGTAGCCGTGGTTGCCACGGACGACCCGCATACCGAGCCGAAGCTAGCAGCCGCAACGATCGCCGCCATGCCGAGTCCGCCCTTGATGTGTCCAACGAATGCGGCAGCCGCCTTGAACAGCTCGCGCGACAGGCCGCCCTGCGTGGCGAACTGGCCCATCAGCAGAAACAGCGGAATTACCGACAGGTCATAGACGGTGAGGCGGGCTACTGCGGATCCCTTCAGCATGTTGAGAAGGACCAGCTCGTCGGTCAGTGCGAGAAAGCCAGCCGCACCGGGGATGAACATGGCCACTGCGATCGGAACGCGCATCGCCACCAGCACCAGCATTGCGGGGAACATCCAGAACGCGACGCCCGTTCCACTCAACACGGGCATCTCCTCCCTCGCATTGCCAGTACCGTGCGCTCGTTCCAGCAACCGCTATGGCTGGGCCACCACGCTGATATGGTCTGCTCGAGCCTGGCCACCGAATAGATGCATCACCGCCTGATAGAATGCGATTAATGCGGTCAAGGCAAACCCGGGTACAAGCACCGCATAGATGATCCACATCGGCAGCGACAGAATCAACGAGGTTCCGACGGTTTCCTTAGCCGAAATCGCGCCCGCGCCGGTGCGCCAGGCAAGCAGCGTGACCATAGCGCCGAGTGCGATGGCGCCGAAGGCCTCGAGAACCCGGGCAACGGTCCTTGGTGCTTTGGCTGTGAAGAAAGCGATGGCGATATTAGATTTCTGCAGCTGACACCATGGCAGCGACAGCGAGAGTGCCAGCGCAATACCAAACTGCGTCATCTCGATATCGCCCGCAATTGGCGACGACCACAGGGCGCGGCCGACGATGCTAACCGTGGTCATGAGACTGACGGCGAGCACGGCAGCGCCGCCAACCAGCGCAAAGACCATCGAGATCCATCTCAGCAGGTAGTACAGCATCTTGCCTACTCCGACTGAACGGAAAGGTGGAACGGCAGGATCAACGCCACCTGGGGTCCGCCGCGCAAGCGAAGGCCCGCGTTAGTAGCATGGGAACGACGAACAATGACACATCGTCCCAGTGCCCCGCTCCGCGGCGGTGTCCTGTGGATAACTACTCCTTGCTGTGTTTAGCGATCATCGCTCGGAGATCGTCAAGCATTTGCTCTCCGCGCATTCCAGCACTATTCATAGATGCGACCCATTCCTCACGGAGCGGCGAGACGACCTTCTCCCACTGGTCCATCTCAGCAGCGGGTAAAGTGTAGAAGCTATTGCCGCGCTTTTCGGCGACCTTTCGGCTAAGGGAGCCGAACGAGTCCCAAACCTTGCCGGCCGATTTCGAAAAGCCGGCTCCACTGTTGCGGTCGATGACGCCCTTAAGCTCGGCGGGTAGCCCATCGTACCGCGCCTTGTTCATTGCGATCACAAAGAGATGGGTAAACAACGCAGGTCGATCGGTCGGCGTTTCCGTATGATTATTCAGAACTTCCTGCAATCGCAACGCTGAAATCGGTTCCCAAGGGAGCAGGACGCCGTCGATCACGCCTTTATTCACTGAATCAAATACGGCGGACTGCGGCATGGCTACTGGCGAGGCGCCGACAGCTTCAACGAGTCGGGCCATCCTGCGGGTGGCCGTGCGTAGTTTCAGGCCCCGGAAGTCGGCCAGTGCTGTTATCCGCTTGTTGCGGGTATGTATGTAGCCGGGTTCGTGCACCGCGAACATCAGGGGCTTGACAGCACTGAACTCCTTCTGGGCATATTTCTCGTAGAACTCCCATGCCGCCATGGAGGTCGCCTCAGCCGATCGACTCAATAGTGGTAATTCGAGAGCATCCATGATCGGGAAGCGGTTTGCCGTATAACCAGGCAGCGTGAATCCAATGTCAATAACGCCGTCGCGGACCTGATCAATGAGTTGCGACGGCTGACCGCCGAGCTGCATCGTCGGGAAAATCTGGCACTTCATTCGTTTGTTTGAATCGGCCGCGATCCTGTCGCACCAAGGCTGCAATACCTGGGTCGGCGGTATGGCTTGGGCTGGCCAGAAGTGCTGGACGCGAAACGTAACCTCTTGTGCATGCGCGGCGAGCGCGAACGTCGTGGTCAGCGCGGCGACACAAACCCTAAGTAGCATCTTCATGAACACGTCTCCTTGTTTGTTTCCAAGATCCGGTTCTGGCACCAATTTGGCACGGTGCCGGGTGCGAGATGTTTCAATTGGCGGCGCAGCGTCGCGGCGCTCATACGCCGCCGGGTACCACGCTAGCGGAGTCACCCCCTCGAAGCCACTCCTCCATCCGTCCGTAAAACCCGGCGACAATATCCGGCCGGTCATCGCCCGGTAGATCGTCTGGAACACGATATCCGCGCTTGGACATCGCCCACGCCCAGATCCTATATGAGTCGCGGTACTTCCGTAGCTCCTGCCAGTCGATCGGAACCTCCTCTTTTGGGTTTACTGCCACGATGCTGTCCTTCTGATAAATCGCTTCGAAGGACTTCATCTTCCAACCCGCCTCGGTACGGACAACCTGAGAGAAGAACCGGCAATACTGAGTCATGTCCACCTCGACGCCGTCAATCACGCTGCGGTTCAGAATCTCCGAGTAGCTTTCCACTAGTCCCCGGTTGCCCACGACACGCGCCATCACCGGCCAGATTGGGTGCTTGCTGTGGCGGCCTTTCGCGGCCATATCGCGGGACATCTCCGCGAACTCCCTGCCCGTGCCCGTGAACCAGGTCACACGTACGAAGGAATCGTCTACGTAATGTCTGGCGAGGCCGCTCCAATCGCCCTGGTCGCGGGCGAATCGTTCGGACCGGATCAACCGGAAGATCGCATGCTCATCGAGAAGAGCCGTAAGATCCGCAGTAGTCCCGGCAAGTTGCTTGGTCATGGCGTTGGCTCTCTCTTGTCTACCCTATCAACCGATTTCCGCGACAGCCTTGCGCGCTTGGGCTCTCATTGGGACGGCGGCCAATTCACCGGTGCAGGATTAAGGTTGAGGTAATACGACTTTGTACCCTGATAGGGTCTGATGCCCTCCAGGCCGCATTCCCGGCCCATGCCGCTGTCGCCAAAGCCACCAAACGGCATTGCAGGCGAAATCGTCTTGTAAGTATTGATCCAGACGGTTCCTGCTCGCACGGCACGGGCAACTCGCAATGCGCGGCGATAATCCTCGGCCCAAATACCGCAGGCGAGTCCGTAAACCGTATCGTTGGCCTGTTCGATAAGATCCCTCTCATCATTGAATGGAATGACAACCGCAACAGGCCCAAAAATTTCTTCTTGGGCAATGCGGTCAGCGTTGCTTCGAACAGCCAGAATAGTCGGTCTGTAATAGGCGCCCTCGCTTAGCTCGATATCCTGAGGCACTTCACCCCCGGCGATAAGCAGAGCACCGTCGTCAACGGCCCTTCGCACATGATCTGCAACGCGGTCTCGATGCTCGAAGCTCGCCATAGGAGAAATGGCCGTCGTGGCATCGTAGGGATCGCCGAGTTTGAGTTTCGATGTGATTTCAGACAGTTTTCCCACAACTTTCTCGAAAATGGGCTTCTGCACGAAGATCCTCGAGCCGGCGAGACAGGACTGCCCGCAATTCGAAAAAATCGCGTACGCAGCGCCGGGAATTGCGGAGTCTAGATTTGCATCGTCAAAGATGATGTTAGGGGATTTTCCTCCTAGCTCCATGAGGGCTGGCTTGAGTAATTCTCCAGCCTGACGAGCGATCACCCGCCCCGTATCGGTTCCACCTGTGAAAGTCACCATGTTCACAAGTGGATGCGCAACCAAGGGCGCACCAACGGCATCACCGAATCCGGTCACCACATTCAGAACGCCAGGGGGAAACCCTGCTTCAAGGGCGAGTGCCGCATACCGAAGGGAAATCTGTGGTGTCACTTCAGACGGCTTGACCACCATCGTGCAGCCGGCTGCGAGCGCGGGGGCAATCTTTTGCGCTTCTAATGTAAGCGGTGAGTTCCACGGCGTAATTGCTGCAACCACGCCGATAGGTTCTGGTCGCGTGAAGCTCATGTAAGCGCCGCGCTCGGGCACAACTCCACCCTCTTGCACCTCACAGACTGAAGCAAAGTACCGAAAGATGTCTGCTGCAGCGCTCGCCTGTGCGCGGCTTTCAGCAATCGTCTTTCCGCAGTCCGTTGTCTGCGTGCGGGCCAGTTCTTCGGCGTCCCTGGCAATCAGGTCTCCGAAACGCCGTAAGAGGTCAGCGCGTCGATAACTAGGTAGGTCTCTCCACGCCGCATCATTGAGCATCTTATTCGCTGCTTCCGCAGCCTGCTTAACATCCTCTGGACGACCAGCTGAAACTCGCGCCGCTTCAGTTCCGTTTGCCGGATTTATTGATGGAAAGCTCTCACCACCGCCATAGCTCCACCTTTCCCCGACCAGAAACGGTAGCGTCTTCCCTGTCATACCACCATTCCTGTTCGTGGCAGTCCTCATCATGCTCTCCGTGAAAATGGACAGGGGCGGACTTGGTTCAATGGGATCACCAGCATAACTACCGCGGAACCTTCGTCGACAAGAGTAGTAGATGACGGTACGCCGCCAAAATGCCTGCTCTTTATTAGGAGAATAAATGTCGTTCATGACCGCTTATGACAGGTCTAGCAGTCACTCTTAAGGAAAGTCTCGGGGCGGTCCAGAAAAGCCAAGCGATTCATTCAACAGCCTGCAACTGTCCCGCCAATGCAGATCAATCGGCGGCAAGATCACAGCAATCCAAGTTTAGGTAGATCCAAACCGTCTCCTGTATTGGCTAAGCTTATCCGCGATACCATCTCGGACCATCGCGCCCGACTTCGCCCACGGCGTTTCTGGGTCCTCCCGCTGACCAGGATAGTCGTCAAGTAGCGTATAGCTTGGCCGGACCGTCAGCCGCTTCCACCACGCGCGCACGTGCGGCCGACCATCGAGCCAGAGGTCCAGGAGGCGGCTCAGCTCCAACACCTTGATGAAAGGGGCGTAAGCGGTTTCGATGAGGGTGAGGCGGTCCCCCATGACCCAGGGACGACCGTCACATAGTGCCTGCTCCATCCCGCCTAACATGCGGTCCCAAGCCCCCACTGCGCGCATCACATACGGCGAATCCAGTCCTTCGCGCACAACGGATTGCTGGCGATGAAGCCGATCGATGTCCGTAACTTTCTCCCAGCGCGCCTCCATTACCTCGATCGGAATCTCGAGGCGATACCTAGTGACGAAGTTGAGGGTCGCTGAAGCCTGATAGCCGCTCTCGTCGCAGTCCTTAATCCATTCGCGCATGTGTGCCACCGCCACGGCACCTTCAGGCTTAAGAGACGGGGTGGCGCGCAAACCGTCAATATAATCGCAGATGATCGACGATTCGCGGATTACGGCCCCGTCATGAACCAGTGTCGGCACCTGCGCTTTTGGGTTAAGGCGAAGATACTCTGGCTTAAACTGCTCGCGCTCAACAAGCACCATCGTGTGTGGCACCCAGTCGTCGATGCCCTTCTCAGCCAGTGTCATCACAACACGATTTGAACAAATCGAGTCGGCTTCCTTTAGATAGTGTAGTTCCATCATGCTTCTGTATTTCCATTTGACGTTGGTGACTTGCCCAGGGATCTTCGGACCATTGGTTACTTGGGAACGGCTCCCTCGTTGATGGATTCGTGATGAACTCGGAACTCGATCGGCGTCAGGTAGTCGAGACTCGGATGCGCTCGCACGGCATTGTAATGCCGATGCCAGGTCTCGATGATCACCTTTGCTGTGCGACGACTGCGAAACCACTCGACAGAGAGGCACGCGTCGCGGAACCGTCCGTTGAAGCTCTCGTCGCCGCCGTCTTGTTAGGGTTTGCCGGAGCAGACCAAGGCTGTTTCGATACGGGCAGTCTCCACCCACTCGAGAACCGCCTTGCTGACGAACTTGGGTCCGTTGTCCGAGCGCAGGTATCGAGGTGCGCCGCGCTCGCTAATCAAGCGGACAAGCACCTCGATCACCCGGATCAATCTTTAAGTGGTCCATCCGGGTTTTCTGGGGGTTGATCTATGCTGTGGCGCACCGTTTTGAGGAGGTGCGCGATGGACACCAAAGAGCTTTATGGGGTCTTGTTGGGGCTGAGCGAGCCCTGGACGGTTGAACGGGTGGAGCTGGATGTGCCAGGGCAGGAGGTAGGGGTGTTTGTGACGCACCCGCGCCCAAGACACGGTTTCGCTGCCCGCGCTGTGAGCGCGAGCTCGCCGTGTTTGACCACCTGGCCGAGCGGCGCTGGCGCCACCTGGACAGCTGTCAGTTCATGACCTACCTCGTTGCGCGCCCGCCACGCGTGGAGTGTCCCGAACATGGGCGGCTGCAGATCGAGTTGCCGTGGGCGGGGGCTGGCGCACGATTCACCAGCCTGTCCGAGGCGCTGGCCATCGAGGTGCTGCTGGCGGCCAATGTGAAGCGGGCGGCGCAGCTGCTGCGCATCAGCTGGGACGAGGCCTGGGGGCTGATGGGGCGCGCGGTGGTGCGCGGGCGCCTGGCCAAGGCGCAGGTCGTGCCCGAGCACATCGGTGTGGACGAGAAGGCGATCGCCAAGGGTCATCGCTACATGACGCTGGTGTGCGATCTGGAGGCGAGCAGCGTCGAGTACGTCGGCGAGGAGCGCACCGAGCAGAGCCTGGCTACCTATTTTGCGGCCTTTGCGCCTGAGTGCAGCGGGCACGGGTCAAGTCGGTCTGCATGGACATGTGGCAGGCCTATATCAACGCCGTGCAGGCCGCCGTGCCGGGGGCCCAGGACAAGATCGTGTTCGATCGGTTCCACATCATGGCCCACGTGCTCGAGGCCCTGGACGAGGTGCGCCGCAAGGAGAACAAGGCGCTGCGTGCCCAGGGCGATGAGCGGCTGCTCGGCACGCGGTGGCTGTGGCTGCGTTCGCAAGAGAACCTCACCGAGGCTGCGGCCGCGCAGTTCGCGCCGCTGCGCCAAGCGATGCTCAGGACCGCGCGTGCCTGGGCGCTCAAGGAGAGCCTGCGCACGCTGTGGGACTACGCCAGCCGCGGCTGGGCCGAGCGTTTCTGGCGCCGCTGGTACTTCTGGGCCACCCACTCTCGGCTGGCGCCGATGATCGAAAAGGCCAAGATGATCGAGCGTCACTTGCATAACGTCCTGACCTACTTCAGCCATCACTTCACCAATGCCGTGGTCGAAGGCCTCAATTCCAAGATCGCCGCCATCCAGAAGCGCGCCTGCGGCTTCTGCAACCGCAATCACTTCAAGATCGCCGTCTACTTCCACTGCGGAGGCCTCAACCTCTACCCCCCGGGTATTACCCCCAGAAATGTCTGAAGGACCCTTTAAGTTGACTGCGGGGCTGCGACGAAACAGGGCGCCCACGGCGCGGTCGTCGGCCGCGGGTTGGCCTCGGCGATCTCGGCGCGCGGGCACATGCGCGTACGTGGCTGCGCCCGCGTGCGCTCGACCGCGACGATGATTCCCGG